>DURQ01000063.1 GCA_012840725.1 Bacillota bacterium
CTGCTGTTTGTCGTGTAACGTACCAGTATGGAGTGGGGAACCTGGCTGGAGAGGGTCTACACCCAGCGCGACTACGATGTCTCCATCATCGGACTGGCGGGAAGGCTGGATCCCCACTCCATACTGGTACGTTACACGACAAACAGCAGCCGCAACTTCTTCAACTTCTCCAATACCCGTTACGATGAGCTCATCGAGCTTGGCATCCGCGCCCAAGGGGAAGAGAGGCGGGCGATCTACCTGGAAGCACAGGAAATCTTGGCCCGTGAGCTGCCCGGGGTGTTCATCATGGATCCGCAGCAGCTTGCCGCAATGGATGAACGGATCCAGGGCTGGAGGAGTTATCCCACCTATGTGGTGGACCTGGCCAGTCTGTACCAGTAAGGGGAGCGATGGTGTATGAAGCGCTATCTGTGGCGCAGGGCGGGAGGCTTTTTGCTGACCGCAGTGCTGGTGAGCGCAGCCACCTTCTTTGTCCTGCAGGTGCTGCCCGGTGATCCAGCACTGCTC
Organism: Bacillota bacterium; assembly: GCA_012840725.1. Taxonomy (GTDB): domain Bacteria; phylum Bacillota; class Limnochordia; order Darwinibacteriales; family Darwinibacteriaceae; genus DTU010. The sequence goes on from DURQ01000063.1 coordinate 511, forward strand.
ATGCTCGGAACAGAGGGCAGCCCAGAGGCCTACGCCCGCCTGCGTCAAGAACTCAGCCTAGATCAGCCGCTGCTCCAGCGTTACCTCAAATGGTTTTCGGCTTTTCTCGCCGGCCAGTGGGGAAACTCCTGGCGCTACTCGCTTCCCGTAAGGGAGCTGGTGGGCCAGGCGTTTCCCCTCTCCTTTGTCCTGGCGCTCCTCGCGGTGGGATCAGCTGCGCTCGCGGCTCTCCCAGCCGGGATGTACATGGCGGTGCGGTCCGACCGCCTGGGCAGCCGCTTACTGTCGCTGTTCACCCAGGTAGGCCTCGGGCTGCCCCAGTTTTGGGTTGGAATCCTGCTCATCCAGTTTTTCGCAGTGCAGCTGCGGCTCCTTCCTGCAGGAGGGTACGACGGTTGGCGGAGCTTGATCCTGCCCGTGGCTACTCTCGCCCTGCCCCGGACGGCGGTACTGGGCCGATTCCTTAGAGCGGGAGTGCTTGAGGTTCTGGGCCAGGATTATGTCCGCTTCGCGCGGTCCAAAGGGCTCTCCGGCACCACTGTCCTCTTCAAACACGTACTGCGCAATGCTGCCCTCGGTCCGCTGACCGCCGCGGGCGTGCAGTTTGCCCAGCTGGTGGCCGGTACCATCGTTGTAGAGCAGGTATTTGGCCTGCCGGGGCTGGGCCAGCTTCTCCTCAACGGAGTCTTCCAGAGGGACCTGCCCCTCGTTCAGACCGCTGTTATGCTTGTGGTTCTGGTCATCCTCGCTTTTGATCTGGCCTTCGATCTCTGCCTGGGCATGCTGGATCCCAGGATTCGGTACGAGTGAACTCCTCGCAAGTGAAGGTGATGGAAGCTGTGAAAAGGAGATACTGGGGCCTGATGATGGTAGGCCTCCTGTTGGCCCTTACGTTGCTGGGGTTGTTTTTCACCCCTTACGATCCGAATGCCGTGAACATCGCAGCCCGTTTCCAGCCCCCTGATCGGGAGCATCTTCTGGGCACCGATCATTTCGGAAGAGATGTTTTGAGCCGCATCCTCTGGGGTGCCCGCATCTCTCTGGCCGTGGGCATCGCGGCGGTCTGCTTGGGAGCTGCGGCGGGAGTTTTCCTGGGCTCAGCCGCTGGTTTCTTCGGTGGCTGGTGGGATGAGCTGCTCATGCGCCTCAGTACGGCTCTGCAGGCTCTTCCCAGCATCCTATTGGCTCTGCTCTTTGCCGCCGTTTGGTCGCCAGGCGTGCCAGTTGTGCTCTGGGGCATCGCCTTGGGCAACATCCCCAGTTTCCTGCGGGTGACGCGAAACCAGGTGTTGAGTATCAAAGAAAGGCCCTATGTTGAGGCTGCTCGCGCGCTGGGGGCGGGCGATCTCCGAATCGTCCTGCGCCACATCTTTCCCAACCTCCGTGATGCGCTTCTGGTCCAGTTTTCCGTGAGTCTGGCGGGAGCTATTTTGGCGGAGGCTTCCTTGAGCTACCTGGGTGTTGGTATCCAGCCTCCCGACCCTTCCTGGGGCCGGATGCTCAGGGAAGCTCAGCCCTATGGTTCGCTGGCGCCATGGCTGGTTCTGGTTCCGGGACTGTTCATCGCCTTTGCAGTGGTGGGCTTTAACCTCCTGGGTGACACCTGGATCTTAGGCAGGGAACGGGTGTATAAAGGAGAATAACAGGGATAGACATATAGGCCAAGAGGGGTGGATCAATGCTTAAGCTGGAGGGTGTTACAAAACGCTACAAGGGTGCAAGTGTCAATGCCGTGGATAACCTCGATCTGGAGGTGCGCCCCGGAGAGATCTTCGGTTTCTTGGGGCCGAACGGGGCGGGGAAGACCACTACCATACGGATGGTTGTCGGGCTCTTGGCCGCGGATCGCGGCAGGATCGTCGTAAACGGCCACGACCTCGCTTCAGACCCCATCGCAGCGAAACGCTCAATCGGTTTTGTACCCGATAATCCGAATCTTTATCCCAAGCTCACAGGGCTTGAGTATCTGAATCTGATCGGCGATGTCTACGGCGTCGATGGCCCGACGCGCAAGCGCCGGCTGGATCATTATCTGGGGATGTTCGAGCTCACTTCGGCTGTGGGCGATCTCGTTCAGAGCTTTTCTCGAGGCATGAAGCAGAAGCTCGCCCTGACCGGAGCGCTTCTGCACGAACCACCCCTGTTTATCCTTGACGAACCGATGGTGGGCCTGGATCCCCGATCTGCTCACCTGTTCAAGAGCATTATGCGGGAACACGTACATCAGGGCAACACCGTGTTCTTCTCCACCCATGTACTCGAGGTGGCCGAGCAGCTCTGCGACCGCGTGGGGATCATCAACAAGGGTCAGCTCATCGCCTGCGGCACCATGGATGAACTGCGCCGTGCCTCAGGGCGAGCCGGATCAAACCTTGAGAAGCTGTTCCTGGAGCTGACGGATGCGGGTGGCGACCATGAGGAATAGGCTGTGGACACTCTATCTCACCCTGCTTAAGGACCATTACGGCCTGTCTGCCGCTAAGTACTATTACTTCAAGAAGCGTCAGCGCACCTGGGAACCTCTGGTGATCGTTGCGGGATTGGCGCCGGCAGTCGTTATGGGCATGGTCTTTGTTTGGAACTTCACGGAAAAGCTGTTCATGGCTGGGCTCACCTTCGGACAGCCCCATTTGGCGCTGCTCAACGGTGCCTTGATGGTGTCCTTGGCCGGGCTCTTTTTTGGGTTTTTCTCTGTGATCACCGCGTTCTTTTTCAGCAGCGACCTGGATATGCTCGTGCCTCTGCCTCTGTACTCCTGGGAGGTTTTGGGGGCAAAGCTGGCGGTAGTGCTCACGGGTCAATATGGGATCAACCTGCTCATCCTCACACCGCTCTGGGCGAGGTATGGTCTGCTCGCAGGCGCCGGCGCGGGGTATATACTCAGCGCGATAGTGGTGTTTTTTGCCCTGCCCCTGCTGCCCCTGAGCATCGCCAGTGTCCTGGCAGTCCTGCTCATGCGCGCCGTGAACCTCAGCAGGCATAAAGACAAGCTTACTCTGGTGGGCGGTCTGCTGCTCGTGGTTGTGATGGTCGGCTTCCAGGTCTGGCTGCAGAGCAGTCTGGGCTCGGGCGATCCCGAGGTCGTCATGGAGCAGCTCCTAAGCAGGGCTGATGGGCTGATCAGAGCGGTGGGAAGGGTATTTCCGCCCAGCGTCTGGGCTGCCCAGGCCATGGCATATTCCCACACCGGGGTAGGCTGGCTGAACCTGCTCTATCTTGTGGCAGCCAGCGGCGCGGCTCTGTTTGTCCTGTACTATTTGGGTGAAAAGGTCTTTCTCCAGGGCCTCCTGGCGGGTATGGAAGGGACTAAGGGCTCGGGTCGGGCCCGAAAAGTCAGCTTGTCTGCTCAGAGTCGATCGCCGCTCTTGGCCGTGGCCAGTATGGAAAGCAAGCTTTTCGTGCGTGATCCGGGATTCGCCTTAAACGGTCTGATCGGCTATGTGCTCTTGCCGGCTATGGCGCTGCTGCCCATGTTCGGCCAGAGTCTGGAAAACAACCCCTTTGAGCTCCTGGCTCTGGACCAGCTTCCGCCCTTCGTATTGTCCGGCGGACTGGCCCTCTATTTCATGTTCATGACCGCCATGTCCATGATCCCCGCAACGACCTTTTCCCGGGAGGGCAAGTATCTGTGGCAGATCAGGAGCCTACCTCTGAGCATCGAACAGATCATTGCAGCCAAGGTCGTGGGATCCCAGGTGGTGAACATCATCGGCTGTTTAGTGGGAGCTGTTCCTGTGGCCATCCTCATGGGGTGGAGTATTTGGGAGGTTCTCTTGGGATCTTTCCTCGGCACGCTCCTGGCCAGTGCTCTGGCTGGCTTTTTGGCCCTCTTCGATCTGCGGAAACCCATGCTGGATTGGGTGAACCCGGTCAAAGCGGTCAAGTCCAACCTCAACGCTGTGGTGGGCCTGCTCATCGGCGTGATCTTAGGCTTTGCCCTGGGGATGCTGATGTTTGCCACGATCGGGCTCGAGCTTCTGTGGCTCATCCCTATTGAGCTTCTAGCTGCTGCTTTGGCCCTAGGCCTCGCGGTCAGGTTCATGGTAAGAAAATGGGCGCCTGGACTGTGGAAGCGGATCTGAAAGGGGGCAGGGGAGTGGCTTATGTGAGGACCGAATACCCGCCGTGGTCCTGGTCTTTTTCCCGGAAGCAGGTCTTTGCCAGCTGCCTGCGGCGTTACTACTACAACTACTATGCCGCGCACAACGGCTGGGAGGACAATGCTCCGCCGGAAGCGGCATTGGCTTACCGACTCAAGCAGCTGGCCAACATCTATACCGCTTTAGGGGATGCCGTCCATAGGGCGGCCGAGAACCTGGTGGCCAGAACGTCCCGTGGGCGCGCACTCCCTGCCGCCGAAGAAGTGGAAGAAGAAATCCGCCGGTACATGCGGCGGATCTGGAAGTCATCTCGGGAAAACCGGGAGCAGTTTCTGATGCGTCCCAAACGCGTGGACATGCTGCGGGAGTTCTACTACGGAACCGGTGTCAGCGAGGCGGTTCTTGCCCGGATCAACCAGCGCATCACCCAGTCGGCCGCAGGCCTCGTGCACAGTTCTGTGTGGGCCCACCTTGCGCGGCCAGGGGTCCAGGTGGTGAGCTGCGAACAGTTTGACACGATCACCATCGACGGGACGCCGGTCTTCGCCGTTCCCGACCTGGTTTTCTGGGTTCCTGGCGGCCAGTGGATAGTTGTTGACTGGAAGAGCGGGGAAGAGGTGGAGGAGAACCGGGAGCAAGTAGCCCTCTACGTCCTTTTCGTCAGAGAGAAATACGGGGCGGACGTGGAAAGCATCACGGCCCGTTTGGAGTACCTCAATCTTCAGACCAGCACGGAGCTGCGTTTTACCGAGCAAGACCTTTTGACTGTGGAGCAGAACGTGCTGGCCAGTGTTGAGGAGATGAAGCGGCTGCTCAAGGATCCGGATCTGAACATCCCGCAGCCGAAGGAGAGGTTCGCACTCACAGAGGCCAGGGAGCAGTGCCCGTGGTGCAACTTTTTCGAGCTCTGCCGCGCTGAGCTTGAGCAGAGCGTGTCTTAGCGGACCTGGCGCTGCCTCTGATTGAGGAAGAAGTCAATGTGCTCGGCGATCTCACGCCAGTCTCTGACGAGAGGCACGGTTGTGGGACGCCGGGCATTGTGCGAGGCGTAGAAGAGCAGGGTGTAGATGCCGCTGCCGGCAACTTCTTCGGCGTTCTCCAGTTTGTCGTCGACGTAGAACTGAACGCCAAGCTCAAGGCAGCGTTCTTTCTTGGAGTAACCGCTGCCATCACTGCACATGGTCAGGCTGTGAAAGGGTATGCGGTTGCGCTTCAGCCAGTCTTCTGTAACTGCGCGGTAGGCCTCGTACCGGTGGGTGATCAGGTGGACCAAACATCCCTGGTCAGAGAGGCGGCGGAGGGTTTCGGCCGCCTGTTCGCGCACGGGAACGCTGGCAAAGATTTGATCCATGCAGGAAGCGAAGAACTGGTTCACTTCTTCGCGGGTCTTGTTGAAGGCCTCCTCGATATCGTAGGCTGCTTTGAGGATCGGTTCGCCGAAGTAGGCGCTGGCGGCCTGCAGCCAGATGTTGCTGGTGCCGTCATCGTCGTGGGTGAGTACTCCATCTATGTCAAAACCGAAAACGAACTGCCTGATGGCGGTGCACCTCCTTAAGCTTGAAGATTCGGTGCTAGAGTAACATTTTCTAGCTCCAAAAGCAAGCGCTTGACATTCAACCCGCCGCCGTATCCGCCCAAGCCGTGCGTACCCAGGACTCTGTGGCATGGCACGATAATGCTTACGGGATTCGCTCCCACAGCTTGGCCAACAGCTCGGTAGGCCCTGCTGCCGAGCTTCTGCGCGATCTGTTTGTAGGTAGAAAAAGACCCGTGGGGGATCCGGCGGATCTGCTCCCACACCTGCAGCTGGAAGGGAGTGCCGAGGAGCAGGAGGGGCCAGTCAAACTCGACTCTGCGCCCTTGGAAGTAGGCGGAGAGGTCTTCTGCAAAGGTGTCGGGAAGCGGCAGCTGCGGAATGGAGGTGCCGAGGCGGTTCTTGGAGGCGAACTGTTCGCCGCCTTCTCTGCTGAAGGAGGCGTAAAAGAGCTGGTTGTCAGAGAACCAGAGGTAAAACGGGCCGAGCGGAGAGTGATATGTTGAGTAATACTGCACGACAGATCCCTCCGGGGATGTATAATAGGTGATAGTTCCACTGGGAAAGAAGGAATCCTTCCAGCCCCCGAAGGGAGAGAGATGATTGGACAGCGGACTTTCCGCCAGGCAGCGGGACTTTCGTTCTGAGATCCTGCGGCTGGCTTGGCCGGCGATAGTGGAAAACCTGCTGCATACCATGGTGGGCATCGTGGACACAGCTATGGTGGGACGCCTTGGTGCTGGTGCTCTGGCCGCGGTGGGCCTGGGTAACCAGGTCAACCAGCTCGGCCTGACTGTTTTTTCGGCCCTTGCCACCGGCAGCACGGCCCTCGTGGCCAGGCACGTCGGTGCAGGAGAGCAGGATCGCGCCCGTGCCGTGGCCAGGCAGTCCTTGGTCTTGGGTCTTTTTGTTTCTGGCACTGTCATGCTCATCTTCCTCGCCGCGGCCCGGGGCGTCCTGGGCGTGCTTTTCCGGCGTGCCGAGGCGGCGGTACTGGCGGAAGCTGCTGGTTACGTCCGCATAGTGTCCCTGGCCATGATCCTCAACTTCTTCTTGATCGTGATCAACGCCGTACTGCGGGGAGCGGGCGACACCAAGACTCCCATGCAGATCACAGCTCTGGTCAATGTGATCAATGTGGTGGTGAATGCCCTCTTTATCTACGGACTTGGGCCGTTCCCAGCACTGGGCGTGGCCGGTGCAGCTGTGGGAACGGCGGTGGCTCAGGCCTGCGGCGGGCTTTTGGCCCTGTGGGTCCTTCTGCGTAACCGTCTCCTGCCCGTGCGGCTGACAGACTCTTTCAGGCCTGATCCCGAAGTCATCCGCCGGATAACCAGCATCGGAGTTCCCGCAGGCGTAGAGCAGGGTATGCTCCGTGTCGGTCAGCTTATCTACACCATGATCATTTCTTCTCTGGGTACGGTGCCCTATGCCGCCCATCAGGTCGCCCTCAATGCAGAGTCCCTTTCCTTCATGCCTGGTGCGGGCTTTGGCGTGGCAGCGACAACCCTGGTGGGGCAGAATTTAGGAGCCGGACGGCCGGGGGATGCAGAAAAGGCCGGCAGGATCACGCGCAGTCTGGGGATGCTGGTCATGTCCAGTATGGGCCTCATCTTTTTCTTGTTTCCCGCACCTATTGTGCGGATCTTCTCCCACGACCCAGAGGTGCTTGCTCAGGCCGTGGTCTGCCTGCGCTTGGTAGCTCTGGCTCAGCCATCCCTTGCCGTATGGATGATCCTCGCGGGAGGCCTGCGGGGAGCGGGGGACACCCGCGCGATCATGAAGATGGTTATGGTATCCTTCATGGGCGTCCGCCTCGGGCTCGCGTACGTCCTGTCGCTTCGCTTGGGATTGGGGCTTACGGGAGCATGGATAGGCATGGTTGCAGACCTCTTCCTGCGCAGTTTGCTCATTCAGCGGCGGTTCAGCAGGGGAGGATGGAAACTCATCAAGGTCTAGGAAGGAGCGGAAAAATGAGAGAGTTTACCTTTTTCCTGCCCACCAAGATCGTCTTTGGGCGGGATGTAGTCAGGAAGGCTGGAGAGGGACTGCCTCTCGGCAAGAAGGCGCTGATAGTCACAGGCAGGTCCTCAGCGCGCAAGAGCGGAGCGCTGGATGACGTGCTTTCTGTGCTAAAGGGCGAATACGTCATCTTTGACCGCGTGGAGAACAACCCGACTGGGGAAAACTGCTTGGAAGGCGCTGAGCTGGCCAAGAAAGAAAACTGTGATTACATCATCGCCATCGGGGGTGGCTCACCCCTTGATGCGGCCAAAGCCATGGCCGTTTTGGCGGTAAACGACAAACGCCCCATCGAGCTCTACCAGGGGTGGGAACACCGGGCGCTGCCCATCGCGGCTATCCCGACCACCGCGGGGACGGGCAGTGAGGTTACGCCCTATGCCGTCTTGACCATCCACGAGGAAGAAACCAAAAAGGGCCTGGGCGGGCCCGACCTGTTCCCGGCCGTTGCCTATCTGGATCCCAAGTACACGGCTTCGCTGTCCCGGGAAGTGACAGTGGATACGGCTGTGGATGCTCTATCCCACTTGGTTGAGGGGTATCTGTCCAATCGAGCCACTTCAGCAAGTGATCTCACGGCTCTTCAGGGCATCGCCGTTTGGGGCACAGCCATAGAAGCGCTGCGCACCGGTGAACTGACCATGGAAGCCAGGGAAGATCTGCTCCTCGCCTCAATGCTGGGCGGAGTCACCATCGCCCAGACCGGGACCACGTTTGTGCATGCCCTGGGTTATCCCCTGACATATTTCCACGGCTATCCCCACGGGCGGGCGAATGGGGTATTCATGGCTTCATACCTCGAGTACAACCATGGGTATGCGCCCGAACGTGTGGACACGGTTCTGGAACTTCTGGGTCTTCCATCGCTGGAAGCCTTCCGTGAGCTCATGGACGAACTGCTGGCAGAAGGTGCATACCAGATCGAGGTGTCCGAGGAGCAGATCAGGGCCTATGCGGAAAAAGCAGCCAAGACCCGCAACGCCGCTTACTCGCGGGGCACGCCATCGGCGGACGAGTTGACCAAAATCCTCAAGGACAATATACTATAATGATGAAAAGTGCCCGCCCGGCCTGGTGGCTGGGCGGGCGCCCCTTGAACGGGCATCGAGTCATCTCTCAGCTGGCCTTTATGATCTGCAGCACGAATTCGGCTGCTGCTGCCAGCTGATCTACGGGGATGATCTCCTGGGTGGTATGGACATTGTGGTAGCCCATGCCCAATATCACCGATGGTATGCCGCATGCGTTGATGATATTGGCATCACTGCCCCCGCCTGTGCTCTGGAGACGGGGTTCTAAACCCATGGCCCGGGCCGCGGATGCGGCAAGCTTTACGGGGTAGTCGTCTTCAGAAAGGCAGAAGGCTTGGTAGCTGTCTTTTACCACTACCTCCGCTTCCACGCCATGGGCAGCGCAGACGCTCTGGATGACTTCTACCATGTGGGCCGCCTGCTTGTCCAGCTTGGCCTGATCCCGCGAGCGGGCTTCGCCATTGAGCTCGACTCGATCGGGGACGATGTTTGTGGCCGTTCCGCCCTGAATCAGGCCGATGTTCGCGGTTGTTTCGGCATCGATGCGGCCCAACTTCATCTTGGTCAAGGCTTCCGCAGCCACCACAATGGCATTGATGCCCTTTTCGGGCTCCACACCGGCATGGGCTGCCCGGCCGTGGATGGTTGCAGTTACGTTTTTCTGGGCAGGGGCCTGCACCACGATAGTGCCTACCGGGCCGCCTGAATCCAGGAAGAAGCCGGCCTTGGCCTCAAACTGGCTGGCATCTACGGACTTTGCCCCGAAAAGGCCGCCTTCCTCGGCTACCGTAAAGAGTATCTCCACGCGCCCATGTGGTATCTGCTGCTCCTGAGCGGTGCGGATCCCTTCTAAGATGGCAGCGATGCCCGCCACATCATCGGCAGCAAGGATGGTGCTGCCATCGCTTTTGATGACGCCGTCTTCAACAATAGGCTTGATCCCCCGGCCCGGCGAAACACGGTCCATATGTGCACAGAAGAGCAGGGCAGGAGCATCTTTGCTGCCTTCGAGTACGGCGATGAGGTTGCCAGCGGTTCCTCCGATCTTTGCCCCGGCATCGTCTTCGACGACGGTGCAGCCCAGGGCTTCAAGCTTCGGACGAAGAGCGTCGGCCATGGGCCGTTCGTCCTTGGTCCCGCAGTCAACCTGCACCAGTTCAAGGAACTCCTCAAGTAAACGCTGAGTGTTGATCTGCATTCCTTCGACCTCCTTATTCCTTTGGTTGTTCAACATGCTGGTAGTATTTCCTGCCAGGAGCATGGAGCGGGTGATGTCCCAGTGGAAGAACTAGTCGGTCTGATCCTTAAGGCGGGTGAACTGCTCTTAACATGCGGCGCGGAGATGGCCCGGGTGGAAGAAACGATCGAGCGCATGGGGCGCGCCGCCGGGTTTTCGGCGGTGGAGAGCTATGCTACTCCTACCGGGCTCTTTGTCTCTCTTCACGCCCCTGACGGCCGGGTGTACACCCGGGTCAAACGCATCCGCGGCGGCCACAGCAACATCGCCCTCATCGCTGAAGTGAATTCTCTGAGCCGGGCCTTCGCGGCGGGGAAGATTACCGCCGAGGAACTCAGGTACGCTCTGGAACGCCTGCAGGAGGAAGGGGCCGGAAACGCGGCAGCACGGCCGCTGATCGGCGGTGGCGGGGCGCTGGCCTTCGCCATGATGGTGGGAGGTTCCTGGCTGGAAGGGCTGGTCGCCGGGGTTGTGGGAGCTTTGGTACTTTTCGTAGTATCCCGTATGGAAAGGCGTTTTCCCAAGGTGATCCAGGCAGCGGCAGGCTCCATGGTGGCAGCCGCGGCGGTGACCATAGTGGGGCAGCGGCTCTCCATCAACACGAATATCGCTATCCTGGGTGCCGTCATGGTTTTGGCGCCCGGTCTGGTGATCACCACAGCCATCCGCGATCTACTGAGCGGTGAGCTTGTCTCCGGCCTGAGCCGGAGTGCCGAGGCCTTGGTGATCGCGGTTGCCATCGCGGCCGGCGTGGCGGTAGTCTTGAGTCTAGGGGGTGCGTGAGATGGCTGTGCAGATGGTTATGGGCTTCCTGGCCGCCTTGACCTTTGGCTACATCTTCCGCGTTCCCGCTGGTGAGAGCATCCGCTGCGGCCTTGTCGGCTGCCTGGGCTGGACCATCTTCTTGGCTGCTCAAGGGCCCGTCGGTGAAGTGGGTGCCGTGTTTCTGGCAGCCACGGCGGTGGCCGTGGCCAGCGAAGTGCTGGCCCGCAGGCGCCACCAGCCTGTTATCGTGTTCCTTACGCCGGGGATCATCCCCATCGTGCCGGGGAGCAAAGCGTATCTGACCATGCTCAGTTTTGTGCAGAAGGATTATGCGGAGGGTTTGGTCCTGCTGGTGACGACCCTGTTCCTGGCCGGCGCTGTTGCCGCTGGCATCATCATAACCAGTTCCATCTTCAGAAGTCATACCAGCACCAAACCGGTTGGGAGGTAGTGAAGTGAACGAGAAGCAGATCGCGGTGACAGTAGGAGATCGGCGGCTGGAGGTGCCCCTTGGTACGCCGCTAGGTGAACTAGCCGCCATGGTTCCCGAGTCCGAAGGAAAAGTGGTGGCAAGGGTCAACAACGACGTCCTGGGTTTTCAGTTTCCTCTCACCGAGGACTGTCATGTTGAGTTTCTGGACACCCGGACGGAAGATGGTATGAGGGCCTACCGGGCGAGTCTGGTCTTCCTTTTTGTCCGGGCTGCGCTGGAGGTCATACCCGGCTGTACGGTGCAGATCAAGCACTCTCTGAACAACGGGCTGTACGGAGAGTTTGACCACAACCCGCCAGTGATTGAGAAGGACATCAGAGCCATCGAGGAGCGCATGCGCGCCCTGGTGGAAGAAGACATTCCCTTCACGAGGTTGATAGTGCCCGTTGAAGAAGCTAAGAGGATCTACGCGGAGCAGGGCTTTGATGATAAGATCCGCTTGCTCGAGCAGCAGGGCGGCGATACCACAGTGCTCTATTCCTTCGGTTGGTTCCACGACTCGCTGCGCACCATCCTGGTTCCCAGCAGCGGGTACTTGAAATACTTCAAGCTGCGCTATTACCTGCCCGGCTTTATCTTGGAATACCCGCGACGCGCGAATCCAGCTGTGATCCCCGAGTACGTTGAACAGGGCAAGCTGTTCAACGCATTCTTTGAGGCGGAACGCTGGCAGGACAACCTGCGCATCCCCGATGCAGCGTCCCTCAATGACTGCATCATGCGGGGCGGATTTGGCGATCTGGTCCGGGTTTCCGAGGCCTACCACGAGAACCAGATTCGCGATATTGCCGAGCAGATCGCCCGGGATAAGGATCGTCTGCGAGTGGTTCTGATCGCCGGCCCGTCCAGTTCGGGCAAGACCACCTTTGCCAACCGCCTCAAAGTGCAGCTCAGGGTGTGCGGCCTGGAGCCAGTGGCCATCGGACTTGATGACTACTTTGTCGACCGCCATCGTACGCCCGTGGACGCGGATGGCAAACCAGACTTTGAAGCCTTGGAGGCCATCGACCTGGAACTGTTCAACGAGCATCTCACCAAGCTCATCCAGGGTGAGGAGGTGGAGATCCCCATTTTCGACTTCCTTACGGGCAGCAGGAAGTGGAACGGCCGCAGGCTCAAGGTGAGGCCGGACCAGCCCCTGATCATCGAGGGCATCCACGGGCTCAATGATCAGCTCACCAAATCCATCCCTAAAGGGCGGAAGTTCAAGATTTATGTCTCGGCTCTGACAAACCTCAACCTGGACAGCCACACCAGGATCTCAACCACCGATGTCCGGCTGCTCAGGCGGATGGTTAGGGACAGGCAGTTCCGGGGCTACGATGCCAAGGCGACCATAGAGCACTGGCCTTCGGTTACCCGTGGAGAACGCCTGCACATCTTCCCCTTCCAGGAAAGCGCTGATGTCATGTTCAACTCAACCCTCATCTACGAATTGGCCGTGCTCAAACCGCTGTCGACCAAACTGCTCAGGGAAATCACGCCGGCTGACCGCCAGTATTCTGAGGCGAGGCGTCTCCTGCGCTTCCTGGACTACTTCGTGGCTGTGGACGACTGGTCCGCGATCCCGTGCAACTCCATTCTGCGGGAGTTCATCGGGGGAAGCTGCTTTGACTGAGGGATGCGGCCTATGAGAGTAGTGCTGGCAGCAGTGAACGCCAGGTACACCCATTCAAGCTTGGCCCTGCGCTACCTGAAGAGTTATTGTGGGCGCCAGTTTCCCCAGATCGAAACAGTGGAGTTCAACATCAACCAAAGTCCCCGGGCCATGCTGGCCGATCTCGCGCTGCGCAGGCCGGATGTGGTGGGCTTTTCCTGCTACATTTGGAATATCGAAATCATCCTGCCCCTAGTGCGCAGTCTGCGCAAGGTCTGTCCCGAGACCACCATCCTCCTGGGCGGGCCCGAGGTTTCCTTTGATGGAGAACACTGGCTGAACGGGAACGAAAGCATCGACTTCCTGATCGCAGGCGAGGGCGAGGAGGCTCTGCGCCGCTTTTTGGAAGAATATGAGCGCTGCGGCGGACGCCTCAGCCCGGAAAGCCTGGCCGCGATCCCGGGTCTTGTGTACCGCGACGGGGAGGGCAGGGTGGTGGCAAACCCGGGTGAGCCTCTGGACCTGGCTGCGCTGCCTACCCTGTACGAAGGGGACCTAACGGATCTAGAGGACAAGATCGTCTATTTCGAAACCACCAGGGGCTGTCCTTTCCGCTGCGCCTACTGTCTCTCCTCGGTTATGGGGCCGGTTAGAGCATTCCCCATGGAAAGGGTGAAGGGGGAACTGGCCAGGCTGGCTCGGGCAGGGGTGCAGCAGGTGCGTTTTGTGGACCGCACCTTCAACTACGATGTCCGACGGGCCTATGAGCTCCTTGAGTACATGATCAGCCTCGACACGAACACCCGCTTCCAGCTGGAGGTGGGCGGCGATCTGCTGACAGAGCCAGTTCTAGAGCTGCTGACCACAGCCCCGGAAAACCGCTTCCAGTTCGAGATCGGGGTGCAGTCCACCAACCCTGCTACCCTGCAAGCAGTTTCCCGCCGCTCTGACCTGGGCCGCCTGGCGGAGTCAGTACGGTTTCTGAAGGAAAGGACCAAGGTGATCGTCCTTCTGGACCTCATCGCCGGCCTGCCTGAGGAGGGTTTTCGCCGGTTTGGCGAGTCTTTTGATTTCGTCTACAACCTCAAACCAGACCGCATCCATCTGGGCTTCCTCAAGCTTCTGCGCGGCTCGCGCCTGCGGGCTGAAGCCCCACAGTTTGGCTGCCTTTTCACCGATGAAGCGCCTTATGAAGTTCTGGCCACAAAAGACCTGTCCTTCGCTGAGCTTCAGCGCCTCAAGTTGATCGAGGATCTGGTGGAAAAATACTACGGCCCGCGCTTTGAGCGTTCCCTTGAGTACCTGCTCAGGGACGGCCGCTCACCTTTTGAGTTTTTTGACCAGTTCGCTGCCAAGTGGGAACGGGCTGGTTATCACTGGATGGAGCATTCACTTCTGAGCCGCTACCGGATCCTGCTCGACTTTTTCGGCAGGGACAATCCTGATCTCCGTCCCTGGCTTCTCTTCGATTTCCGCAGCCATGAGCGGCGCCAGCCGGTACCTCCTTGGCTGGGGGGCGGGCGAGCTCGCGTCGTCCCCAGCGAGCTGGTCCGTTCCGGACTTTTGGCTGAGCTGCTGCCGGAAACTGCCGGGCTTACCCCGCGACAGCTTGAGCGGCGGATTGCCGTGGAAGAACTAGACTTTTCGGAAGGAACCCAGACGATCCTTTTCTACTATCCCTTAGAGGGTACCAGGGCGCGCACTGTGCGCTTGGCATAGGCCAACGGTGTTGCTGTGACCTGGCTCGTGACTTCATCTACAGCGACCAAGTCAGAGGTGTCTACCTGGTGGAGTGCGTGCTTGCCCAAGGCCCGCACTCCTTCTTTGATCTCTTCGGTGCAGGAGATAAGGTAGTTCGCCAAGTGCTTGGCGGAGAGCTTCCAGTTCAGCTTACTGCTCTGCTTGCCGCCGTGCACGACGATCTGGGTGGGCGGTTCCCAGGGTATGGCTCGCAAGGTCTGGGTATGGCTGAGGGCATAGAGGGCCATGGTTCCCAGGTAGATGGCGTCAGCTCCTAGAGCTAGTGCTTTCAGGCATTGGCCCGGTGAAAAGAACCCACCCGAAACGATCAAGCTCACCTGGCGGTGCACTCCTCTGGATTTGAGGTGCTCCACGGCACGGCAGAGTCCGATGATGGTAGGCAGGCCGAAATCGTCTTCCAGAATTGGCGGGGCTGCCACCGTGGCGGCCTTGGCCCCTTCCAGGGCGAGGTAGTCCACGCCGGCGTCCAGGCAGAGGTCGATCTCCCGTTCGAGGTTGTGAGTGAAGGACATCTTGACCCCGACAGGCACTCCTCCCCCCGCTTGCTTCAGAAAACGCACCACTCCCGGGAGATCCGCACTGGTGCGCACGGCGGGGAGTTCGGGGCGGACTAGATGGGGAAACGGAGCTTGCGCCCCTCCTGCGCTGGCCCCTTGACCGAGCTGGATCTCCAGGGCGTCGGCTTGAGTCAAAATGTCCAGGGTGCGGTGGAGAGGCAGCCTTGGATACTGGATGATCAGGCGCTCAGCCAGTTCCCGTTCTTTGGGCAGGAACGGGCCTTCGCCAGTGTTGGACGCGGTTCCGGCCAGGCGGCTGCCCAGGGCTAGAGCGTACTTGGTGCGGTCAGAAAGCGCTTTGCGATAGGCCATCCCGGAGATGATCAGGGGCGTGGACACGGTGAGTGGCTTGCGGCATCTCGGACCGATGGTGGTCGTCGTATCTACGGGGATGGTGTGGGGCAGGGGTTCCCGGTCCAGGTGGGCGGAGACGAACATCAGCCCGTCGAAATCCATGAAGCGGCGCGGGCTGCCCAAGGGGCGTTTGAGTACCTGTGCTTTCTGTGCTCTCAGGTTTGCCTCCAAAACGGTCTGGACCCCAGTTCGTTTGGTAGCCGAGAGCAGTTCGGCTAGGTTTTCCATATACGGGTCCGTCATGAGTATCTTGATGCTCTGGCGGACAATCTGGCTGACGATAAACCGCAGTGCAAAGAAACCACCGGCAGTACCGACGGCTGCAGTGAAAAGTTTCGATGAAGCCCTGGACAAACAATCACCTCCGCGATGATTGGGGAAGGGATCAACTGCCGTTTGTAGTAATACATTAAAGATAACCCTAACCACGCATGATGGAAGTGGTGTTATTGACTAATAAGGTGACCATCAAGGATGTGGCCCGGCTGGCTGGGGTTTCTCCCTCCACCGTCAGCCGAGTGATCGCCGACCATCCCCGTATCAGCCCTGACACCAAAGAAAAGGTGCGGATGATCATGGCTGAGCTGGGCTACTATCCCAACGCGATCGCCCGCAGCCTGGTTAACAAGACCAGCAGCAGCATCGGAGTGATCCGTTCCCGTCTCACACAGGGCGACTTTGCCAATCCCTTTTTTCCCGCTGTGATCCAGGGGATATCCTCCGTGGCCCACAAATACGGGCTGAACCTGGTGCTTTCCACCAGCAGTACCTTCACCCAGGAAGACGAGGAATGCCTGAACCTGCTCCGCCAGCGCCGGGTGGATGGAGTGATACTCTTAGCTTCCCATCGCCAGGATACGCTTATACCGCGCCTGGCGGGAGAGGGTTTTCCCTTCGTGCTGATCGGACGCCATGACGGGCCTGAGGACATTCATTGGGTGAACAACGACAATGTGGCCGATGCCAAGGCTGCGGTGAAGTACCTTCTGGGCAAGGGCCACCAGCGCATCGCCTGTTTGGACGGTGACCCCCGTTACGTTGTCAGCACTGACCGCCTGCGTGGCTATGAGGAAGCCCTGGCCGAGCACGGCGTTGAGGGCGATGGCGGGTTGGTGGAGCACTGTGATTTCTCCGTGGACGGCGGTTATGGGGCAACCATGCGGCTGCTGCGCAGGGGAAAGGAGTTTTCGGCCATCTTCGCCGTGGATGATCTGATCGCGATCGGGGCCATGCGCGCTCTGCAGGAAAGAGGATGCAGCGTGGGAAGGGATGTTGCAGTCGTGGGCTTCAACGACACCATTTTGGGGGCGTATGTGCAGCCTGCCTTGACGTCTGTACGCGTGCCCATCTACGAACTGGGCCAGATAGCTGTTCAGATGCTCACGGCTCAGATCTACGGTTTGGGCACGTTTCCCGGCCACCAAAGGCTCAAAGCTCAATTGGTGGTGCGGGGTTCTGCTTAGGGAGGTGGGGCCATGAAGCAGTTCGGGGGGGCGTTTGCCATCCTTCTGGCTGTGGTTTTCTGCGCAGCCGGGACGGTTCACGCTTTTGTCTTCACCGACCCCGCGGGCTTGTACAGCACGCAGATCGCAGACAGTTGGGTGTACCAGGCCCATCACAGCACTGAGCATCTCGTTGTGTTCTACGGGGACGAGGACTCGGCACTGCTCTATTTCGAACGGCTTGGCACCGTCAGCTATCTTTCTGCCTGGGAGTTTGCCCATCGTTCTCTGGAGCTCTACCGAAGCCCCGGCGGGTTGGAGAAGTTCGAAATGGTCCGTGACCTGGCCGAGGTCGAAGTGGGTGGCGAAGCCGGGGTTTCCTGCGCCTACACCTACCAGGATGGTCAGGGGAATCAGCTCTGGGAGTACCGCGTTTTCCTTGTGCTGCCCGGCGGCGAGGGTTTTTCCATAGCCTTCAGCGACAGCAGACCTGAAGCCGCTGATGATCCTCGGCAGCTGGAGGAAATACTGCTGCACTGGCGGTGGTTGTTTTGAGGAGCCAGTATTGGAGCCGGTATATCTGCGCAGTGCTGCTGCTTCTGCTGGGAGCAGCGGCACCCTGTTCTGCCGCGGGCCTTTCCGCCACCTTTGAGCGGACTCTAGGGGCTGGAACGGCGCCAAGCCTGGTGAAAGAGTACGGCGGAGAGTACATCCTGCCCATCCAGGAGCGGCTGCGGGTGGAGGAGGTCTTTGCCCGGCTGGCAGCACAGAGCGAACGGCAGGACGTACAGTACACGTTGACGGTTCTGAACTCCCGGGAAGCAAATGCCTTTTCGCTGCCCGGAGGCTTCATCTTCATCACCCGCGGGCTCCTGAACCTGATCGGGTCCGACGAGGCACAGCTCGCCGCCGTTTTGGGTCATGAGATCGCACATGTGGAGAAGAAGCACGGAGTCAACGCCATCTTCCGGCAGCTGGGGCTCTCTGTTTTGGCAGAAGTTGGAGCTTTCGCCCTAGACTTCCTTTCAGGCGACCTTCTGCGGGCGGCCGGGCTTGCCCTTACCCAGATTCTGCAGGCGGGATGGGGGAGGGAAGCGGAGTTTGAGGCTGATGCCCTGGGCCAAGAAATCGCGGCACGAGCTGGATTTGACCCAGTCGGCGCGATCAGCCTGCTGGAGAAGCTGATCCAGGCCGAGAACTCTGAGGAGTCCATGCACATATTCCGCACCCATCCCGCTTCGGGAGAGAGGAAGAAGCGCTTGGAGGAGAACTTGGCGGAGTATTGGTCGGAACCCGATTTGGTCAAGGATTTCTCGGCCTTAGAAAGATTAAAACAGGGCAGGATTTCAGACCCGGGTGGGCGAACTGATCCTAGAGCCAGGTATGTTCTGGAAGGAGTTGGACATCCAGGCGTTAAGCTGGTCGATCAGCAGAATGGCGAACAGGTCGTCTGGGCCGAAAACGCTTTTGTGAAAGAGGCAGCCTGGTCGCCGGATGGCACTTACCTGGCCCTCTTGGTCGATGCCGAATCCCTCGGCGAACTGTGGCTTTTCGATCGCTGGGGCCGTGTCTTCAGGAAGATTTCCGGGCTTGGCGAGATCAACGGCTTCTGCTGGTCTCCCCAAGGGGACATGTTGGCCCTGGAAGTGCCCGGTTCGGGTGGTCTCCGGATCGTGGCTGCTTACCTTTACGCAGAGGCCTTCGTTGACGTGAGCGGGGGCCGGCAGGCAGAGGAAGCGGTTTGGCTGGAAGAGGGGCTCTATTTCCGCAGCGGAGCCGACTGGTACCGGACAGAGCCTCCTCAGGCAGTGCCTGTGAGAGTGGCAGAGCCTGTGCCCGTGGTGCTGCAGCGCAAGAGGATTCTGACTCCCACCCTGGTCAAGGAAGGAAACACCTTCAGGTTAACCAGGCCGGAGCTGACAGTACCGTGAGCAGGGAGAAGGACAAAAAAACCGCACCTTCTTTTTGCTGAGAAGGTGCGCACAAGAGTTTATGAGGCAGAACTCTCCAGAGCGGAGCTGTCTGCAGAACCGTTCTTGGAGTCGTTTCTGCTGTCAGTTACGTAAAAGCCAGGCCCTTTGAAGATAATGCCAACGTTTTTCCCGATGAGGCGCTCAACTGGAGCGCTGCACTTGGGGCAACTGCTCAGTTTTTCGTCCTTAATGCTCTGCTTAAGTTCGAAACGGCCGCAGTTTGGACATCTGTACTCGTAGATAGGCATAAATGGCATCCCTCCTTTCAGGCATCCATGACATATTGTACAACTTGTCTGCCCGCGGCGCAACCGGGTTCAGGATGCCGAGGAGATCAGGAATTAGAGGCGAGGAGTCGTTGGGTATGAAGTACAGCTCAAAACTATCTGCAGCACTCATTTTGGTCGTTTTTCTTGTTCTATCGTTTTCTGTCCTTGTTGGAGCTGAGGACTTGCCCAAACCGGTTCAGATCAAGGTAAACCCGCTGCTGGACTCAGAGCAGGAAACAGAGACTTTTGACGAGAAGTACAAGCAGGCGATGAGCGAAATCTCCATTTCTGAAGAAGCGGCCGCAGTCGTGGATAGTATCAAGGCGGTTGTGGAGGGTATTGAAGATCTCAGCTTGGACATTTCCATCACAGAAATGCGTGAGCGCCGCAACGAGGAAGTGTGCCTTCAACTGAAACTCAGCGTGGAGCACAGACTGGCGCGCATCGAGTTTAAGGCTCCCAGCGCGGTCAGGGGCATGATCATGGTGGCCGACCAGGAGAAGATGGAGGTACGCACCTTTCAGCCAGTGACAAATATCATTTTGGTGCGGGGGTTGGACGACGCCAGCAAAGAAGCCCTGGCCTCGTTAAGCCTCGGCCAGGATCTGACCCAGTTCTCCTCCTACTTGGATTTCTCCCAGTACAACGTGGAGATCCTGGAAAAGAGCGAACTCGAGGGCGTCACAGATTTCCTCCTTGAAGTGGATGCCCCTGGTGAAGAAGTGTGGTATGTGCGGGTCAAGGATGACAGCTGGTTCCCCCACGAGATCTCGGTGTACAAAGAGGACGTTCTTCAGGGCACGATGTCCCTGAGCAATGTCGTGACCAACCCGGGGCTGAGTGTGGAGGACCTGGCGAACCTTCCCGATGCGAAAGTAGAAAGGATGTAGGGAGGGGTGGCTTTGGATCCCTGGTTGCGCAGGTTGGTTGTCCTCAGTCTGATCGGCTTCCTGTTTCTTGTTGCCCCTGCCCAAGCTTCGGCCTTTGAGGCGGAAGACCTTCCCTTCGGCTTCGGTCCCCATGGCTGGCAGGCGGGCTTGGGTTTGAGCCAGGAGAGTATCAAACCTAAGGGGCTTCTTGGGTATGAGAAAACCGGCATCGGCGGGTATCTGACACAAGCCGGTGGCGATGAGGAAGCGCTCAGCTGGTTCAGCGGACACAAGCAGGTCATCATGGGGAATATCGGCTACAGCCTTGAGCTGTTTGGCGGCAACACCGAACGTCCCATCCTTTCTACATTCTTCAGCAGTTCAGACCCGCACGTTGGAGCCTACGGAGAGTTCAGCCGGATGTACGGGGCCTATGGGCACGGTCTGGCAGGAGAGGCACAGTTTTCGGTGACCGATGCCGGTGCCTTTGAGTACAGGATCATCCCGTATGTCCAGTTTCAGCGGCAGGGCGTCTGGCGGTTTTCTCTTTCACTCGGTACTTCTGTGGGCATTGGCATGTCTTACCAAGAGCCCCATGAAAAGGTGAAGCTGGATATCACCTTCGTGAATGAAGGACTGAGCATGCACATCCTGCTTTCCCTGTCCGAGCATCCCTTGACGTTGGGGGCGGGGCTCACCCAGGAACGGGCACAGTTGTTCATTCGCTACTCCTTCTGAAGTTGAGGCTGGGTTGAGGGTCGGAAAGGACCCTCTTTTCTTGCGCACGGGGGAAGTGAAGGTCATGAATGTTGTTTTGGTGGAACCAGAGATCCCGGCGAATACAGGCAACATAGCCCGGCTGTGTGTGGCGGTGGGGGCGGCCCTCCACCTGATCAGGCCGCTGGGCTTTTTTCTGAGCGATCCCAAGCTCAAGCGGGCTGGTCTGGACTACTGGGAGTACCTAGATCTGAAAGTACACGATTCCTTCGCCGATTTTCTCGCATCTCAGCAGCCGAAGCGCATGTTCTTTCTGGAGACAGGGCAGAGGCGGCTCTATTCCGAGGTGCAGTACGAACCAGACGACTACCTCGTGTTTGGCAGCGAAAGCAAGGGATTGAGCAGCGAACTGCTGGAAGCGTACCCCGACCAGCTGGTGACCCTGCCGCAGCGGGACGTAAGATCCTTGAACTTGGCCAATACTGTAGCCATAGTGGTCTACGAGGCTTGGCGGCAGCTCGGCTTTGCAGGTGCGAAAAATCTGCCGCGGGCAGGAATCCCCACCCCAGACCCGAATATCTAGTCGGGGTGTCACAGCCTGGGGAATACCGGGCAGAAAAAGACGTAAAGAGGTGAAAAGATAGATGCGACGAGTTCGTGCTTTTTTTGGGGGCATCCATCCGAATGACAACAAGCAGAACACTAACAGCACTCCGATTAAGGTTCTGCCCGCTCCGGCGGTTGTCGTTGTGCCCCTGCAGCAGCACGCGGGAAGAGAGGCCAAACCGCTTGTGGCGAAGGGCGATGATGTGCTGAAAGGGCAGCTCATAGCCGAGGCCGAGGGGAGGATCAGTGCCCGAGTGCACTCGCCCGTATCAGGCAAGGTGGTGGCTGTGGAACCGAGGCCGAGCGCCAGCGGACGGCCGCTTACCTGTGTAGTGATTGAGAACGACGGTGAGGAAAGATGGGTGGAGAAAGAGGGGCATCCAGATCCCGTTCAGCTCGATGCTCAGACCATCCTCCAGCGCATCCACGGTGCGGGGATCGTCGGCATGGGCGGTGCCGGTTTCCCCACGGCAGTGAAGCTTGCTCCGCCGAAGGAAGCGACCATCGATTATCTCCTTCTCAACGGTTGTGAATGCGAGCCCTATCTCACCACTGACCACCGTTTGATGGTCGAACACGCTGAGGAGATTGTCCTTGGCGCCAAACTCATGGCGAAGGCCTGCGGAGCCCGGAAGATCATCATCGGTGTTGAGGATAACAAGCCAGATGCCATAGCCGCTCTCCGGGAAAAGGCTGGAGCCATTGAGGTGGCCGTCCTGCGGACCAGGTATCCGCAGGGAGGAGAAAAACAGCTGATCCAGGCCCTCACCGGTAGGGAAGTGCCCAGCGGCGGTCTGCCTTTCCAAGCGGGATGCGTGGTTCAAAACGTCGGTACCGCCTGGGCGGTGGCCAAGGCGCTGCGTGACGGTGAACCCCTCATCTCCAGGGTAGTTACGGTTACCGGTTCGGCTGTCGCTGAACCGCAGAATTTCCTGGTGCCCATCGGTACGCCCTTTAAAGACTTGATTGAAGCCGCCGGCGGGTTCGCCAAGACACCGGGAAAGGTTGTGGCAGGCGGGCCGATGACGGGCGGAGCCCAGTTCAGCCTGGATGTCCCAGTGACCAAGACCATCGGCGGCATCCTGGCCTTTGCGGAGGGCGAGAGCACAACACCCGACTCCCAGCCGTGCATCAAGTGCGCCCGCTGTGTAGATGTCTGCCCGGCAAATCTGCTTCCCCTGAAGCTGGAAGCCTACGGCATGAACGAGCAGTTTGACAACGCCCGTGAGTACGGTGCCCTAGACTGCATCGAATGCGGCTGCTGCACCTACATCTGCCCATCGAAGCGACCGCTTCTGCACTACATCCGCTTTGCCAAAGCGGAAATCATCGCACGCGAGAAACGTTCAAGCTGAGGGAGGGTGGACCATGGATGATCTGAAACTGCTCGTATCTCCTTCGCCCCACGTTCGGGACACAGATACGACCGAAAAGATAATGTTTGCAGTCCTTATCGCCTTGCTGCCGGTCGTGGCCGCAGCCATCTACTTCTTCCGCTGGGACGCGGTGCGTGTTCTGCTCTTGTCGGCCGGTTCCGCGGTAGCAACGGAGACGATTTGGCAGCGCCTGCGCCGCAAGCCTATCCGCATCGGGGACGGAAGCGCCCTGATCACTGGAGTGCTGCTGGCCTTGAGCCTGCCGCCGACCATTCCCAGCTGGATGGTGATTGTGGGCTCCGCCTTTGCCATCGCCATCGGCAAACAGGTCTTTGGCGGCTTGGGTCACAACCCCTTCAACCCAGCACTGGTGGGGCGGGCGTTTATGCTCGCTTCCTTCAGCCAGGCCATGACCAAATGGACCCCGCCCATTGACGGGGTGAGCGCTGCCACTCCGCTGGCCTTGGGTGCGGCAGTCAGCCGGGTGCCCGATCTGTTCTTCGGCTCAGTGGCCGGCTCTCTGGGTGAAACATCGGCCCTGGCCATCCTTCTCGGCGGGATTTACCTTTTCTATAAGGGAGTTATCGACTATCGGATTCCGGTAAGCATCTGCGCTACGGTCACTGTGTTTGCACTGCTGGCCGGCGAGGATCCCATTTTCCATCTGCTGGCGGGCAGTGTTTTGTTCGCTGCGGTGTATATGGCCACCGATATGGTCACATCACCGATCACCAAGCCGGGACGCTGGATCTTCGGTGTGGGTGTTGCGGTGATCATCATGCTGATCAGGATCTGGGGCGGTTATCCCGAGGGAGTCACCTTTGCCATACTGCTTATGAATGCGGCAACCCCGCTGATCAACCGCTGGACGCGTCCTCGGATCTATGGGCAAGGGGTGAAAGTCAGTGAGTGAATCCGTACGCATGGTTGTAGTGCTATCAGTTATTGCCATGGTTTCTGCGGCGGTTCTTGCTGTGGTCTACGGCAAGACAAGTGTTATAATAGAAGAGAATGCAGCCCGGGCCTTGGAAAGCTCGGTGCTGGAAGTTCTCCCTGGTACCGCCACGGTGAACATTATAAGGCGCGAACAGAACCCGCTCCGGGAAGAAGATCCCAAGGAGATGCGGGAAAAGGAGCAGAAGACGACCATCATCTACCAGGGAGTCGATGCGCAGGGCCGGATTATTGGTTACGCCTTTGTGGGTGAAGGAAACGGCTACGGCGGTGCAATCAGAGTGCTGGTCGGCGTTGATGAGTCCACAGACCAGGTGATCAACCTCAAGATCCTCAATCATTCAGAGACTCCCGGTCTGGGTTCGCGCGTTGAAGAAGAAGGTTTCCGCAACCAGTTCGTGGGCAAGACGGCCCAAGACCCGATTGCGGTCAACCAGGACATCAACGCCATTTCTGGAGCGACCATCTCTTCCCGGGCCGTTGCTGATGCAGTGCGCACTGCCCTGAAAGACACGGTGGAACTCTACAGGGGAGGGGAGTAAACATGGCAAAGTCGTGGAAAACCCTCGTCAACGGATTGTGGAATGGGAACCCCACCTTCCGCCTCTTGATCGGTCTCTGTCCAGTCCTGGCCGTGACAACCCGAGCCGTTAACGGCATCGGTATGGGGCTGGCGACAACCTTCGTCATCGTGTGTTCCAGCGTTCTGATCAGCCTGCTGCGCAAGGTGATCCCGGACAAAGTGCGCATTCCGGCGTACATTATCGTGATCGCAACCTTCGTGACCATCGTCGATCTGGTGATGAACGCATATCTGCCAGACCTTCACCAAGTGCTGGGCCTTTTCATCCCACTGATCGTGGTGAACTGTATCGTCTTGGGGCGCGCCGAGGCCTTTGCTTCCAAGAACGGTGTCTTTGCTTCCATGCTCGATGGCATCGGCATGGGCTTGGGCTTCACCTGGGCTCTGACTGTGATCGGGGCTATCCGGGAACTCTTGGGCTCCGGTACGGTCTTCGGCCTGAAGGTCGTGGCTGATGGCGCAACCACCATCGGAGTCATGTCTCTGCCGCCGGGTGCCTTCATCACGTTAGGTATCTTGATGGGGATCATGAACATGATCTCGGCCCGGCAGAAGAAAAGGGCTAACTAGGGGGTGCGGGCATGAATCTGTTCCTGTTGTTTTTGAGTGCATTGTTGGTCAACAATTTCGTGCTGGTGCGTTTTTTGGGCACCTGCCCGTTTATGGGCGTGTCCAAGGACGTTGATTCTGCCTTCGGCATGGGCGTCGCTACCACGTTTGTTCTCGTGGTCTCGGCTGCCGTAACCTGGCTGATCGAGCACTTTATCCTCGGGCCACTGAGCATTCCGTTTATGCAGACTACGGCCTTCATCCTCGTGATCGCCGCTTTGGTTCAGCTGGTGGAGATGTTTCTGCACAAAACCAGCCCTGGTCTGTACAAAGCGATGGGCATTTTCCTCCCGCTGATCACGACAAACTGCTGCATTCTTGGGCTGGCGATCATGTCAGTGCAGAATGCGTACAACTTTATCGAAGCAGTGGTGTTTGGTCTGGGCGCAGGTTTGGGTTTCACCTTGGCCTTGGTGCTCATGGCGGGTATCCGGGAAGAGCTGCGTTTTGCTGATATTCCCGAACCGATGCTGGGAGCCCCCATTGCTTTCATCTGTGCCGGCCTGCTATCCCTGGCCTTCAGCGGGTTCGCCGGCCTCATCTAACTTTTTTGCAGGAGGGGTTGAAGTTTGAACACTGTACTGGTATCCCTCGTAAGCATGGGCTCGCTGGCCGCCTTGTTTGCCTTAGGGCTGGCGGTGGCCGGCCGAGTGTTTTCAGTAGAAACCGATCCCAAGGTGGATGCGGTGGAAGAAGTACTGCCCGGAGTTAACTGCGGCGGCTGCGGTTTCGCCGGCTGCCGGGCATTTGCCGAGGCAGTGAGCTCGGGCAAGGCGCCCACCAACGGCTGCCCCGTGGGCGGCGCCAGGGTGGCCAAGCTGGTCGCGGAGATCCTCGGTGTAGAGGCCGCTGCCCCCGTTCGCCGGGTAGCCCAGGTGCTGTGCAAAGGCGGGCTGGAAGAAGCGAAGCAGCGCGGGGACTATGACGGCCCCAAGGACTGCCGCCTGGCCCACGCCACGCAGGGCGGCGACAAGGCCTGCGCGTATGGCTGTCTCGGCTACGGTTCCTGCGTCAAGGCCTGTGCCTTTGACGCGATGTATATGAGTGACAATGGTCTGCCTGTGGTTGTTGAAGAGAACTGCACCGCGTGTGGGAAATGCGTGGAAGCCTGTCCGCGGGATATCATCATCCTGGTTCCAGAAGAGCAGGGCGTGCACATCCGCTGCCGCAATCTGGATCCCGGTAGGTTTATCCGCCAGGTGTGTTCTGTGGGCTGCATCGCCTGTCAGCGCTGCGTGAAGACCTGCCCCACTGGTGCCATCTACATGCAGGACAACTTGGCGCGCATCGACTACGACAAATGCACGAACTGCCGCAAGTGTGTCGAAGTATGCCCAATGAAGACAATCGTTTGGCAGGAGGGCAAGCCGCTTGTACTGGAAAAGGCGGCAGTGAGCTAGGAAAAGGATGGAATGTATGAGAGCAAAAACGCGGACGGCTCTGTTTGTCGGATTGGTCCTGCTTATCCTGGGTGGTGCGGCGCTGCTCGGCTGCCGCCTTGGTTGGCTTCCAGCGGCGAACGCACAGGATGACACCACACAGAGCTCCATGATCCTTATGGATACAGTCGTGGATGTGCGTGTGGACGGGCCAAACTCCGCAGCTCTGGTGGAGCGCGTTTTTGCGCGCATGGCCGAGCTGGAGGCGCTCTTTTCCCGCTTCATACCTGAAAGCGAGGTAAGTGCCATCAACCGGGGGGCAGGAGACTGGGTTCAGGCAAGCCCCCTGACGCTGGACTTGATCGAACTGGGGATCGAGATGGGGCGCCTCACGGACGGAGCCTTTGATATCACTATCGGGGCCGTGCTGGATCTCTGGGGATTTGGGAGTGACTACCGGCAGGTGCCTGACGAAGAAGAGCTGAGGGCAGCCCTGGCCACAGTGGATTACACCAAGGTCGAAGTGGATCGGAAGGCCGGAGCAGTGCGCATTCCCGAGGGCAGCGTGCTCGATCTTGGCGGCATCGCAAAAGGGTTCATCGTCAGCCAGGGTATCGCCATCCTCAGGACCGCACGGATGGACCGGGCTCTGATCAACGCCGGCGGCGACATTTCGGTCGTAGGCCGCAGGCCCGACGGGCGGCCCTGGCGCGTAGGTGTGCAGGATCCTGATCAAGCCAATCAGATCCGCTACATCCTGCCTCTGGATGATCAGAGCGTGGTGACTTCCGGTGATTACCAGCGCTATTTCACGGTAGACGGTGTGCGCTACCACCACATAATCGATCCTTCCACTGGCTATCCAGCCCGGGGGCTGCGCAGCGTTACCATCGTGGGCGCCGATCCGGCCGTGTGTGATGCCATTTCCACAGCGGTCTTTGTTCGAGGCTGGGAGGAAGGCCGTGCTCTGGTGGAACGCTTGCCCGGCGTGGAAGCGATCGTGATCAGCGATACGGATGCCTGGATTTCGCCAGGACTGGCCCAGGCTGTGACAACTCCATGAGGGAAGGAGAGAAGTGCATGTACGATCTAGCCATCATCGGCGGCGGGCCCGCGGGCTTGACAGCAGGCCTGTACGGAGCGAGGGCGAATCTGAAGACGATCATCATCGAAAAGGGCCTCTACGGCGGTCAGATGCAGAACACCCTGGAAATTGAGAACTATCCCGGGTTCAAGAATGTGGGCGGACCTGAGCTCTCTGAGCACATGTACAACCAGGCGCTGGCTGTTGGATGCGAGTGGAAGTACGGGGATGTGACCCAGGTCAGCCTCGAAGGGCAGCCTAAGGTCTTAGAGGTAAGCGGCGAGAAGATCGAAGCCCGCAGCGTGATCATTGCCAGCGGTGCGCAGCCCCGCAAACTTGGAGTCCCGGGTGAGAAAGAACTCTCCGGGCGGGGCGTTTCCTACTGCGCAACCTGTGACGGTGCTTTCTACGAAGACCTGGAGGTTGTGGTTGTGGGCGGCGGCGACTCAGCCGTGGAAGAAGGGATGTTCCTCACCCGCTACGCCAGTTCGGTCACTGTGATCCACCGGCGGGACACCCTTAGAGCCCAGCCGATTCTGCAGCAGAGGGCTTTTGCCAATCCCAAGATGAAGTTCATCTTCAATTCGGAAGTGCAGGAGATCCAGGGTGACAAGCGCGTCAGCGGTGTTCTAGTGCGCAGCAACAAGGACGGTTCCACACAGGTCATTCCCTGCTCAGGAGTGTTCATCTATGTGGGCTTCTTCCCCAATTCCGAATATCTCAAGGGAACGGGCATCCTCGACGAGCAGGGTTACGTGGTTACGGGCCCAGATATGAAAACGGCCATCCCTGGGGTTTTCGCTGCCGGTGACGTGCGCAATACCCCGCTGAGGCAGATCGTCTCGGCAGCCGGTGACGGGGCGATAGCCGCCATGCAGGCCTATCATTACCTGGAAAACCTCTGATTATTGTCCTAGAATATTTCTTCCCTCCCCAGCTTATACTATGGTCAAAAGGCTGTGGGAGGGATTTTTGTGCCTCCGCTGCGCACGCGAGCGATCGCATCCCTGATCCTAGCACTGGTGCTCGCCGCCGCAGGCATCTGCTGCGCGCAGGCGGTTAACCCTCTTCTTCGGCGCGGCATGCGAGGGGCTGAGGTACGAGCGCTCCAGGAACTCCTCAGGGAACTGGGCTATGGGTTGGCGGTGGATGGGGTTTTTGGTGCAGAGACGGAGAGAGTCGTGAAGGAGGTTCAGGATGCGGCGGGTCTGGACGTAGATGGGTTAGTCGGCCCCCAGACCTGGACAGTCCTTGCCGAAATGCGGAAGAGCGTGGTGACCTACACAGTACAGCGGGGGGATAACCTGAC
>DURQ01000064.1 GCA_012840725.1 Bacillota bacterium
ACCCCATAGGGGCCGCCGGACCAGCCGGTGTTGATCAGGTAAACCCTTGCACCGTGCTTGTTCACGCGATCCTTCAGCATTTCCGCGTAGGCCAGCGGGCTGAGGGGCAGGAAAGGTTCACCAAAGCAGGCCGAGAATGTGGCCTGCGGTTCCTTGATACCCCGCTCGGTGCCCGCTAGTTTGCTGGTGTAGCCGGAAATGAAGTGGTACATGATCTGCTCATCTTCGAGGATGCTGATGGGAGGCAGAACACCGAAAGCATCCGCTGTCAGGAAGACCACAGCAGTTGGATGCCCGGCAACGCTCGGATCCACCCGGCCAGGGATGTAGTCGAGGGGATAGGCGCACCGGGTGTTTTCGGTTAGGGAACCATCAGCGTAGTCCGGGACCCGGTCCACAGGGTCCAGCACCACGTTTTCCAGCACCGATCCAAAGCGGATGGCATCCCAGATCTGCGGCTCATGCTCCCGAGAGAGGTTGATGCACTTGGCGTAGCAGCCTCCCTCCAAGTTGAAGATGCCCTCTTCGGACCAGCCATGCTCGTCGTCTCCCACCAAACTGCGCTGCGGATCGGCAGAAAGGGTGGTTTTGCCAGTGCCCGAAAGGCCGAAGAACAGTGCGGTACGGCCATCTGCTCCCACGTTTGCCGAGCAGTGCATGCTCAGCACTCCCTTGGAAGGAAGCAGGTAGTTCATCACTGTGAAGATCGACTTCTTGATCTCCCCAGCATAGGCGGTTCCGCCGATCAGGACAACTCTTTCCTTGAAAGAGACGATGACAAAGGCTTCCGAGTTTGTTCCGTCCCGCTCAGGCACTGCCTGCAGTCCGGGGACTGCTATGACAGTGAACTGGGGTTCATGATTCAACAACTCCTCCCGGCGCGGGCGGATAAAGAGCTGCCGGGCAAAGAGGTTCTGCCAGGCGTACTGGTTGACCACCCGCAGAGCCATGCGGTGCTCCGGTTGAGCGCCGACGAAACCGTCAAAAACGAACAGCTCGCCCTGTTCTTCCAAGAACGCCAAAACACGGTCGTAAAGGCTGTAGAACTTCTCTTCACTGAAGGGCACGTTGACTTTTCCCCAAGCAACTGCTTCCCGCGTGATCTCGTCTTCGACTATGAACTTGTCTTGGGGTGAACGCCCCGTGTACTTCCCTGTGGTGGTAGACAAAGCGCCGGTGGACGAAAGCCAGCCTTCGCCCCGTTTCACCGCCGCTTCCACCAGCTGGGGTACGCTTAGGTTTAGGTGTGTGGTGGGCCTCTGAAGAACTGTCTTCAGTTGGGCCGTTCTGTCTGTCATGCCTGTCTGAACCTCCTATTATGTTTACCTAGCTGCATCTCTGCGCGGATGTCGCTGGTTCTCCTTAGTGCCTTGCTTACCTTTTCCCCATCGAATGTCAAAACCCTTTCAGCGAAGATCCATTTCCACCTGGGTAACTGTCCAGCGGGGCTCCGCGTCGAGGAAGTTCAGGACGAGCTGCAGTTGACGCTCGATGTGCTCTCGACTTCCACCCAACATGGCCACGCCGATGGTCGCCCGCTGCCAGAGATCCTCGCCATCCATCTGGGCGATAGACACGTTGAAGCGGTTCTGAACCCTCTGGATAACTCCTTTAACAACCTGCCTCTTGTCCTTGAGCGATGCTGCTCCAGGAATATAGACGTCCACTTTCAAGGTGCCAACCAGCATGCGCCTTCCTCCTACCAGGCTTCTTCGATGGTTCCTCCGCCCAGACATTCCTCCCCGCTGTAGAACACTGCAGCCTGTCCGGGAGTGATCGCCCTCTGGCGGGAGTGGAACTCCACGACAGCGCCGTCCCCAGCCAGCTGCACCGTGACTTTTTGGTCCGGTTGGCGGTAACGGAACTTGGCGGTGCACTCGAAACGCTCTGCAGGGGGCTCACCCCTTACCCAGCTGAGGTCTGCCGCCCTCAAGGCCCCGGTATAAAGGGCAGGATGGTCCTTCCCCTGTGCGACAACCAGAGTGTTGGTGTCCAGATCCTTGCCTACCACAAACCAGGGCTCGCCGGCGCCACCGATGCCCAGGCCCTTGCGCTGCCCTAGGGTATGGTACATCAACCCCTCGTGATAGCCCTTCAGATCACCGTCCACGGTCCGGATCTCACCAGGCTGCGCCGGCAAGTAGCGCGACAGGAACTCCTTGAAATCCCGTTCGCCGATGAAGCAGATCCCCGTACTGTCCCTCTTTTCCGCCGTAGCCAGCTTAGCCCGCTTGGCCTTTTCCCTCACTTCCTGCTTGGTCAGATGACCGATGGGAAAGAGCGTCCGCGCCAGCTGCCGCTGGCCTAAGGTATAGAGGAAATAGGACTGGTCCTTGCTGCCATCGGCTCCCCGGAGCAGGGTGTACCGTCCGTCTTCGCACCCGATCTGGGCGTAGTGCCCCGTAGCCAGGTAATCCGCCTCCAGGTCCAGTGCCTTTTCCAAGAAGGCTCTGAACTTGATCTCCTTGTTGCAGAGCACATCGGGGTTCGGCGTACGTCCTCTCTTGTACTCTTCTAAAAAATAGGTGAAAACCCTGTCCCAATACTCTCGCTCGAAGTTAACTGTATAATACGGAATGCCTATCTGATCGCAGACCCGCCGCACATCATCGAAATCGGCATCGGCAGTACAGACGCCGCTCTCATCCTGCTCATCCCAATTCTTCATGAAGATGCCGATGACGTCGTAGCCCGCCTCCTTGAGGAGAAGGGCAGCCACGGAGGAGTCCACTCCGCCAGACATCCCTACCACTACACGCGGCATGCCTAACACCTACCTTAAGCAGTCGAAGCCACAAACTGACTGTTGTAGAGCTCAGCGTAAAAGCCTCCCCGGGCCATCAGTTCAGCGTGGGTCCCCTGCTCCACTATTTCCCCGTCGTTGATCACCAGGATGCGGTCTGCATCGAGGATGGTGGACAGCCGGTGGGCGATGACGAAGCTGGTGCGCCCTTCCATCAACCTGGCCATGGCTCTCTGGATCAGGCGCTCGGTGCGGGTGTCTACCGAGCTCGTCGCCTCATCCAAGATGAGCACAACGGGATCGGCCAAAATGGCCCGGGCGATGGTCAGAAGCTGTCTCTGTCCCTGGGAAATGCCTGATGCATCTCCCCTCAAGATCGTATCATACCCTTGGGGAAGAGTGCGGATGAAATGATCCACATAGGCCGCCTTGGCCGCCTGTTCGACTTCCTCGTCGGTTGCTCCAGGCCTGCCGTAAGCGATATTCTCCTTGATCGTTCCCTCAAAGAGCCAAGTATCCTGGAGCACCATCCCGAACATGGTGCGCAGATTCCCCCGCTTGATCTCCCGAATGTCGTGGCCGTCAAAGAAGATGGCTCCCGAATTCACATCATAGAAGCGCATCAGCAGGTTGACCAGGGTGGTCTTGCCGGCACCAGTCGGACCTACGATAGCGATCAGCTGTCCTGGGCGAACCTCGAGGTTCAGGTTCTTGATCACCACCTGGTCAGGATGGTAGCCAAAACTGACGTCCCTCAGCTTGATGTCGCCGCGGGGGTTGCTCAGGGTCAGAGCATCCGGGGCATCCGCCGGTTCTTCCTCTTCATCGAGCAGCTCAAAGACCCGTTCTGCCGCTGCCACAGCAGACTGCAGCAGGTTGGCGATGCTGGCCAGTTCAGTGATGGGCATGCCGAACTGCCGTGAGTACTGCATGAAGGCCTGCACATTGCCGATGACCAGGGTTCCCCGTGCCACGAACAAACCGCCTGCCACGGCGATGATCACGTAGCCAAGATTGCCGACGAAGCGGATCAGAGGCATCATCATGCCGGAGACAAACTGCGCTTTCCAGCCGTTCTCGTAAAGTTCATCATTTACGTGGCGGAAAGTCTCCTTCATCTGCTGCTCCAAACCGTAGGCTTTGACAATGCGGTGGCCGGTGAAGGCTTCCTCGACCTGGCCGTTGAGCTCGCCGATGATGGTCTGCTGCCTTACGAAGTATTTCTGGGACCGCTTGGCCACAAAAATGCTGATACCTGCGCTTAGGGGCACCATGATCAGGGTGAAGAGCGTTAGGATGGGACTGATCGTCAGCATCATGATTGTCACGCCCACCATGCTGATGATGGACGTTATTACCTGCAGAACGCTCTGCTGCAGACTCTGGCTGACCATGTCCACGTCGTTGATCACTCGGCTGAGTGTGTCCCCGTGCGCGTTGTAGTCGTAGAACCTCAAGGGGAGTCGGCCAAGCTTGGCGCTGATATCTTCCCTCAGCCGATAAACCGTCTGCTGCGTGACATTGACCATGGTAATCTGCTGGATGTAGCCAAAGACGGTGCTGAAGGCATAGGTGGCGCCGAGCATCAGCAGGATGCGGCCGATGGCGGCAAAGTCCACTCCTGTGCCGACGCCCTGCAGCCGGTTCACCATCCCGTCAAAAAGGATGGTTGTCGCCTGACCCATGATCTTCGGTGCAAGAACACTGAACACATTACCTGCGATGACTGCAGCTACAACGATAGTAAGCTTCCATTTGTGGGGGCGCAGGTACCCGCCCAGCCGTTTTACAGTTCCCTTGAAATCCTTGGGTTTTTCCACGGGGCGTCCGATGCCCCGCGGCCCAAAACCGCCGCCCCTGCTGGGACCCGGTCTGCCCGGTGCCGGTCCTCTCATGACACCGCCTCCTTCCCAAACTGCGAAGCCACGATCTCCTGGTAAACGGGGCAATCCTTGAGCAGGCTCCCATGGGTACCCCGCCCGACGATCCGTCCCGCTTCCAATACCAAGATCTGATCGGCGTGCATGATCGTACTTACCCGCTGCGCCACCACGATCACCGCCGCCTCCCGCGCCGCTTCGGTAAGCTCCTGACGCAGTCTGGCGTCAGTCCTGTAGTCCAATGCAGAAAAGGAGTCATCGAGCAGGTAGATCCTGGGCTGGCGCACTAGAGCCCGAGCTATGGACAGCCTCTGCTTCTGCCCCCCTGATAGGTTGGTGCCCCCCTGGGCAACCTCGCTCTCAAAGCCAGATTCCCGCTCCGTGATGAAGTCCAGTGCTTGGGCGATCCGGGCCGCTTCCTCAACCTCTTCCTCAGTCGCTTCCTTCCGGCCATGGCGGATGTTCGAGGCAACAGTGCCGGAGAAGAGCACCGCCTGCTGGGGAACATAGCCGATGCAGGCTCGCAGTTCGCCCTGGGCAAGTCTGCGGATATCCACACCATCCAGGGTGATCCTTCCCTTTTGTGGATCGTGGAAGCGGAGGAGCAGCTCCAGGATGGTGGATTTTCCGGAGCCAGTGCCGCCGATGATCGCGGTGACCTGCCCGGGTTCTGCCGTAAAACTGATATCGCTCAAAACCGGCTTCTCAGCCCCCGGGTAGGAGAAGGTCACTCCCTCAAAACGCACCACGCCCCGCGGATCCACCAACTGCTCCGGCGCTTCGGGGTCTTTAATCGATGGTTCGGTCTGGAGCACTTCAGCGATGCGCTGCGCCGAGGCAGAGGCCCTTGGCAGGTTGACGAAGATCATGGACAGCATCGTCACGGCCATGAAGGTCTGCATCGTGTACTGCAGGAAAGCCATCAGATCGCCGACCTGCATGATGCCTGCATCGATTCGCTTCGCGGCAAACCAAATGATCACGATGGTGCTCATGTTGATCAAGAGGCCCGCGAAGGGCATGAGAGTGATCATCATGCGGCTGACCCTCAGAGCGGTGGCGATCAGCTCACGGTTGGAACGCTCAAAACGGGCCTGTTCGTCCGCGCCTTTGTTGAACGCGCGGATCACCCGCACGCCCATGAGCTGTTCCCGAACAACCAGGTTCAACCGGTCCAGCTTCTCCTGAAGGCTCCGGAAAAGAGGCACGCCTTTGGCAATTACAAAGGCGATCAGGCCTGCCAGCACGGGGATAAGGGCAAAGAGGATGACAGCTAGTTGAGCATCTTTGCGCACCACCATGAGCACGCCGCCGATTGCCATGAGGGGAGCCCGCATGGCCATGCGCATACTCATGTGAAACATCTGTTGGACCTGCTGCACATCGTTGGTTGTCCTGGTGATCAAGGATGCTGTACCGAACTGGTTGAACTCCCGGGGGGAGAACTGGCTCGTCCGGCTGAACACAGCCAGGCGCAGGTCTCTGCCGAAACTTCCGGAGGCCCGCGCCGCCAGGTAACTGCCAGCTATCGAACAGGCCACTCCGCCTAGAGCGACAAGCAGCATGACGGCACCAGTCTGCCAGATCAAGCTGATGTTCCCTTGAGCGATCCCTTCATCGACGATGCGGCTCATCAAGTCAGGCAGCCGCAGCGTCGCCAGCACTTCCAGGAACACCAAGGACGAAACGATGATTACCGTCAAAAGATAGGGTTTAATGTACCGCTTCAACTTC
Source organism: Bacillota bacterium (assembly GCA_012840725.1). Classification (GTDB taxonomy): domain Bacteria; phylum Bacillota; class Limnochordia; order Darwinibacteriales; family Darwinibacteriaceae; genus DTU010. The sequence continues at coordinate 6,358 of DURQ01000064.1, forward strand.
CACATGGTTCTCGGGTCCCTTCCTGCTTGCTTTCTCTCTCCTGCAGAAACGCGCGCATCCGCTGCAGAATCCGCAGAAGTTCATGTCCATCTTCTTCTCCGAGGTAAGCCATGAGCTCCCGGATATCCCGAGAGAGCTCGTCCTTCGCCCGCTGCACCACAGCCGCTCCCTGCAGAGTCGGCCGGACGAAGACCACTCGCCTGTCCTCATCACCGCTTAAGCGCTCCACCAGGCCCTGTTCTTCCAGGGTGTTCACCAAGGAAGTCACCGTGGGTCGACCCAGCTGCAGCCGTTCTCCGAGCTCTGAAGGCTGGATTCCCGGGCCATCCGTCCCCACATGGTGGTGCAGGAAGATGAGGAGGCGCATGGCGCTGCCCCGCACCGGTGCCGAACAGCGGAAAAAGGAACGCCCGCAGTTTCTCAGGCTCTCAAGTGTTTCCACAAATTCAAATACTAGATCTCCTTTAGGCACCCTTTTCACTCCATCCGCTGACGGGAAATAGTTTGCAACACAAACTATTCTAAGTGAAAACTACCTGCAGATCAACAAAAAAGCTGGGTTGCCCCAGCTGTTTCGTGAGGATCTCCTATTGAACTACTACCCTGTGGTAGACCTTTTTTCCCTTGCGGATCACCAGCTCGCTGCCGTCAAAGTCCTGGAGTGTCACCACCCGGTCAATGCTCTCAACCCTCTCTGGCCCCAGGGTGATCCCTCCCTGTTCCACCAAGCGGCGCGCTTCGCTGCGTGTGGCAGCCAGCTTTACCTCGGTGAGCAGGGTGACGATATCCATCCCGCTGGCAAACAGAGTCTGCGGCAGCGTTGTGGAGGGCATGCTTTCATGGGTCGCGCCCCCGCCAAAAACGGCTCTTGCTGCCTCCTGGGCCTTCATGGCTTCCTCTTCCCCGTGGACAAACTTGGTCACCTCAAAGGCCAGGAGTTCTTTGGCCTTGTTGATCTCCGATCCCTCCAAGGAAGCGAGCCTGCGCACTTCCTCCATGGGGAGGAAGGTCAGCATGGCCAAGAGGTCTCCCACATCGGCATCATCCACGTTGCGCAGATACTGGTAAAACTCGTAGGGGCTGGTCCTCTCCGGATCAAGCCAGATTGTGCCCTTGGCCGTCTTACCCATCTTGGTGCCTGCAGCCGTGGTGAGCAGGCGCAAGGTCAGGCCGTAGACCGAAGCGTCTTCTGCTCTGCGCACCAGTTCGCACCCGCCGAGGATGTTCGACCACTGGTCATTGCCGCCCAGCTGCAGCCGGCAGTTGTAGCGGCGGAAAAGCTCAAGGAAGTCGTAGGACTGAACAAGCAGGTAACTGAACTCGAGGAAGGTGAGTCCGGCCTCCAATCGTGATTTATAGGCTTCCATGGCCAGCATCCTGTTCACTGAGAAATGCCTGCCGATCTCCCGCACGAACTGCATGAAGTTTAGGTCCAGAAGCCAGTCGGCATTGTTCGCCAACACCGCGGAGCCGTCTGCGAAATTGAAGAAACGGGAGAACTGCTGGTGGAACCGCTCCACGTTGGCCTGGATGGTTTCGGGCGAGAGAAGTTTGCGCATCTCTGTGCGGCCCGAAGGATCGCCAACCATGGTTGTGCCGCCGCCCGTGAGCATGATGGGCCGGTGGCCGGCTCTGTACAGGTGCAGTGCGCTCATGATCGGCACCATATGCCCCAAAGTAAGGCTGGGGGCGGTGGCATCGAAGCCGATGTAGAAGGTGACCTGCTCCTTGTCCAGGAGCTCCCTCAGCTCCTCGCGATGGGTGATCTGTTCCACAAACCCTCGTTCTTCCAAGACATCCAAAGCGTTCCTCATGGAAATCCCCCTCCAATAAAAAAGCTCTCTCGCTTCTAAGGACGAGAGAACCCGTGGTACCACCTTAATTCGCACGCAGCTGCGTGCCTCTTGGCCACGTTAACGGATGGCGCCCGGAACAGTCTCCTGTTCAAGCTCTGGAGTGTAATTCGCCAGGTGGAATACGGTTCCACCCCCATGTTCTGCAGGCTTCGCACCAACCAGCCTGCTCTCTGAGTACCCACGGGTGGCTACTGTCTCCTTCATTGCCCTGAGCTGTGTTGCCACGATTCTACCACAGTTTACGCTTGCCCGTCAAGCCTGAAGAGGGCCTTCGGGTTGCTGTAAAGCAGATGCCAAGCGATCTCCAGCGCGCGGTCGATGGAACACACCCCTTGTTCCACCTTATCCGCGAGCACCCTGCTGATGTTCTCCCTGGCCAGCAGGAGGTGCCCGTAAATGCCGTCGACGAAAGCGTAATCACCGCCAAAGCCCATGATCTTGTTGTAGGGCACCGCATCCAGGAAGTCCGCAAGTGCCGCCCTTGCAGCGGCCGGGGAGACTATGTGGGCCCAGCAAAGGTCGAGGCACACGTTGGGGAACATCTTAGCCAGAGCCGCTGATTCACCGCAGTAGGGGTAGCCCATGTGGAACAGGTCGAACTTGACAGCCGGGTACTCCAAAAAGAGATTGTTGAGAAGGCCGGGCCGGCTGTTTTCCAGGATGCCTCCGTTTCCCTCAAGAAGTCCTGTGTGGACCTGCATCACCAAACCTCGATCTGCTGCCTCCTGGAGGATGAAGTGCATGAGGAAATCCTGGACGGGTTTGGGCAGGATGATGGGCTCAGCTTCCGGTTCGGCCGCCCGCCAGCTGGCGAGCGTCCTGTCGAACAGAGACCGGGCAGCAGCATACCCGACTTTTTCATAATGCAGTGTCCGGCTGTAAGCCATGGCGTTTTTCAGAGCAACCATACCGTGCCGCAGAGCGTCTTCCAGGGCCGATGTGAAGGCCTCGAGCCAATCGTCAAGACTTTTGACCCGCATCCCCCGCTCTTCGATGCTGCGCAGCATCCCTTGATCGCCCATGATAAAAGGCTCGGGCTGCCAAGCGTAACGGAACAGTTCCTGGTCATAGGGTTCATCGATGGCCCAAGAATCGAGGATGGCAAGCTCAACGCGGCACAGCTCGCGGAGGACAAAGCGCCTGTGGTCCGTACGGCGCCGCTTGTACGCCTCTGCCAGCTGACTGATGGTTTCCCGGCGAATGCCGTCGATTCCGTAAATCCCCCGGACTGCCAGATCGAGCGCGCGCCCGTAGCCAGTGCAGCGGCAGAACTCCCACAGGGGGGCCGCAATCTCCCAGCGTTCCTCCACGGGCAGTTCTGAACAGCGCACCCGGGCCAGATCCTCCTCTGAAAGCCCCGCCGAACGCAGATCGCTGCTCATGTAGTGCACTAGATAGTCAGCCAGCACATCTGGGCAGTGCTGGTCGTGGTTAGGCAGATGCTCGTGTGTATCGATTACGGGCATCTGTTCCACTTGTTCGTAGATTATCTGCCGGAGAGCCGGCATCAGCGCTGCTCCTTTCCCCGTTTACTGGAGAGTCCGCACGCCCCTGCTGTGCCAGGAGTCGCGGCGCTCACTGCTTCCGCGCGTCTTGGCAGAGATCAGCATGATCAAAGCCAAGATGTCCTTCTGATGCTCGGCCACCAGCCGGTCCAATTCGGCTCGGGGCACCACCGTTTCCTCCAGCCTTGCCAAGCGCCTTTCGATCTCAACCAAACGGGCTAGAAGCGTTGGGACATCTCCTGTCATGGGCATCCTCCTTCTGTGCATCGGTACTGCCCATGGTAGCACATTCTATCTAAATTGTCAAATAATTCGTATAACAGCGCTGGAAATCAAGCGAGTTCACAGTTCACACGGTCTGCGATGGTGCTCTCCAAGTCCGTTGCTTCCTTCAGGGTCTCGTCGAGCCGTGCTCGGGCCGCGCTAGCGAATTCAGCATCCCGCAGCCCAGGGAGGTTGATCAGCACATTGTAGGCTGCTCCTCGGCAGGCGGCCGCCGCCAGCAGTCCGGCCACGCCCGCATCGCTCAGGCAGTTTCTGTTGCCTTTCAGCGCAACTTCAAAGGCCAGGCGCAAAATTTCCAGGGACAGCTCCATCACCTCCAGGGGAACTTCGGTAGCCAGCCGGTTGGCTTGGCGCAGGGCCCTGCTTCGCTCGCGCTTCTCTTCCTCGGTCCCCTTAGGCAGCTTCAAGGCCTCCATCACCTGGTTAAAGGCTTCTGTATCCCGGTTCACCAGGTCCAGCAGCTGGCCGCTCAGGCGCTGTGCCTTGTCGATGAACTCCTGCCACCCTTCCCCGCTGAGGCGTGCTACCATCGCTGCCAGGGAAGAGGCCAGAACCCCAGCAAGGGCAGCGGCACTGCCCCCTCCGGGCGCGGGTTTGGACGAGCCGAGTTCAGCTACAAAGTCTGTGATCTTCAGTTCTGTGAGCAAAGTACCACCCTTTTCCCGACTAATTGCTGACGACTAACCTGCCAGCCTTGACAACTTTCTCCACCAGATTGACCCCCACGTAATACGGGATCTTCCTATAATCATCCACGGCGAAAATGACCAGATCAGCCTGCTTGCCAGGTTCCAAACTGCCCAAGCGCTTGCAGCGGTTCAGAGAATGAGCGGCGTTGATAGTCACCGCGTTGAACGCTTCCTCGGGAGTCACAGCCATGTACAGGCAGGCGAGGGACATGACCAGCACGAGATTGGCAGTGGGGCACGATCCCGGGTTGAAATCGGTGGCTAAGGCCAGCGGCAGCCCTGCCTCCAGAAGCATTCTGGCCGGCGCATAGGGTTTGCGCAGACTGAACGCCGTACCCGGCAGGAGAATGGGCACCACGCCGCTGTCAGCCAGAGCCTTGATCCCCTGTTCGGTCACCATGAGAAGGTGATCGGCACTGGCCATCCCGAACTCGGCCGCGAGTTCTGCCCCACCGAGAGCGTACATCTCATCTGCGTGCACGCGGAGAGCAAAGCCAAGCTCGCTCGCCTTCTGGAAGATCCGGCGGCTCTGCTCCACCGAAAAGACACCCTTTTCGGTGAACACGTCGACATACTCGGCCACGCCCTGCTCTTTCACCGCGGGCAGGACTACATTCACCAAGAAATCTACATAGCCCTCTTGGTCTTCCTGGAACTCTGGGGGCCAAGCGTGTGCACCCAAAAAAGTGGGCACGAGCTCAACCGGCTGCTCACTCTGGAGGATGCGCACGGCTTCGAGCTGCTTGAGCTCGGTCTCCAGATCAAGGCCGTAACCGCTCTTGCACTCCACCGTGGTTACGCCCATCCGCAGCATCCAGCGAAGTCGCTGCCGACCGGCTTCCACCAGTTCGTCGAGGGACGCCGCCCTTGTGGCCCTCACCGAGCTGAGGATCCCGCCGCCCGCAGCCATGATCTCCATGTAGTCTGCTCCGCGGGCCCGCAGGTAGAACTCATCCTCCCTGCTCCCGCCGAAGATGAGATGGGTGTGCGCATCGATCAGGCCGGGCGTGATAACCCGGCCCGCGGCCTCGATAACCTGCGTCTGGTCGGTTATCTCCACCTGGCTCCGCACTGCTTCTTCCGGACCTACGGCTGTGATCTCCACTCCAGAACAGGCCACCCAAGCACCCTCAAGCACGTCTAGCTTCTGCATGTCCTTCCCCCGCACCGGACAGGTAGAGTGGGCGGCGGTCACCACCTGTCCGCCTTTGATTACAAGGTCGGCTTTGAGAGCCACTGGCTTACCTCCTATCGCAGGCGGTTTTCCAGCACCTGCTGGGGGTCGAAGTTCTCCACCTGCAGGTACCACGCGGCGGCATCAAGGAGGGCCTGCTGCGGAACCAACCCCACAATCTCTGTCCCCACCACAGGAACTCCAAAAAGCGCCGCTTCACGCCGGATCGTCTCCAGAACCCTGTGGATCGGCGTTTCCAGGTAGTTCTCCAGGTTCATGGACACCTGTACCTGCCCGCGCTCTTCCAGGAGAACTCCCATGGCTTTGACGTTGCGAAAACCACCGTTTCGCTCCCGCACACAGCGGGCGATGTGGTCGGCCACTTCCTTCCGGTCGGTGCCGAGGTTCACGTTAAACGCGATCAAAGGCATGCGGGCGCCCACCACTGTGGCCCCTGCCGTCGGGTGCAGGCTTGGCGAACCGAAGTCGGGCCAGCGCTGTTCTTCCTGAATCGAACGCTTCAGACCCTCGTACTGTCCCTTGCGGATGTTGCTGAGGTTGCGGCGTTCGGGCCTTGAAGCTGCCTCCCCATAGAGGTAGGTGGGTACCCCGAGTTCGGTGTTGATCCTGCGGGCCAGGTTCACGGCGGCCTGCACGCAATCCCCCATGGTCACCTCTTCGATGGGGATAAAGGGGATCACATCCACCGCACCGATGCGGGGATGGGCTCCCTGATGTTCTTCCATGTTGATCAAGGCCACCGCCTGTTTGGTGAGGCGAAAGGCCGCTTCCTGTACGCTGGCCAGATCACCCACAAAGGTGATCACCGAGCGGTTGTGGTCGAAATCTGACGAATAGTCCAGCAGCTTCACACCGTCTGTCTGGCGTACCTGGTCTACAACCTTCTCCACCACATCGAGCCGGCGTCCTTCGCTGATGTTGGGTACGCACTGAACGATCTGGGCCATCTCTCTTCCTCCTAGTCCTGCAGCATGGGCAGTTTGATCCCCTTCTCCTTGGCGGTCTTGATCGCCGCCTCGTAACCCGCATCAGCATGGCGCATCACCCCGGTACCAGGGTCGGTGGTGAGCACCCGCTCCAGGCGGGCTGCACCTTCGTCTGTGCCGTCAGCCACCACAACCATGCCTGCATGGATGGAGTAACCGATGCCCACGCCACCGCCGTGGTGGACAGACACCCAGCTTGCCCCGGCGCAGGCATTGACCAGGGCGTTGAGGATGGGCCAGTCAGCCACAGCATCGCTGCCATCCTTCATCCCCTCAGTCTCCCGGTGGGGCGAAGCGACAGAACCGGCATCCAGGTGATCCCTGCCGATAACGATGGGCGCCTTCAGTTCGCCTCTTTTCACCATATCGCTGATCAGCAGGCCAAACCGGGCTCGATCGCCATACCCGAGCCAGCAGATGCGGGCCGGGAGGCCCTGGAAGGCCACCTGCTCCTGGGCCATTTTAATCCAGCGCACCAGACGTTCGTTATCGGCGAATTCCCGGCAGAGCATCTCGTCGATCTTGCGGATGTCCTCAGGATCGCCAGAGAGGGCTACCCAGCGGAAGGGGCCTTTGCCCTCGCAGAAGAGCGGGCGGATGTAGGCTGGGACAAAACCTGGGAAGGCAAAGGCGTTCTCGACGCCCACATCCTTCGCCTGCTGCCTGATGTTGTTGCCGTAGTCAAAGACCACTGCGCCCTTCTCCAGAAGGTCGAGCATGGCCTGAACGTGCACGCCCATGGACTCCTTGGCCAGGCGGATGTACCCCTCTGGATCCCGGGCCCTCAGTTCAGCCGCTTCTTCAACGCTGTATCCCCGCGGGATGTAACCGTTGAGCGGATCGTGGGCAGAAGTCTGGTCGGTCACCACATCGGGCGTGATGCCCCGCCGGACAAACTCTGGCAGGATATCGGCGGCGTTGCCGAGCAGGCCTATGGAAAGCGGTTCACCCTTTGCCCTGGCTTCTAAGGCCAGCCGCAGGGCCTCGTCCAGATCATCAGTGGCTAACTGGCAGTAACGAGTAGCCAGCCTCTTTTCGATGCGCTGTGGATCCACCTCGACCACGATGGCCACTCCGCCGTTCATGGTCACAGCCAGCGGTTGGGCGCCGCCCATGCCGCCCAAGCCCGCGGTCAGCACCAAGCGCCCCTTCAGCGAACCTCCGAAGTGCTGGTGGGCCAGCTCCGCCAGTGTCTCATAGGTCCCCTGCAGGATTCCCTGGGTACCGATGTAGATCCAGCTACCGGCAGTCATCTGGCCGAACATGATCAGCCCCTTGCGCTCCAGCTCCCGGAAATGCTCCCACGTCCCCCAAGCGGGCACCAGGTTCGAATTGGCCAGGAGCACCCGTGGCGATTGGGGCGTGGTCCGGAACACTCCCACCGGCTTTCCCGACTGGACCAGGAGCGTCTCATCATTCTCCAGCTCCTGCAGGGTGCGCACGATGGCGTAGTAGCTGGGCCAGTCCCTGGCCGCCTTGCCTATCCCTCCGTAAACCACCAGGTCATCTGGGCGCTCGGCCACTTCTGGATCGAGGTTGTTCATGAGCATGCGCATGGCCGCTTCCTGATGCCAGCCTTTGCAGTGCAGTTCTGTTCCTCGCGGTGCTCGGATCATGCGATTACCTCCCCATATCCTCTATACTAATTCTCCAGCGGTATCGGCCGCGGCCTTCAGCACTTGGCCTGATACCACCAGATCGCGTACTGCCTTAATGTCGCCTGCCATGAAGCGGTCCCGTTCCAGGGGAGGCACGACACTGCGCACCAGCTCGTAGACGGCCCTGGTCGCCGGAGCAAGCTGGGTTCTCTCCCTGAACTCCAAAGCCTGGCAGGCACACAGGATCTCAATGGCCAGGATGTTCTGCACATTGCCCAAGATGCTGCCAAGCTTGCGGGCAGCGATGCTGCCCATGCTCACATGGTCTTCCTGGTTGGCCGAAGTGGGGATGGAATCCACCGAGGCCGGATGGGCCAGCACCTTGTTCTCGGACACGAGGGCTGCTGCGGTGTACTGAGCGATCATGTACCCGGAGTTGAGGCCACTGCGCGCCGTGAGGAAGGGCGGCAGGCTGCTCAGATGCGGGTTTACCAGGCGCTCGATCCGGCGCTCAGCGATGTTCCCGATTTCTGATAGTGCGATGCCGAGGAAGTCCAGTGCGAGGGCTACAGGCTGTCCATGGAAATTGCCTGCTGAGATAACCTGCCCCTCATCGGGGAACAGGATGGGATTATCCGTAACCGAGTTGATCTCGGTGTCGATCACCTGCTCAACATAGCGGTATGCATCCCGGCTTGCGCCGTGGACCTGCGGTATGCAGCGCAGGGAATAAGCGTCTTGGATGCGGTCGTGTTCACGACCATAGACCAGGCCGCTGCCCGCCAGCAGCCTGCGCAGGTTGGCAGCCACCATCGCCTGGCCCGGATGAGCCCGCAGAGCATGCACCCGTTCGTCGAGAACGTCGGGGATAGCGCGCAGCGCCTCCATAGTCAGGCTGCCGGCCACATCCGCCGTCTTGAGGAGGATGTCTCCGTCGTAAAGGGCCAAAACCGCCTGGGCAGTCATGGCCTGGGTCCCGTTGATCAGAGCCAGGCCTTCCTTGGCTTCCAAAACCACAGGGGCCAGCCCCGCCCGTTCCAGAGCCTTTGCCCCCGGCATCCGCTGGTCTCTGAAGTATGCCTCGCCTTCACCAATGAGCACTGCCGACATGTGGGCTAGGGGCACCAAATCGCCGCTGGCACCCACCGAACCCTGGCTGGGAACAACGGGCACCACGTTCTGGTTGACAAGCTGCACAAGCAGCCTGATCACCTCAGGCCTGATCCCGGAGTGGCCTTTCATGAGTGCGTTGGCCCTGAGGATGATCATGGCCTTCACAACATCACCAGGAAAGGGCTCACCCACCCCGCAGCTGTGACTCAGGATCAAATTGCGCTGCAGCTCGGCCACGCTTTCCTGCGAAATGGAGGTGTCTGCCAGTTTACCAAAACCGGTGTTGATCCCGTAGACAGGTACACCCTCTTCCAGCAGCCGCAGCACCAGCTCCCTGGCCCGGGCCACCCTGTCCAGCTGGGCCGTATCCAGGGTGATGGTCCAGCCCTGCCTCACTGCCTTCGCCACGTCATGACTGCTTAAGTTAGAACCCCTGAGCCTGAGCATCGATCTTCTCCTTTTGGACGGTGGATATGATGGCACTGCTCTGCTATTCCACACATCCCCTTGAGAGTCCTTTGCCCGCCTTAATCTTACTTTAGCGAAAAGAGAGTATTGCAGAAAAATGTGTTATGGGTTATTATCAAATTAGATGTTTTCACAGTGGAAAAAAGTTGGTGAGCTGAGTGAGCAGACCGGTCAACACCACCCGTCTGATCCGTACGTACAATGCGTCAACTGTCCTTAGGACACTGTACAGGCAGGGCAGCTGTTCCCGCACGCAGCTCGCCAAGCTTACTGGCATGAGCCACGCCACGATCACGCGGATCACGGCGAAACTCATGGAACAGGGGATTGTCCTGGAAGGACGCGTGGGCAAGTCCACAGGCGGTAGAAAGCCTGTCTACCTGCAGATCGACCACTCAAAACTGTACATTGTCAGTCTGAAACTCCTCCGCGATGACTGCCGCGCTGCCATCCTGGACCTCAAGGGCCGCATCCTTGACACCGAGCGGCTCATCTGGAATGAAGCTGCGCCGGAAAAGTTCTTGACCGCAGCGGCGGAGACGATCAGAGGCATGTTTGCCCGGACGTGCGTTAACCTCCAGCACATCATCGGAGTGGGCGTTGCCGTGTCGGGCATCTGCCAGTCCCGAGAAGGCAGGATAATCAAATCGGTCAACCTCAGGTGGGAAAACGTGCCCCTGGCGGAACTGCTCAGCAGCGAGCTGCAGCTCCCTGTCTTCATTGAGAACGATGCAAATGCTTGTGCTCTGGCAGAACTCTGGTTGGGCAGGGCCCAAGATGCATCGAATTCCATGTACCTCAAAACGGAAGAAGGCGCCGGAGCAGGGATAATCGCCAACAGAAGCCTGCTCGACAGTTCGCACTGCACCACTGGTGAAGTTGGGCATGTGCCTGTCATCCCTGCTGGTGAGCCCTGCCGGTGCGGGCAGCGAGGGTGCCTCGAAGCCTATGTTTACTTCGGAGACGTCCAGGCCCGCTATGCCCGGCGTACGGGCCTTTGGGTAGGCCGCTCCCGTTTCCTCGAACTCGTGAGAACACGAGACGAACCAGCGCTGGAGATAGTGTCTGAGACAGCGGAAGCTCTCGCCCTGGCCTGCGCCCACTGGGGTATGCTCCTCGATCTCGACGTCATCACCATCGGCGGTTTCTGGGGGACGCTCAAGGATGAGGTTATCGCACGCTGCCAGAGCTACTCAGAAGCTGCTTCTCGACGATCAGGAATTCCCGGCCGGGTAACCATCACCGGCTCCAGCTTTAAGAATGAAGATGCCGACCTTCTGGGTGCAGCTGGCCTGGTTATCGACCGCTGGTTTGACCCTTTGTCGGTGCCTTTCCACAGGTAGGAAGCCTGTCAGTATCCGATAGGCAGGAGGTGAGAATGGGGTAGCGAACTGAAAACTATGCGCCGTGATTCCACTCAAAAAAGCAAGGAGGAAAAAACGATGAGAAAACTTAATGTGCTGCTGTTAGCTGCTCTTCTCGTTGTCGGCGTGTTTGTTCCTGCAGCCTTGGCACAAGATGAAAAGATCACCATCACCGTACTGCACTACTTTGATCTGACGGCACCGGGCTCCGAGCGTGAAATCGAGGAGATCTGGCACGAATTCTCCCGCCGCCATCCCAACATCATCGTTGAGAGAGAGGATCTGTTCCTCGAGGCCTTCCATCAAAAGGTAGAAGCCTATGCCGCCGCTGACCGTCTCCCTGATGTGGTGTTCATGTGGCCGGGTGGGCGCTCCACCTCCCTGCATACCCAGCATCTCGTTAAGGACCTCACTCCTCTCCTGGGAGAAGACGCCAAGTACTTCAACCCTGCAGTCCTCGCACCCCAAGCAGCCGGTTACCTGGCTGAACTGCCCCAGACCATGACTTCCAGCCATGCTCTGTACGTCAACGTTCCTCTGCTGGAGAGCCTCGGCCTTTCCATCCCTGAAACATACGAAGAATTGGTTGCCATGGTACCGGTGATCAAGGGCGCTGGCCTCGACGTCATCCTCATGGGCGCCACTGATGACTGGGTAATCCAGTCCTGCTTGTTCTCCATGATCGTCGGCCGTTTGGTAGGCGATGAGAAGCTCAACCAGATCATCGCTGGCGAGGCCAAGTTCACCGATCCCGAGTTCGTCGGCGCTCTCGAGTTCTACGCCCAGATGTACAAAGACGGAGTCCTCGACCGCAAGATCATGAACATCAACTACTCTGAAGTGAACGGCTTGTTTGCCTCCGGCCGTGCTCCGTTCATGATCGACGGCGACTGGAAAACGGCTAACTTCCTCACTGACGTTACCACGGGCGAAGCTTTGATCCCCGTTGACGAGCAGCCCAACTTCAAGATGACCATCTTCCCCGCCATCCCCGGCGAGATCGTACACAAATCGTCGTCCGGCGTAGTTGGCACCGGCTTCGGTATGAGCTCCAAGATCCCCGATGGCTCGGCTAAAGAAGCTGCCGCTTGGGAACTGATCAAGTGGCTGCAGGGTCCTGAGGCCCAGAAACTCCGCCTGGAGACCGCCGGCACGATCCCGAGCCGTATCGACGTTACTTCCGACCAGCTGGAGCCCCTCGTAAACGAGAGGATCCGCTACTATGAGGACATCGAAGTCTACACCGCAGTTCTGGACAACGTTCTGGAAGGCGAAGTCTACCTGCCGCTCAACGTAGGTCTGCAGGAGATCGGCCTCGGCTTGGCCACCCCGATGGAAGTAGCCGAGCGCGTACAGGAAGCCCTGGAGGCCTGGAGAGCGAAGAAGTAAGACCTAATCCACTGAAGGGGCAGGCTCGCACGCGAGCCTACCCCTTTCCCGTAAGGAGCGGAGTGCCATGAAACGATTCCTCACATGGTGGACGGAAGAGCGCCGGGCCTACCTCCTCCTGGTCCTGCCTGGGGTCCTGGTCTACTGGGCTGTGATGGCTTTCCCCACCGTTTTCTCTCTGGGACTGAGCATGACCAACTACAACGGCGGGGTAATCTTCGGCAACCCCAACATCCAGTTTGTCGGTCTCAAGCACTACATGCGCATGTTCAATGATCAGTACTTCTGGATCTCCCTAAAAAACAACGGCTTGATCATGGCGGTGTCCTTGTTCGGCCAGATCCCCCTTGGCTTTTTGTTCGCCTATGTCATCCACCGCAAGCTGATCAAGTTCGGGAGCTTTTTCCAGACCACCCTCTACCTGCCCTGCGTGATTTCCACCATCGTGGTCGGACGGTTGTGGCAGGCCTTCTTCTCGCCTTACGGTCCTTTTACTAAGTTCATGCAGAGGTTTCAGCCAGGTTGGGAGAACGAACTGGCCTACGATCCCAAGCTGGCCATCATCCCTGTCCTTTTTGTCATCCTCTGGATGTACACGGGCCAGTACATGATCATCTTCCTGGCCAACCTGCAGAAGATCGACCCGTCATTGATCGAGGCGGCCCGGATCGACGGAGCCAGCGAGTGGCAGGTCCTGACCCGTATCATGTTCCCAGCACTTTCGGGGGTCATCGTCACTTCCGCAATCTTGGCTATCGCGGGGTCGCTGAAAAGCTTTGACCTGATCTACGCCATGACGTCTGGAAATCCGGCGCGCCGCACCTCAGTACTTGCCCTGTACATGTACGATACGGCCTTCAAACATTCGCCGAATTACCCGCTGGCCAACTCCATCTCCATGTTCATGGTCCTGCTGAGCTTTACGCTGATCGTCTTGGTGCGCATCACTGAAGCTAGGTTTGGAGGTAGGGAAGAATGAAAACCGCCGTCAAAACCAAGATCAGGAAAACGGATTTCCACCCGTTGCTGAGGATCTTCGTCTACCTCACCGTGCTGGTCTTCACCGTGCTCACCCTCTACCCACTCTTCTGGCTGGTGATCAGTTCGCTCAAGACTACCACGGAGTTTCAGAGGAACATGACGGGCCTGCCGGTGAACCCGACCATCAACAACTACCCGACCGCCTGGCGGCTGGCTCAGTTTGATACTCTGTTTCTGAACAGCCTTTTCTTCACGGTGGCGTCCACCCTCCTGGTGATCCTCTTTTCGCTGATGGCGGGGTTCGCCTTCGCTAAGATCCGTTCCAAGGCAACACCGTTCCTGCACGGAAGCTTTGTCATCGGTATTCTGCTGACCCTGCAGTCCATCATGGTACCGCTCTTCCTCATGGCTGTCGCGACGAATCTGTACAACACAAGGCTTGGAGTGCTCATCCCCTATGTGGGCATGGGCATGCCGATAGGGATATACCTGTGCACTGAGTTTATCAAGTCGGTCCCCGACTCAGTGGTCGAATCGGCACGCATAGACGGCGCTTCCTACCTGAGGATCTTCGCCATGATCGTTGCCCCCATGGCCAAACCAGTTGCCGTCACTCTGGCTATCCTCAATGTCTCCGGAGTATGGAACGAGTTTATGTTGGTGAACATCCTGGTCTCCAGCGATGCCCTGCGCACTCTGCCCGTGGGCATCCTCAAGTTCTCCGGCCCTCTAGCCTCAGATTACGGGCGCATGTTTGCTGCGCTGACGATAGGCATGGTGCCCATGGTGGTCTTCTACCTCATCTTCAGAAAGCAGATCACCCAAGGCGTCTCCGCCGGAGCAGTCAAAGGCTGATCCTGCGGCCCAAACCCAAAGAAAAAAGACTCCACAGCGGGAGTCTTTTTTTTATCGGGTTTGAGTCAATCTCCGTAGGCCACCACTCTGTTGCGCCCTTCAGCTTTAGCCCGGTATACAGCCTCATCTGCCCACTGGAGGAGAAGATCGTAAGACGCCGGATCTTCCACTTTGGCGGCGGCCACGCCGATGGAGACGGTCAGAACGGCGGCTACTGGCGAGGCTTCGTGGAGTATCTCCAGGTCAGTCACGGCGGTCCGAAGCCTTTCCGCCACATGCCGTGCTCCTTCGCGGTCTGTGTCCGGCAGAAGAACTGCGAACTCTTCTCCACCCCAGCGCGCCACCAGGTCTCCCGGTCTGTGCACGGAGTGGTACAGGGTGATGGCCACCAGCTTAAGGACGTCGTCGCCCTGGAGATGCCCATAGGTGTCGTTGTACAGCTTGAAGCGGTCCAGATCGATGATGAGCACTGCCAAGGGAGTCTGGTTGCGCCTGGCCCCCTCCCTTTCTTCGGCGTAGGCTTCATCGAAACGACGCCTGTTGGGAATTCTGGTTAACCCATCGATCCGGCTGTCGCGCTTCAAGATGTCTTTGTAGCGCTTCAGTTCCAGGTGGTTTCGGATTTTGGCTTTGACGATCGGCAGGTTAAAGGGTTTGCGTATGTAGTCCATGGCTCCGAGTTCGAGGCCATAGGCTTCATTCTGATCCCCTTCCAAAGCGGTCAGGAACAAGATGGGAATGTCCCGGGTGTTGGGATCGGCCTGAAGCCGAGCACAAACTTCGTACCCGTCCATTTCCGGCATGATGATGTCCAGCAGGATCAAGTCCGGCATTTCCTCCTTGACCATAGCCAGCGCTTGCACGCCGTTGTAGGCCACCCTCAGATCATAGGTGTCCTTCAGGGCGTTCACGAGTATCTGAGCGTTGAGTTTAACGTCTTCTACGATAAGGATGCGCTGCCGCCTACCCAGATCAAGGTCATCCAGCATTTCCACCCGCTCTACCCCCAACCAGAATCTTACGAGTAATATTTCGACATTTGGCGGGTAATCCCTTGTTTCCCAGCGGGCGGATCGCATATTCTATGTAAAGCGTGAGCTAGCCCGTCCTGCGGGCGAAGCATTTTGGCAGCAACCGGTGAACGAAGCTTTTTTGGCCCGGGGCGCTTTTTGGGTTGGGCAAGAGCCTTTTCAAATCCCCTTGATAAACAACTCTGGCCGGGAGTTTCAGGAAGTCCACCGGCTTTACCAGGTTTTCGGGCACTCCAAAGTCTGCGATCCCAGCGCCGTGCAGCACGTGGTAGACGAACTGAGAGCACAGGAAGCGGTCAGACCTTGTGGTCGGTTTGTTGATCAGTCCGAAAACCAGTCCCCGGCAGTTGTACTTATACCTTGAGCTGTGGTCGATGAACTCCTGGACGATGCGCTGCGCCTGAACGTAGCTCTCTTTGGCCACCTCAAGCTCCAGCACTATCCCCGGCAGACGCCTTGAGCGTTTGTAGAGTCCTTCGTCGAGCTTCTCGTGCCTGAACCGCCCCAGGAAGGGATAATACGAATACTTACGTCCGAAGCTGTACATTTCCTTAAGATCCTTGTCAAGGGACAGGGCTGCATGTGTA
Source organism: Bacillota bacterium (assembly GCA_012840725.1). GTDB lineage: Bacteria > Bacillota > Limnochordia > Darwinibacteriales > Darwinibacteriaceae > DTU010. Next base: position 22,260 of record DURQ01000064.1, read on the forward strand.
TACTCATCCCGCGTCACAAGGTAGATCAAGCGGGATACGATGCTGTTCGTACGTGTCAGAACAATATAGAGATAAGCCTTTTCCATTTTGGTTCGCTCCTGCAACCAGTCTTCTTCCGATCATACCCTTCTTGTGAGCAAAGGGAAAGCGCGAATATCAGGACAGCGGCGAAAACAGGCTGACCACCGATTCCAACGCCCGCGACAGCAGAGTCTCTTTTTTGAAGCGAGCATAGTCCAGCTCAATGCTCTGCTCCAGATCGGTCTCGAAGATGCGGCTGTATACCTTGCTCTCTTCCTGGGATTCGAAGTAGATAAAGACTTCATCATCACGCTCCAGGCTGCGCACGTTGAGGTTGACCGTGCCGATGCAGAGCTTATCGTCGTCGATCAGCATGGCCTTAGCATGCATGATCCCCTTGTACTTGAACACCCTCACCCCGGAATCGATCAGCTGACGGAAGAAGTAGTTCTTGATGTTGTGGTGGAACAGCCCCCCAAAGGTGTAATACGACGAGGTCATGATGCGCACATCAACGCCCCTCAGGGCCAGGGTCTTCAGACTCTGCAGCACGGCCTCGGATGGAGCGAAGTAAGGCGTCTGAATCCAAAGCCTGTCCTTGGCTGAGTTGATCAAATTGAAGTAACTGAGGTTGATCACATCCTGCCCGATGTACTTGTTGTACAAGCCGTTGGCTACGATCTGGGCAGGCAGATGACCATTGGCCTCAACCTCCGGGAAATAGTGCTGGAGCCGCTGGCGGAAGCCCAGGCGCCCCTTTTTCATGGAGGCGACCCAATCGGAAATGAAGATCTGCTGCAGGTCACGGACCACGCCTCCCGTGAGCCGGACATGAGTATCCCTCCAGACCATGCCTTTAACGCCCTCGGCGTAGTGCTCTCCGACGTTCATCCCTCCGAGGTACCCCACTCTGCCGTCCACAATCACCAGCTTGCGGTGGTTGCGGTAGTTCAAGGCCCGGGCCCAAGGACGGATGCCGTGAACAAGGCCGCCGGCGGCCTTCAGCTCGCGGAAGAGGGGCCTGACAAAGGTAAACCCGCAGCCAAAGCTGTCATACAGCAGCTTTACCTCCACGCCCTGCCGGGCCTTTTCCTTCAGGATCTCAAACAACTCCCGGCCCACAGCATCGTTATGGATCGTGAAATACTGGACATGGATGTGGTCCTGGGCAGCACGGAGGTCAGCAAACAGGCGGGCGAATTTCGGACCTCCGTTGGTGTACACTTCTACAGCATTGTCATCGGTAAAAATGCTCCCGCACCATTTGAAGTTGAACTGCTGAATGGGCGAGAGCTCCGCACCTGAACGATTGTGCCACCTGCGTGTGATGGCATCCAGCTCCAAAAAGATGGCCCTGTGCCTCTCACGGATCTTGCGCCTTTTGTAATCCCAAAACACATCGCTGCCCATCACGCTGTAGACGATGAGGCCCACCACAGGGAGGAACACGAGGACCAGTATCCAGCTGAAGCGTTGCGTCGGTTTCTTGCGGCTGAAAAAGATCGTGAAGATGACAAAAAACAGGTAGCCGATATAAAGAAGCCATAGAATCTGTCTCATCCCATCTTCCCTTTCTACTCAGCGTGATCCTTCTGCTGCTGTGCGGGAGTATCGTCCGCTACTCCATTTATACGCAGCCCCTTTTTTTCCTGCCGCAGATGTTCCCGCAGCAGTGGGCGCTGACACGGGGGCACTCAGCTTGTAGACTTATTAACAAACGCCTGGAGTGGCGAACGGATAGACGAGCGTCCCCAACGCAACTCACCGCGCCCACCTTCCCAAGGGAGGCTCAAGGACGAGACGGCGAAGGCATATAACCCTCACGAAGAGATCATGAAGGCCATCGATCAGGCCGCTGCCCTGCTGGGGTTGGAAGAAAAAGACTACGTCCAGCTCAAGTACCCAGAGCGCGAACTGAAAGTGTCGGTCCCTGTACGCATGGATGACGGTCCGATCCGGGTGTTTGAGGGCTGCAGGGTTCAGTATTCGGGCATCCGGGGACCCTATAAAGGCGGCATCCGCTACCACAAAGATGTTGACATGGACGATGTAAAAGCCCTGGCCGCAGCCATGACCTTCAAATGCGCTGTGGTGGATATCCCCTATGGGGGCAGCAAGGGCGGCATCGCGGTGGACGCGAGCAAGCTGTCCAGAGGCGAACTGGAGAGGCTGACCAGGAAGTACACGACGCTTCTGTTTCCGTTAGTAGGGCCGCATATCGACATCCCAGCCCCCGACGTCAACACCAACGAGGAAGTCATGGCCTGGTTCATGGACACATACAGCCTGTTGAGCGGCGAACTGACCTTGGGCGTGGTCACGGGCAAGCCAGTGGCTCTGGGAGGATCTTTGGGGCGCAGAGAAGCTACAGGTCGCGGCATCCTGATCGTGGCTCGGGAAGTCGCCAAGAGGCTGGGGCGCGACTTGAGAGGGGCTTCCGTTGCCGTGCAGGGAGCTGGCAATGTGGGCGGCACCGCTGCTCTCCTCCTCGCCAGGGAGGGCTGCCGCGTGGTCGCCATCAGCGATTCATCCGGAGCCATCCATAACCCAGATGGACTCGATGTCGAGGCGGTTCTCAGCTTCCTCCGGGCCGAGCATGGCAGGCGGCTGAAGGATTCCCCGGACCGGGCTTTGTGCGGATATCCAACGAACAGATGCTTCAGCTGGACATCGACATCTTAGTGCCAGCGGCGCTCCAGAACAGCATCAACGAAGAGAATGCCCCCAGTATTAGGGCCAAGGTCATCCTGGAGGGGGCGAACTGCCCCACCACTTCAGAGGCGGATGCCATTTTGGCAGAGAAAGGTACCATAGTCGTGCCAGATATCCTTGCCAACGCCGGAGGGGTAGTAGTCTCCTACTTCGAATGGCTGCAGAACCTGCAGTCAGTCAAATGGGAAGAGGACAAAGTCAACCAGCGCCTTGAGAACACTATGGTCAGGGCTTTCCGCGAAGTGTGGAACATGGCGGAAAAAGCCAACACCTCACTGCGCCTTGCCGCCTACATGGTGGCCTTGGAGCGTATCGTCACAGCAAGCAGACTGCGGGGAGTAACGTTCTAGGCACCCCTTGGGGCGTGCCTCAAACAGCGCCCAAACCAGTTCTTCATACCTGCTGCTGAGGTGAGGGGGACTCCATTCGGGGCTCCTGCAGAGAAAGACGTAATCAAAGTGCTCGCGGAAAACGGATGCCAGGTCCGTTGTGTGGGCAAAGGGGACATCGCCCTCTAGCGTCGCCAGCTGCGAGTCGGCCCGCCTGATCCACCTGACCTGGACCGTTGGTCGTTCCTCTAGTACTCTCCTCAGCCAGTTGCCGCAGTTGCAGTAGTCATCGCCGCTGAAGTAATGGTAAAAGTCGTGGTGGAAGTCTACGTTCACGATCATGAGCTGCTCGCCTTGGGGCAGGCTGTCGATCAGCTGCTTGATCGCCCTGTGGGTCTCTGACACAAACACGGAAGCCGCATCCAGGTTTAGCGACTCTAGGAACCACTTGAAAGGGTCAAATTCGGCAATCACGCCAATCCTGGCGATCTGAGGATAGGCAGCATAGCGTTCGGTCCACATGCTGTCCAGCTGTTCCCGGGGAATGTCTTCCCCGCCGGTCAGGAAGTACTGGTCCCGTTCTGCGGCTGAAGCGTCTATGAAGTAATCAAAATCGATGCTCAAAACAGAGATCACCGTCACCGCCTCCTACTACTCAAGCGGTTGGAAAAATGCGATTTGGCGCTTGCCGAGCTTAAAGTGCTCGATGCGCCTAAAGGCTTCGTGTTGAAGCCTTGCCTTCCTATCCGCTACGATCACCAATACGGCCAAGGGCCGTGTCAGAGCGCGATAGCAGTTCGCAAAGAGGCTTTCTACAGGGTCTGTCCCGGTTCCTCCCCAACTGGCCATCTGCCCGTAGGGGATGTCCGTCACGATGATGTCCAAACCCTGCGCCGGAAAGGGCGCCGGGTCTGTGATATCCCGCTGCCCGATGGTGGCCTTTATGCTGCGCCCACCGAGCCGCGTGCGCAGGCGAGCAAGGCTTTCCAGCGCCTCCCGATGAGAGTCCTTGCCATAGGCTTCCGCGTAGGAAGCGAGTTCCCGCTCCCTTCTATCCAGGCCTTCCGCTGAGAGGAGCGAAAGGTTCTTTGCAGCGACCTCCAGTACCTTGGGGTCGATGTCGGTGGCCGTGATGTCCAGGATCCGCTCGGGGAACAGAAAACCCAAGGTTGTAAGGAGAAACCCCCCGCCGCAGCAGGGGTCGTAAATGCGGAAAGGCCCCTTGTTGCCGTGCTTCTCGAGGCTGTGGAAGGCGCGCTGGATGATCTCATCTGCCAGGCGCACGGGAAAGCCGGTGGTACCGGGGGCGCTGTAGAGCACTCTCCCGCTCGCGAAATCGCTGTAATCCGTCTTCTCTGCTGCAAACACGTACTTCATCCACGCATCACACCCAACCCGCCTTGGTTAGGATTTCTTCAATAACTCCCGTCTTGGCATCGGCATAATGCTGCACATGCTTCCAGGTCTTCTGGGCCAACCTGCGCTTTTCCGATGCATATCTCTCCCGATCCTCCGGGTGGGACCGCAGCCAATCCCTAAACCGCAGCATCTTCTCCACTTCAGATGCCCCCTCGCTGAACACATGAAGATTGATATCTATGTCCGGCCCCTTGAACAGGCGGTGCTCAAACCAGTCTGGTTCGCGGATGCGAAGGGTGTAACCTGCTGCTTCCAGAAGCGGAACGAAAGACGCTTCGTCTGACGAGTCTTCCACCACCACCACAATATCGATAACGGGTTTGGCGCAGAGACCTGGGACGGAGGTTGAGCCAACGTGCTCGATCTGAAGTGCCCTGCTGCCCAGGACGGTGCGCAGCCGCTCCGCCTCCCGGGCAAAAGCTGCGGGCCACGCTTCATCATATTCCGCCAGCGGGATCGGCGCGTTGTGGGGTTTCAATTCTGCTAACATCGTCTGCTGCAGTTCTTCATCGCTGCGCAGCTGTGGAAAGTTCTCAGGCTGCACTCCACACCCTCCCCTCTTCCCTGCGGTCGGCCAGGCTGATCAGGCCGATGCCGATCAGAAGGGCCGCTCCAAACGTGTAAACCCACTGGAAACTCGCCAAGCCTGCCAAACCATAGCCAATCAGCGGCCCCACTGCAGAGCCCAAGTCCTGCCAGGAGCTGTAGCGGCTGATGGCTGCGGAGCCTTGCTGCCGGGCTCCGTCACCGGCAGCCGCATCTAGGAAGACGCGCTGGGCGTTCATGCAGACAAAGAACACCGCGAAGGAGATCATCGTGGCCAAGATGTTCTGAGAAAACGCCACGAGCATAAGAGAACCTCCCTGAAGAAGGGTAGCCACCAAGAAGGGGCGCCTTCGACCCCAGCGGTCGCTCAGCCGCCCGGCCAAGGGCGACACCACGAGGGTACTCAGCCAGTTGGTGGAACTCGCAAAGCCCGATAGGGTGGCGATACCGATGAAATGGCCCGCCAGAACGGTTCCAGAACCCGCCCTTTCCTGCAGCACTGCGGCCATACTTGCCATCACAATACCCCAGCCCACAAGGTAAGTGACAAAACCGGCACGGTTGCAGAAGGCCAGGGAAAACGTGTCGCCCAACGGCTCTTCAACCGGCGCCTCCACTGCGGCCCCGCTCTCAGAGGGAGTATCCGGCCTGCTCTGCGGTCTCCACAGCCCGAATACAAAGGGCAGAGCCGCCAAGGAGAGCAGAGCAGCTGCCGCCATGGCAGCCGAGTACCCGGCTCTATCGGCCAGGAGGCCACCGCCTACCACCGCTGCCATGCTTCCCAAGCGAGAAACCGACTGCACGATGCCCAAGGCGAGGCCGAGGCTGGCTGGGTTCGTCCTCAAGGCCAGGAGGTACGCACCGAGACGGAAATGAGAGTAGCACGCTCCCCACATTATGCGGGCAGTGAGGAAAACTGCCACCCCAAGCGGAAAGGCGTACGCAGCCGTGCAGGCGGCAGTAGCGAGGACCACTGCGGCCATTATGACAGCAATGTCCCACCTAGCGAAAGACCTTGCGGCAAGGGAGTTCGTTGCCAGGCGCACCCAGCGGTTCATGCTCAGGATCAGCCCCACCATGAACGTGGAGATTCCCAGAGAACCAGCATAGAGCGGAAGAATGCTGTACAGCAGTGAATCGCCCAGCAGAGTTAAGGCCGTGATCACGGAAACTGTCACGATGGGTTTGAGTTCAGCTTTTGTCAGCACAGTGATTCCCGCTCAAACATCCAAGATCACCCTCCTCGGGTTATTCCGCACACCCCGGCCCTTTGCCTGCCTGAACGAAGCTCTGAAACAACATATTCGTTCCCACAGCGTCCTAGATGGCGGCGCGAGTTAGAGCTTGGCGGTGGGCATGGGGACCGGTGCTACCTGAAGGTCGATCAAGACTGGCCGAGTTGCGTGCTTCTCCCTTTCTAGAACGTCGGGAAGTTCTGCTGGGCTGATGCGGTGCCCGATCCCTCCACATGCTCGCGCCACCTCGTCAAAACGGATATCCCGCAAAAACACGCCGACCGGCTGGATGCCAGCGGAGGCTGCGGCGTTGGCTTCCATGGCGTAGGATCTGTTGTTCATCAACAAGAAGATGATGGGCAGCTGCATCTCCACGGCTGAAGAAAACTCACCCATGAGCATGGAGAACCCACCGTCGCCCACAATGGCTATCACGTGGGCCTTTGGATCGGCCAGTTTGGCAGCTATGCTCGCCCCAAGCGAAAAACCCATGCCCCGCCAGCGTCCCGAGACAAGCACCCGCTGGCCGCGGCCCTGGAAGAAGCGGCTGAACCAGAGTACGTGCTCACCCACATCCAAGCAGATCACAGCGTTTTCCTCGGCATGTTCTGCAAGGGTTCGAACGGCTCTGCTCGGATGATCAGAGGACGCTTCGGCCAGCTCCTGTTCCAGCCGGCGTTGCCAAGCAGAGGCCTCGTCCTGCACATGCCTGGTCCAGGAACCGTCGGTTCCGATTTCCTCCATACCTGTCAGAAGGTAAGCAAGCACAGTCCTGACATCGCCAACCAGACCAAAATCGGCAGGTATACCCCTGCTGATATTGCCCGGGCAGGTGTCGACAGACAGCACTTTCTTATCGTCAGAGGTCAGCGAGGATGGCCAGTAGGTGGCTCCCAGTCTTACCAGGCAGTCGCACTCGCGGAGAAGCTCTGCCGCAGCTTCTGAACCCCCTTCGCCCAGCCCGCGTACCACCAGAGGATGATCGGGCATGATGCCGACCATGGGAAGAGTATAGACTACTCCTGCCCCCAGTTTGTCGGCCAAGGTCAATACCTCAGTCACAGCCCGGCTTGCCCCCCTGCCGGCGAGGATCATGGGTCTGCGGGCGTTTCTGAGCCACTCGACTGCTTGGGAAATAACGGTCTGCTCTGCTCGAGGCTTCTGTGTCAGAAATGGTTCGTTTTTCACGGGCGCTGGGTCAGTAGGCTGCTGCCAGAAGTCTTTGGGAACGCTCAGGTGGACTGGTCCGCCTTGAGATACTGCCGTTCGCAGCAGCTGTGCGGCTGCGGCGGTGAGACTCTGCGGGCTGCCGAGGTTTTCCGACCGGATGGTCACGGAACGGAGCAGCAGCTGCTGGTTGATATACTGCTTGTGGTCTGTCCCGAGGTAGAGGGACTCCACCTGGCCTGTCACGGCGAACACAGGAGCTCCATCGTTCAGAGCATCGGCCAGCCCGTTAACGAGCCTCCCGGTTCCCGGACCCCCATCGGCTGCAACAACGCCCAACTCTCCTGTGAGCTTCGCGTAGGCTGATGCGGCATAGGCCGCACTTTCCTCGTTCCTCATCTGGATGAATCTCACCGGATGCTGGCTCAGGCAGCTGAGGAAGTGGAGGATCGTGTCACCGGCTGTTCCAAAGACGAACTTGACACCCCAACCGCTCAGGAGATCCGCCAGCCCTTGAGCAACGGTTTTCTGTTCCACCCTTTCTCCCCCTCTTTTTGCCTTAAGGATTCCCTCCCCTGCTCTTTTTACCATTGGTTGGGTGAATTTGGGAGTAACGTCTTGCAGTCGCGATATCATTGTGATACTATTAAAGTATCAAAACGAGACGCGAGGTGATCGTATGCAGGAAAAGACCCTTAAGGCCAGGCCTGGTATGCCCATGTTGATCTTGTTTATCTTTCTCTATCTTGCTGCCATTGCCCTGATCACCATCGGGGGAATAATGCTGGACAGAGGAGTGACGGCCCTCGGGGGAGTTCTGCTGGCAGCGGGCATCGTGTGGGTGGTTTTTGGCTTCATCCCCTTCATGGGACTGAAAATCATCAAGCCGCAGGAGGCTCTCGTGCTGACCCTTTTCGGGCAGTATACGGGTACCCTGCGCGAACCTGGCTTCTATTTCGTCCATCCGTTTTCCGTGGCAGTAAACCCGGCAGCGGGGACTCGGCTTGGGCAGAGCGGAGATGTGGACAGCGACGGGAAGTCCAGCGCAAACGCCTCGGCTGCCAATCAAGCCGCGCTGGAAAACAGGTTCACGAAGAAGATTTCGCTTAAGATCATGACCCTGAACAACGCCAAGCAGAAGGTGAACGATGTACTTGGTAATCCTGTGGAAATCGGGGTGGCTGTTGTGTGGAGAGTCGTAGACACAGCCAAGGCCGTTTTCAACGTGGACAATTTCAAGGAGTACCTCTCCCTGCAGTGCGACAGCGCTGTGCGGGACATCGTCAGGATCTACCCCTATGACGTCGCTCCCGGCATTGACACCACCGGTGACGGGCAGCCAGACGAAGGAAGCCTGCGCGGCTCAAGCACCATCGTCGCCGAACGCATCCGAAATCTCCTTCAGGAACGGGTGAGCAATGCGGGCTTGGAGATAGTGGATACCCGCATCACCTACCTTGCCTATGCCCCTGAGATCGCCGCAGTGATGCTTCAGAGGCAGCAGGCCACAGCCATCGTCGATGCCAGGAAGATGATCGTAGACGGCGCCGTCAGTATTGTGGAGATGGCCCTGGAGAAGCTCAGTGAAAACGAGGTCATTGAACTTGATGAAGAACGCAAGGCCGCCATGGTCTCGAACCTGCTGGTTGTCCTCTGCGGAAATCGGGATGTCTCGCCTGTGGTAAACAGCGGCAGCCTTTACTGAACATGGGCGACAAGAAAAAGCAGATCCCCCTGCGCCTCTCCACGAAGCTGTACGAAGAGCTTGCAGCTTGGGCGGCTGAGGATTTCAGGTCGATCAACGGGCAGATCGAGTATCTGCTCACCCAATGTGTTCGGCAGAGGAAGAAGACCGGCAGGTGTGTTCCCGACGACCTGGGTACCGTGCAGACGCACGAGAACAACGAGCCACTGGCGGATCAAGACTGATCTCAAACACCCTGCCCAAACCAAGGCAGGGTGTTTCGCTATGTTGAGGAAGAGGTCGTCAGACTCTATCCCTTTCCCGGCGGCTCTTCTTTCGCCAGAGCAAACTTGATCGGGCGTAGGCGATTGACTCAAAGAGGACAAGGGTCCCGCTGTGCCTTTGACTTGTGACCCAAGCAAATAGGCGAGAACAAGGTTTGGGCTCCCAGCCAGCACCTGCTCAAGCTGCCCTTCCAGCTCGGTTTTCTACATACAACCCGCTCCTATCAGCGACGATATGCCTTCATCTTTTGGGCAGCTGTCGTGCCGCCGTGTTTCTCCGTGGATAGGCCAGCAACGGCGTTACCGATCAGTCCTCAAGCTCTGGTGATCCACCCAAGACCTCCTTGATGAACTTCTGCACCTCTCCCCAGGCTTCGTTGGCCTCCTCAAGTTCAGGGAAGAGCATCTGGAAGACATGGAACATACCTGGATAGGTCGTCTGTTTGACAGGCACGCCAGCCTTCTCAGCTTTCTCAGCCACCGTCAGAGTATGTCCGAGCAGAAGCTCATCTCCGCCAACCTGCATGAGCATGGGAGGAAACCCGCTGTACTCCCCATAGATTGGAGAGATGTATGGGTCGTCTGGCGAGTTTTCGCCCACATAGGGCGGAACCCAGCGCCTGTAGACTAGGTTCGTCCAAGCGGACATGGTGATCAGCGCTGCTGGCAGGGGCAGGCCGTTGTCTCTCAGGTAAAGCACTGTGGCCAAAGCCAAGCCTCCACCCGCAGAGTCACCAGCAATGATGATGTCCTCCGGCAAGAAGCCCGTTTCCAAAAGCCAGCAGTATGCCCTAACCGCGTCGTTCAGTGCGGCCGGGAAAGGGCACTCTGGAGCCACACGGTAATCGACGGTTGCGACCGCCGCACCGCTCAGCCTGGCATACTGCACCGCTGCCCGGCGGTACGTGATCCCGTTTTCCTGCAGGGACCGGGTGTAGGCTCCTCCGTGCAGCTGCAGAATCACCCGTTTTGGTTCTATGCCTTTCAGCTGCACCCACTCTACAGCCAAACCATCCACATCGCATGTTTCCAAGGAATATTCTCCCGGAAGGCTCCAGTTAGCGTTGAGCTCATTTAAGAGGCGGACGTTGCCGCTTGTTCCGATCCCGAGACTCTGCGCCCGGGCTGTCCCACAGGCCGCGCCGAAGAACCCCCCGACCATCAGAAGTGCCGCTGCTGCCAGCAGAACGCCGTCCTTAACTCCCACTTCTTGCATCCCCCTCCCGCTCTCGACAGCTGAAGTTCAGCTACTTCTCCGCCACAACGAGCATCTCAAAGTGTTCTGGAGTGAGGGGTTCCTCTCTGGAAAACGCCCCCAGCGTAGCGCCAAAGATCTCGACCTTCTTGTAGCCCAGTGTCTTCAGGAGCCAGGTGATCTCGACAGGCAGGTAATACCTTTCGCTGATCACAATTTCGTGCTCTTTGCCGTCATCGTCGGTGAAGTTGAGCACATCGCGACTCCTCATGGTCATGATATCGAACTCGTCTTGTTGGTGGTTTTCGGTACCTGCACACTCGTCCTTGGGATGTGCCCTAAACAAACGGTAAAGGCCGCTGAGTGTGGTGAAGATGAACTTGGCGGGGTGCCTCAACGCCCTTGTAACACTTCTCAAAATCTCGAAGTTCATCTCGTCGGTTTCCATCAGAGGGAAGGCACCTTCACAGATCATGATCGCCGCATCGAACTCGTTCTCAAAAGGAAGGTTTCGGGCGTCGCACTGCACAAACTGGATCTCGAGTCCTTCCGCGGCCGCCTTTTTTCTCGCTCTTCGCAGCTGGGCTTCGGACAGGTCAATTCCCACCACGGAGTATCCCCTCTTGGTAAGCTCAATGGCGTGCCTGCCCGTCCCGCAGCCGACGTCGATTATCTTGAGGGACTTGTCAAAGCCTAACTCCCTCTCGATGAAGTCGCATTCGCCCTGCGTCCCCTGGACGAACGGCTCCCGGTCGTACTTCTCGCCGCTGTTCTCATACAGTTTTTCGTACCACTGTTTCATCCTTGATCCTCCCTTTGGATCAACTAGATCCGCCCCGAGATGCAAAGGCGAAACCGATGTCGGGTTCTCTTCTCAATCCTAGCACAGAAACCTTTTCGCAGGCAGACCTTGCCATTTCCCAGCAGCCCAAAGAGCTCCGCTCTTCCTTTTGACAACATCTTCACAGGATGGTAGACTTTGAGCAGAAAGAAAGAGGTGTGTGGATGTCCGAAATCGGCTGAGGCCAAAAGTTGTGCGATCGAAGCAGGAACAGGCTTCTGTGCCTGTTTGTTTGCTGTGCTCAAGTTTCGGAGAAAGGAATGAAACCATTGCTCATCAACCTGCAAGAATACGGCCTTAGCGAACACTTTGCCAAAGAAGCAGCGCTGCATGATGGCCTGTTTCCAGCCCGGGTTTCGGAACAGCACCGCGACCTGTACCGAGTGATCTGTTCCGGAGGTGAACTATCTGCGCGGGTTGCGGGTCGATTGGCCCGTGGTGCGGATGATCCCACCTGTTTTCCAGCTGTGGGCGACTGGGTGATGATCGACCGTCAGGATTCCGATTCTGGTGATGCCATCATCCACCACATCCTGCCGCGCAGAAGCGTGCTGGTCCGTCAATCCGCGGGAAAGACCCCTTTTGGCCAGGTCATCGCCGCCAACATCGACACGATCTTCATCTGCATGTCCCTCAACGAAGACTTCAACCTCCGCCGCGTGGAACGATACCTGGCAATCACTTGGGACAGCATGGCTGTTCCGGTGATCCTCCTGACCAAGTCCGATCTCTGCCGTGATCTTGATGAAAAGCTGAGCGAACTCTCGGAGGTCAGTGCCGGGGTGGATGTCCTCATCTGTTCTGCCGCTCAGGACATAGGATTCGGCCAGATCAGGTCTCAGATCAAGCCGGGTCACACGGTCGCCTTCATCGGTTCCTCCGGTGTCGGAAAGTCCACGATTGTCAACAGGCTCTTTGGGCGGGAAGTCCTTGCCACGCAGGCGATCCGGGAAGACGATGGCAAAGGCCGTCACACCACCACCTACCGCCAGCTGCTGCTCCTTCCTGGCGGCGGTATCGTCATCGACACGCCTGGCATGCGGGAGCTGCAGATCTACACAGCCAACCTGTCCATGGCTTTCGAAGACATTGAGGAACTGGCCGCCCAGTGCCGTTTCAGCGACTGTTCCCACAGGTCAGAACCTGGCTGCGCCGTACGCGCGGCCATCGCCGAGGGAAGGCTGTCTGCAGAACGTCTCGAGAGCTTTTCAAAGCTGCAGCGTGAAGCAGGGTACGCCGGGCTGAACTCCCGTCAGCGGGAACAAGAGAAACTGAACAAGATGTTCGGCGGGAAAAGCGCCGTCAAACAACTGAGGAAGCAAGTGAAGTCTCGAAACCGCTAGTTCAAGGCCGTTCTAGAATGCGAGGGGAAGCTTTTCCGCTTCCCCTCGTTCGTTTGGCGGTCTCATCCTGTGGTCACTGCAATGCTGATCTGCATCCGGCGTGTGAAAATGACAGAGCAATACACCCCTTGGCCACAACGCCTGGGAGTGGCGAGCCAGACCTGGATTTCCTCGTGGAAGAGTTGGACGCTGCGGTAGAACACGCCATAGCGTGCGGGCCGTCACAGCTGAAACAGCCTTGCTC
>DURQ01000065.1 GCA_012840725.1 Bacillota bacterium
CTTTCGCCCTCTGGTCCAAGCTTGCGGCGGAGGTGCCTGATATGTACATCTACCGTGCGGGTTTCGCCTTCATACTCATAGCCCCACACCTTCTGGAGGAGCACCTCTCTGGTCATGACCTTTCCAACGTTCTGCATGAAGATATGGAGGAGGTCAAACTCCTTGCGGGTCAGTTCGATCAGCTGATCGCCCACCCGCACTTCCCTGGTATCAACCTGGAGGTGGATGCTGCCAACCTTGTACTCGTTTTCGTCCTGGCTTTCCTGGCCGCTGGATCTGCGCAGAACCGCCTTGATCCTGGCTACCAGTTCCAGGGGACTGAAGGGTTTGGTCATGTAGTCATCGGCGCCGAGTTCCAGGCCGAGGACACGTTCAAGCTCCGTTTCTTTAGCCGTGAGCATGATGATGGGCACGTTGCTGGTGCGCCTGATCTCCTTGCACACATCATAGCCATCCTTGCCCGGCAGCATCAGATCGAGCACGATCAGATCTGGTTTATAGGACTCAAACATCTCCAGAGCGGCAAATCCATCGGCCGCAACAGCCGTGTCAAAACCCGACTGCTCCAAGTTGAAGCGGATCAGTTCTTGGATGGAAGGCTCGTCATCGACGATAAGAATCTTCTGTTTTACCATCTTCTCTATCCCCCCATTGTTCTTTAGTAGGTGAAGCCGTCAAGATCATCCAGCCCGCCGGCATCTCCCGCAATTCTCACCACGAAGTAGTGAGGCATACAGACAATAACTTGTCCCACATGGCGCCGCCAGCCCGTGTTTACGCAGATCTTGTCGGGGCAGTCGGCATCTGCTACACGTACCTGGCCTCCGCGAATCTCTACCACGTTGAAACCCTGTTCCGTGTCAAAACGCATGGGCCCTGTGTCTTTGGACAGAGCCAGCTCACTCACTACCTTACCATCAATCTCTATCAACACGGTGGTGCCGGGAGCTCTCTGCGGCAGTATAACCTGGTTGTAAAGGAGAACGCTTGCTCCTACGAGGAGTAATACGACAACTAGGATCAGATCTCCTTTAACCTTAGTTTTTGATTTCATTAACAACAGCTCCAAAAAATGGCGGAAGGGGTGGGATTCGAACCCACGGAGGGCGTGACCCTCGACGGTTTTCAAGACCGCTCCATTCGTCCGCTCTGGCACCCTTCCCCTCCCTAACTTGGTACATTATAACCTAACTTTTCATACTTAACAAGTAGCCTTTTTTCGGGAGAAAAGCTTCGATAGCTTCTTCTAGAACTTCCTTTCAACGGTGATTCTCTCCAGACCACCCATGTACGGCCGCAGGGCCTCAGGCACCAGGCCAGAGCCATCCTCCTGCTGGTAGTTCTCGAGAACCGCAGCTAGGCAGCGTCCCACGGCGACGCCGGAACCATTGAGTGTGTGCACATACTCGGGCTTGCTGCCCTTCTCGCGGCGGAAGCGGATGTTGGCCCTTCTAGCCTGGAAGTCTTCGAAGTTGCTGCAGGAAGAGATCTCCACATACCGCCCGTAGCTGGGCATCCAGACCTCCAGGTCATACTTCTTCGCCGCGGTGAAACCGAGGTCGGCCGTGCACATCTGGGTGACCCGGTAAGGCAGGCCCAGCTTCTGCAGTACTTCTTCCGCGTTGTTGGTCAGTTTCTCGAGCTCGTCGTAGGAGGTTTCCGGAGCACAGAACTTGACCAGCTCTACTTTGTTGAACTGGTGCACCCGGATCACGCCCCTGGTGTCGCGCCCGGCCGAACCAGCCTCGGAACGGAAGCATGCCGAGTAGGCAGCGTGGTAGATAGGCAGATCTTCAAGGCTCAAGATCTCGTCGCGGTAGAGGTTGGTTACGGGAACCTCCGCGGTGGGGATCAAGTAATAGTCCAGGCCCTCCAGCTTGAACATGTCTTCGCCGAACTTGGGCAGCTGGCCCGTCCCCGTAGCGCTGGCCGAGTTTACCATAAAGGGCGGGAAAACTTCCCGGTAGCCGTGCTGCGCGGTGTGCAGATCGAGCATGAAGTTCATCAGCGCCCTCTCCAGGCGGGCACCCTGCCCTTTCAGGAAGTAAAAGCGCGCTCCGGTTACCTTAGCGGCCCGTTCAAAGTCCAAAATATCCAGGTTGACGCCGATATCCCAGTGCGCCTTGGGTGCAAAGGCGAACTCCCGGGGCTCGTTCCAGCGCCTTATCTCGATGTTGTCATCCTCGCTCTCCCCGAAATGCACCGATTCGTGGGGGAGGTTCGGAATGCGGAGGAGCTGATCCTGCAGCTGGATTTCTACCTCGCGGACCTGATCATCGAGCTCCTTGATGCGCTGGGAAACCTCGCGCATTTCCTCAATCAGCGGTTGGGCATCCTGCTTCTCCCGCTTAAGCCTGGCCACTTCCTCAGATACGGTGTTGCGCTTAGCTTTGAGCTGCTCCACCTCCGCCAGCAGGCTGCGCCGCTGTTCATCCAGGGCCAGCACTTCGTCAACCGGTGCCTGCACCCCTTTGCTCGCTACTCCCTTTTTCACTCTCTCTGGATCTTGGCGGATCAGTTTGATATCCAGCATGGTTGTTACCCCCTTCTGTACTAAAAAAAGACTCGCCTCTGAACTCGAAAGCCCAGGGACGAGTTGATAACCCGCGTTGCCACCCTGATTAACCGCAGCCAGGCTGCAGTTCACCTCATTTGGGTATGCACTTGTTCCAGTTCCGGAGCTGGAACCTAAGGGTTCCGGCTGGTTTGCACCGCCCACCAGCTCTCTGCGGCGGAAGCTCCTTAGTTAGGCCCCATCATCACTGCTCTAGCTTTATCTTTGATTATACCCACTTACTGGCTTGAAATCAACTCTTTCTAGAAACCGGCGGATTTCCTGCTTGGGATAAGATCCCGCAGGCTCATCTGCTTCTGGCTGGTATCCTGCACAGACCGGTAGAAGACGTAAAGCCCCAATGCCCGGAAAAGCGTGGAAGAGAGAAACACGGGGCGCAGCCCGAAGGCCTCAGCAGCAAAGCCGCCGACCAGCGGCCCTATGGCCGTGGCTATCCCCATCAAGGTGTTGTAGCCAGCTACATAGACGGTGCGGTTGTGATCGGGGGTGATCTCCAGGATCAGGTTGAAGGCCGCTAGGTTATAGCCTCCCCAAGCCACGCCGTTTAAAGCATAGATGACAAAGGGAAACCAGCTGTTGCGGGTCAGGGCCCACAAGAGGGGCAGTACTGCTGCTAACGCCCCCGAGGCCAGCATGACATTTCTCTGGCCGAACCGATCGGCAAGACGCCCCCAATAGCGCTGTACCAGCACCTGGGTAGCCAGATTCACTCCAGAAATCACTGCCCAGTAGCTCTGCGGCCCGCCCAAATCACCCACATAGTACACAACGAAGAAAGAACTGGCCAGGTTGACCCCGAAGCTCCAGATCAGGGAGCTCACAACATAACTGCGGAACGACTTCTGGCTCCCGACTTCACTCAGGAAAACCTTCACTCTTGTGCTGAACGCATGGGCAGCCTGCTGCTTCGGCGGGCTCTGGTCAAATTCGATGGTGGAGAAGATGTAGCTGGCGGTGACTCCCAAGGCCGCAGCCCCAAACAGGATGATCTGGAAGTTGAGGGGGAACGGCAGGCCCAATAGGAAAGTGGCGGCCAGCGTAGCCAGTAGCGCACAGATGTTGCAGACCATGTTGCGGTTACCGTAGTATATCCCCCGGATCTGCTTGGGAACAAGCAAGGCCTGCAGTGCGGTCCAGGCCGGCACTCCGATGTTCGCGGCAAAAACGCGGAAAGTGGCCAGGAGGATCACGAGGCGTACCCGGTACTCAGCCGGGACCAGAAATGGGGCAATGGCCAGTACCGCCCAGGTCGACCGGGCTAGGTAGCCCCCAACGATGGGGATGATGCGCTTATCCTTCATGCGCTCAGACCACAGCCCCGCCGGAATCTGGAAGAGGTTCCCAAACAAGTTGGGGAAGGCGGTGAGCATGCCGATCTGGGAGGGCGTGGCGCCCAGAGCAAGTGCAAAGAGGCTTAAGTACGGGGCTGCCAGGTTTTCAGCAGCCGTCGCAAAGCCTCCTTCCACTGTGTTCAGCTTCATTGCTTTTCTTGTCTTCTTTGACGACATAAAAGAGGCCAATCCCAGCCCTCCTAGAAGGCTACTGCAGTTCGGGATAGAGAGGGAACTCCTCCGTCAGCCTGTCGATGGCATGGCGGATCTCGCTGAAGTCCTCACGCCCTTGCTCCAAAGTCTGGGCGATCAGACTTCCGATCAGGCGCATCTCCTGCTCACCCATACCCCTCGTGGTGAGAGCTGCGGTACCCATGCGGATCCCGCTGGTGACAAAGGGGCTCTCCGTGTCGAAGGGGATGGCGTTCTTGTTGACTGTGATGCCCACCCGGTCCAGCAGCTCTTCAGCCTGCTTGCCGGTGAAGCCCTTGGCTTTCACTTTCACCAGCAGGAGATGGTTGTCTGTGCCGCCGGAAACCAGGGGGAAACCGTGAGCCTGGAGGGAATCGCCCAAGGCCTTGGCATTGGCCACGATCTGCCTCTGATACTCGTTAAACTCCGGCTGCAGGGCTTCCTTGAAAGCTACCGCTTTGGCAGCGATCACGTGCATAAGCGGCCCTCCCTGCATACCGGGGAAGACGGCCTTGTCGATGGCTTTGGCGTGCTCCTTGGTCGTAAGGATCATGCCGCCCCTGGGGCCGCGCAGGGTCTTGTGGGTGGTAGTGGTGACGAAGTCGGCGTAGGGGATGGGGCTGGGATGGACGCCTGCCGCTACCAAGCCCGCGATGTGGGCCATGTCCACCATGAGCAGGGCACCGGCTTCATCGGCAATCTCCCTGAAGAGCTTGAAGTCGATGATGCGGGGGTAGGCCGATGCCCCGGCGATGATCAGCTTCGGCCTGTGCTTCAGGGCGAGATCCCGCACCTGATCGTAGTCGATGCACTCATCTTCGCGGCGTACTCCATAGCTGATCACTTTGAACCAGGCACCGGACTGGTTCACCGGGCTGCCATGGGTCAAGTGGCCCCCGGAGCTTAAGTCCATACCCAAGATCGTATCCCCAGGCTTGAGGCAGGCGAAGTATACAGCCTGGTTGGCCTGGGATCCGGAATGGGGCTGGACATTGGCGTGCTCGGCCCCGAAGAGCTTCTTGGCCCGTTCGATAGCCAGATTCTCGGCAACATCGACAAACTCGCAGCCGCCGTAATAACGTCTACCAGGGTAGCCCTCGGCATATTTATTGGTTAGCTGGCTTCCCATCGCTTCCAATACGGCGCAGCTGACGAAATTCTCTGAGGCAATCAACTCCAGCTTCTTGTTCTGCCGGCGGGTTTCATCCTTTATCACCTGCAGAATCTCGGGATCAGTTTCTCTCAGAAAACTGTGCATGCCCAATCACCTCTTGTTTGGGATTTCCCCTCAAAGGAGTGGTCTTGTGGTCACCGAACTGCGCGCCGTGCTCACCATGGCCCTGCTCCGCCTGCTGGCAGGAACTCTTGAGATCACGGCCGGCCTTCTCATGGTCAAGTTCGGCAGGGTAGATACGGCGCTGAAGATCAACGCCTTGCTGGGGCTGATCGGCCCGGTTATCCTCACTTTGGTGAGCACAGTTGGGCTCCTGCGCTTAAGCACCCAGCTCCCCTGGCCCAGGCTGTGCCTGACTGCCTTGGGGGTCTTTCTGATCTTCTGGGGAACTAGATAGCTTACGGATAGATGCGATTCAAAAGGCGCGGGAAGGGGATGGCTTCCCTCAGGTGCGACAGTCCGCAGATCCAGGACACGGTGCGCTCCAGGCCCAGGCCGAAACCGGAATGGGGCACGCTGCCGTATCTTCTCAGGTCCAGATACCAGGCGTACGGCTCTTCCGGCAGGTTCTCTTCCTTGATCTTCTTCAGCAGAAGCTCGTAGTCGGCGATACGCTCGCCGCCGCCGATGATCTCGCCGTAGCCCTCCGGCGCCAGGAGATCGGCACCCTTGACAATCTCCGGCCGCTCGGGGTCGGGCTGGAAGTAGAAGGCTTTGATCGCTGCGGGGAAGCCGTAAACAAACACAGGCCGGTCATACTGGTTGGCGATGATGGTTTCATCTCCGCCGCCCAGATCATCGCCCCACTGGATCTCAGAGCCGTTCTGCTGCAGGATCTTCACCGCCTCGTCGTAGGACAGGCGCGGGAAGGGAGGAACGATGTTCTCCAGTTTGCTCGTATCCCGCTCCAGGATCTCCAGCTCCTTGCGGCAGTTTTTCAGGGCATGCTGAACAAGGCAGCTGACATACTCCTCCTGAACCCTCATGTTCTCTTCTTGATCGCAGAAGGCCATTTCCGGCTCGATCATCCAGAACTCCATCAGATGGCGGCGTGTTTTGGACTTTTCAGCTCGGAAGGTGGGCCCGAAGCAGTACACTTTGCCAAAGGCCATAGCTGCTGCTTCCATGTACAGCTGGCCGGTCTGGGAGAGATAGGCTTTTTCATCGAAATAGTCGGTCTCGAAGAGAGTGGTTGTGCCCTCCGCGGCCGCAGGTGTCAGGATGGGCGCGTCGATCAAGACAAAATCCCGTTCGTCGAAGAAGCGGCGCGTCGCTTTGATCAGCTCGTTCCTCACGAGCATGATAGCATGCTGCCTGCGGGAGCGCAGCCAGAGATGGCGGCGGTCCAGGAGGTACTCCACGCCGTGCTCTTTCGGGGTTATGGGGTACTCCTCAGCCAGCTGCACGATCTCAAGATCGGTAATGTTGAGCTCATAGCCGCTGATGGAACGAGGTTCCTCACGCACAACCCCCCTTACGATCAGGGAAGACTCCTGGGTGAGGCGTTTGGCCGCTTCGAAAACCTCCGCCGGGACCTCACTCTTTACCACCACGCCCTGGATCAAGTCAGTGCCATCCCTGATGATCAGGAACAGGATCTTGCCGCTGGAGCGCTTATTGTACAGCCAACCCCTGATCTCCACTTCGCTGCCTACGTGCTGGCCAATGTGTTTGAGATAGGTGCGTTCCACCACTTCTCCTCTCCTTCTAACTCTGGTCTAGTTCTTCATACAAGCCCTTCAAGATGAGGGCGTCTTCCTCTAAGATGGGACTCTCACAGGTGAGCCAGCCTTGGACATTGAAATCCACCAAGGCCTGGAGAACTGCCCTGTAGTTCAAGGCCGTTTCCTCCAGAGGTACATGGCGCTTTTCACCCCGGGGCCCGTGTTCGATACCCGAAAGGTGAATGTGCACAGCCTGGAGGGCTTCCGGGCCCAGATTCCGGCTGATCAGTTCAAGGACTGCAGCGAAGTCCTCGTAAGTGTTGAGCTCCCCCAGGCTGCGGGCGTATAGATGTGCGAAGTCTACACAGGGGAACACGCCGGGCAGATCCTGGCCAAGGCGGACCAGTTCTTCTAAGGTACCGAACTGGGTTGGGCCGCCTGTGGTTTCGGGGCTGAGCCTGATGTCTACACCATGTTTGGCCAGTTCTGCCAGCATATCTTCCATATGGCCTTTGACCACCTGGTAGACCTGCTTTGGATCGGCTTCATGGTAAAAAGCGGCATGAAAGGTGACGCTTTTGGCTCCGGCCTTAGCTCCAATCCTCGCCGCCTGCAGGATGCGCTGCTTGCTGGCTTCGACTTTCTCTGGTTCTGCTGAGTTGAGGTTTATGTAGTAGGGGGCGTGGACGGTGAGGGAAACATTGTGCCTTTCCGCAAGCTCTCTTACCTGGTAGGCAGTCTTCTCGCTCATCCGCACCCCGTGTACAAACTCGATTTCCATGTGCTGCAGGCCGAGCTCCGCGACGCGGACAACACCGTTAGGGGTAGTCTGCGGCTTGGCCGAGTGAGGGACTCCAGCCGTGCCGATTCTCAATCCAGCCAAGGCTTAGAGATCCTGCCCGGGGATGAGAATTCTCTTTTTCGGGACTTCCAGTTTGGGCCCTTCGGACCCTTCTTCCTCTTCTGGAAAGTCCAAAACCCTTGCCAGAGCATCGTTTACCTGCAGCATCAGACCACTGAATGCAAACTCAGCTTCGAAGAGCTCGCGGATATATGGGTTGATGGAAATGACCCCGAAGAGGTTCTGCAGCTGCTCTTCCTCCTGCGGTGTGATGTCCTGCCCTTCCATCTGCTTCTGCTGCAGCTCCAGCTGTTTCTTCTGGAAGTCGCGGAGCATGACCCTGGCCGCTTGATGCTGGTTCACCTTTGCCCTTGCTGAAACCATGCGCTGGTATTCAGGGCTGTTCATTATGGCTTCCGCTAGTTCTTCGGCTTTCTTCTGTACGTCCACTCTTTCTGCCTCCTCCGACTAGACGTTGAACCTAAAGGTGATCACATCTCCGTCGTGCACAATATATTCCTTTCCTTCCAAACGGAAGAGCCCCTGCTCCTTGACCTTCTGCATCGTGCCGCACTTGACCATGTCTTCGTACGCCACAACTTCCGCCCGGATAAAGCCCCTTTCGATATCCGAATGGATCTTACCTGCAGCGCGGCTTGCCGTATCGCCCAGGTGGATAGTCCAGCTGCGCACCTCTTTTTCCCCGGCGGTAAAGAATGAGATCAGGCCCAGGTGAGCGTAGACGGTTCTGGCGATGCGGGCTATGCCAGATTCGCTCACGCCCAGTTCTTCCATGAACAGCTTGGCATCATCTGGATCAAGTTCGCTGATCTCCGCCTCGATCTGTGCACTGACCTTGATCAAAGGCACGTTCATCCGCTCAAGCTCTGCTTCCAGCTCATCCTGCTGGGGATACCTTCCGCTGCGCATCTGCTCCTCGTCCAGGTTCACCACTGCGATCAGGGGCTTTCTGGTGAAAAAGTCGTAGTTGCGCAAAAGTTTCTCCTCATCGGGATCCAACGCCAGCTGACGCAGGGGCAGATCTTGTTCCAGAGTGGCCCTGCACTTCTCCAGGACGGCCAGTTCTTCCTCGGCTTTCGGGTTCTTGGCCCTCTGTTTGGCCAGGCGTTCAAGGCGGGTCTCCATCAGAGTCCAGTCAGCGATCAGCAGCTCCTGCTGTAGATCCTTGAAGTCTGCGTAGGGCTGGAGCCCATCGTAACTGGGGACTGTATCGGACTCGAATGCCCTCAGCACCACCACCAAGGCATCCACGTCCCGCACAGACTGCAGGAAGTCCAGGGAATTGCGGCCGGGTTGAAAGCCCGGCACATCCCAAAAGTCTATGGTGGCGTACGTTATCTTGCGGGGGTTGAACAGCTTCGCCAGTACATCGATGCGCTGATCAGGTATCTTTCCGACGGCTACCTGCGCTTTGCCGTTCGGACTTGGTTCGTGATTCGTCAAGAGGCGGAACAAGGCGCTTTTGCCCGCCTGGGGTTTTCCGATGATTCCGATCTTCAACTTCTGCTTGCCTCCAACTACTGCAGCTAGATTGCGTCCAATCGTAGTGCTGTGATTTACTGTATAATTGTAGCACAGTTGCGACCAAAAAACACTCGGAACCCTCTGCGCCATACACGCGAGGCGCAGGGCTCTTGACAGTCATCGCCCAGAGGACTATGATAAAGGTAGCTAATTATTGTCTTTGGATAATCCAGTAACATGAAACCTGTTTCCAAGAGATAACTGTTCCTTTCATTGAGGCTTCGAGAGACCACCAACAAGTACGACTTGAGCCACTAGGAGCTGTTTCCAAGAAATCGGTCTTAATTAGTTAGTTTTTTAGGGGCATGCCGAACGCGGCATGCCCCTTTATCATGCTTCTTCCTCATCTCCCGGCACGCCGACAACAGCACTGGGTTTCAGCCAATCACTGTCCAGCTTTGCGATTAGCCTTGCGTTGTTGTAGGCCTGCCTCATGTCAAGGCAGGTGTGCCCCTGGTAGAACTGCCCGCTGCTGTGTTTCTCAATTGGGATTACCGCCTTCACCCTATTGTCCTCTGGGTTGCTGCTGAACAGCGGGATGAGCAGCTGGATCTTCCCGGTGCCGAAGTAGAACTGCGGAATAGCGAGCCTGTAGTTGGACTTGATCCTCTTGATCGTCATGTTCACAGCACCCTCTAGGTTCTGAACGTTCCGCAGTTCAGCGGGGAGCCGGTTCTTTCGTTCGGTATCTTCATCGAGTATGTGCTGAATGTCTATCCTGATGTCAAGCCGGTAGTCAAAGATTATGTCAGATATGTCCTCGAAGTAGTTGGCCCGCTCGGGAAGTTTGGGAAAGCCTACTTTGCTTTTTGGCAGGAATTCCTTGAGGAACCAAGGCTGCTTGCCCGGCACTCGGTTCTTCTGGAAAACGCCGAAGATCTCCTCATAGTGCTTTGTGTGCAGGCCGGTGTTAAAGCAGCACATCAGGCCGTCATCGGACTCCTCGATCTTCCCCTCGCTTTCTATGCGGTTGAACGTGTGGTGGATGTAACTGAACAGTATCCGCAGCTCGCCCTGGGGATCACCATTGAAATACCACTGTTCTTCGGCGGCTAGAGAAGCCAGGTCCTGAAGTTTGTCTCCGCTTGGAGTCACCAAACCTGGACAGTAGCCAAACTCCAGCATTTTAAAGTTCACTTTTCGAACCGGTTTATCTTGGATCATCTTGTCCACCTCCTGGCCTTAGTTGAGTGTGCGTGTCTGGGTCAAGTGCGCGATGTGCGATGGAACTACTTGAGGATCACGGTCGTGTACGGCCCAAGGGTAACCACGCAGGAGCCGGAGCTGCTTTCCATGCGGCAATCCCCGGAGCTGAACAAGACATCCTCGAACGCCCATTCCCCTTCCAGCACAGCCTGCTGTTCCTGGCGGGAAATGTTGTGGAGGACTAAGGTGCGTTCTTCCAGCCATTCCCTGCCGTAAGCGACAATCCGGGGGTTCTCGCCGTGGTCCACAGCCACCAGACGGCCGAGCCGTAAGGCTGGATCATCAAGCCTGAGGTGGATCAAGCGGCGGTAGTGGTTGAGCAGGGAATCGGGGTCAGCATCCTGGCTCTCAATCGAGGGCTGCCAGCTGCCTGTGTTGAAGGTGTTCGGCCGCCACCAGGTCTGGCCGGGACCGCTTTGATCATACCACTTGAAGGGCTCCCGCCTATTCTCGTCATCGCCGCGACCCTGCATCCCGATCTCTTCCCCAGCATAGATGAACGGATTGCCAGGCAGCGTTAAGTAGATGGCCGCCGCCATTTTGGCCTGGTTCCAGTCACCGAAGAGCTGGGACATGACCCGGTCCTGATCATGGTTGCTCAAGAAGGGAGCGTCAATCGCCCAGCCCTGAGTGGAAGAGCTGAACCGTTCGTACTGAGCCAAAAGGGCTTCCACGAGGCCGGTGTCCAGCCCGAAGCGCACGATGGGGATGAGCTTCTCTGCCAAAGTGAAATTGAAGCAGGAGTCGAAGGCTGCGTAGTAAGGCTCTACCACGTGGGGGCTGTCCCACACTTCGCCAACCAGGTATATATCTGGTTTGAGGGCCCGCACATGTTCGCTGAACTCCAGCCACCAATCTACTGGCTTCTGGCTGGGATCGTGCTCGAAGAGGTGTTTAGCGGCATCGAGGCGGAAGCCGTCCACTCCCTGTGCAAGCCAGAACTCGGCCACCGCTTTGAACTCTGCCCTAACTTCAGGGTTGGCCCAGTTAAGGCTGGGCATTTCGCTCCAGAACAGGCCATAGTAGTAGTCGGGGCCAGCGGGGTGCCATACTACTTGGTTCCAAGGACCGCGCCTTGTGGTTTGGGTGTCCGGCCCCGCCCAGATGTAGAAGTCTCTGTATTCGCCCTCCGGTCCCTTGCGCGCCGAAAGGAACCAAGGGTGCTGGCTGCTGGTGTGGTTGCACACCAGATCCATGATCACCTTGATTCCCCGGTTGTGAGCTTCCTGCAGCAGCTCTTGGAAATCCTCCAGGGTCCCAAACTCCGGATCGATGGCGTAATAGTCTACCACATCGTATTTGTGGTACGTTGGCGAAGGGTGGATGGGGGTCAGCCAGATCCCCGTCACCCCCAAGTCTGTGGTGGTCTCTGGATCACCGTCGTTGAGGTAGTCCAGGCGCTGGATGATTCCCCGCAGATCGCCGACTCCATCA
>DURQ01000066.1 GCA_012840725.1 Bacillota bacterium
CGCGGAGCTGGAGCAGCGCGTGGAGCGGATCGCCGCCTGCGCGCGCGCCGAGCCGACGCACAAGCTGCGCATCATCCGGGCGCTGCAGCAGCGCGGCCACATCGTGGCGATGACCGGCGACGGCGTGAACGACGCCCCGGCGCTCAAGCAGGCGAACATCGGCGTGGCGATGGGCATCACCGGCACGGATGTGAGTCAGGGCGCGTCGGATATGGTGCTGACCGATGACAACTTCGCCAGCATCGTCGCGGCGGTCGAAGAAGGCCGCACGATCTACGACAACATCCGCAAGTTCATCCGCTACCTGCTGGGCTGCAATGCGGGCGAGGTTCTAACCATGCTCGCGGCCACTCTCCTCGGCCTGCCGCTGCCCCTTATCCCCCTCCAGATTCTGTGGATGAACCTCGTTACCGACGGCTTGCCCGCGATTGCCTTGGGCCTCGATCCGGTGGAAAGGGATATCATGCTTCAGAAGCCCCGCCGCCCAAGGGAAGGGGTTTTTGCCCGGGGTCTGCTCCGGCGCATCCTCTTCGCCGGCCTGACCATCAGCTTGACGACGCTGGCCCTTTTCCTTTTCAGCCTCTGGTACTACCCTGGTCAGGTAGAACGGAGCCGCACCCTGGCCTTCACCGTCCTTGTCTTCGCACAGCTCATCTACGCTTTCCAGTGCCGCTACGAACGCCATTCCATCTTTGAGCTGGGCATCTGGGGCAACACCTATCTGATCCTGGCCGTGCTCCTCTCAGGCGCAGCACAGGTTCTGCTGCTCTACACACCCCTTCTGAGCGAAATCTTCCAGACAGTGCCCTTGACGGGTGATGATTGGCTGCTTGTGGGCCTGTTTTCGGTCTTTCCCCTTTTTGCAGAGACATCGGTGCTGCTCCTCAAGCGAGCAGTCAGGAAGCGCCTTGCCCTTTGGAAAGTTTAGCTGGCATGCAGGACTATTGTGCTAGAACAAGAAATATGGGACTAAAATGCTGAGGTTTGGAGGACACCCGTGATCAAGAGCATGACAGGCTTTGGGCAGGGAGAGGCGGCAAGCGACCGGTACTCGGCCCGCATCGAACTGCGCAGCGTCAACCACCGCTATCTCGACATGTTTCTACGCGTCCCTAAGCAGTACAGTCAGCTGGAAGAGGTCCTGCGCAGGGTGATCGCGGAAAGAGTTTCCCGCGGCAGGATAGAAGCCGCGGTCTCTGTGGAGGAATTTGCACAAAAAGAGAGAAATGTACGGTTAAATGCCCCTCTGCTGCAGGGCTATCTCCGTGCCCTGGAGGGGATCAGAGAGATTTTGGGCAGCGACGAGAAGATAACCTTGAGCCAGATCCTCGCCCTTCCCGGGGTTCTTGAGGTGGAGGAACCGGAAGCCGATTGGGAGGATCTCCAGAAGGTCCTGGGGGAAGCTGCAGCTCAGGCCCTGGACGATCTGGAGCGGATGCGTGCCGCAGAAGGCGCTCGCCTCTTCTCAGATCTGCAGGAGAAGATAGTGCGTCTGGAGGAACTCCAGTCCGCCGTGGCCCAGGTCGCTCCTCAGGTAGTTGAGGATTACCGGGCACGCCTGAGCGAGCGTCTGCGTGACCTTCTGCATGGGACAACCCTTACCGAGGAACGCTTTTTGGCAGAAGTGGCTCTTTTTGCTGACCGATGCAGCATCGATGAAGAACTGGTGCGTTTAGGCAGTCACACTCAGCAGCTGAAAGAACTGCTGCACTCTACCCAACCGGTAGGGCGCAAGCTTGATTTCTTGATACAGGAAATGAACCGCGAGGTGAACACCATCGGCTCGAAGAGCAGCAGCGTGCAGGTAGCTGGCTTGGTGGTGGAGCTGAAGAGTGAGCTCGAGAAGGTGCGCGAACAGGTGCAGAACATTGAGTGACAGCTCAAGATGCCCAGGTTCTAGCAGTGCTGAATCTGTCATGCGAAGGAGGTGAAGAGAATGTCGCTGCCGGCTTTGACCCCGGAAGAGAAACTGAATGCCCTGAGGAAGGCCCAGGAGATGCGCAGCAAGCGTGCTGAACTGCGGAACAAGCTGAAGAAGGGTACCATCTCCCTCCGGGAGGTGCTGGACAAGACTGATGACGAGGTGGTGGCCAGAATGAGGGTCACCTATCTGCTGCAGTCGCTGCCGCAGGTTGGCAAGGTTACTTCCGAGAAGCTCATGCGGGAAATCGGGATCAATGAGAACAGACGCGTCCAGGGTTTGGGTAAACGGCAAAAGGAACAGCTGCTTCAGAGGTTAGGATAAGAGTAAGGAGCTTGGAACATGGGCATCCAGTTGATCAACATCGGCTTTGGCAACATAGTAGCGGCTAACAGAATCGTAGCAATAGTCAGTCCAGAGTCGGCTCCCATTAAGCGCATGGTGCAGGAAGCCAGGGATCGCGGCATGCTCATCGATGCCACTTACGGCAGACGCACCAGGGCAGTTATTATCGCTGATAGCGACCACATAATCTTGTCAGCAGTGCAACCCGAAACTGTGGCACATCGACTCACAAGTAGAGATAGTTTAGAAGCTAATGAGAAGTAGGGGGTTGCTGCTGGATTGATGGGAACAAAGAAGGATATGCGGAGTGGTGGGCCAAAAACGAAGGGGTTTCTCATAGTTCTGTCCGGTCCCAGCGGTGCGGGCAAGAATTCTGTGATGAACGCCGTTTTTCCCACCATTCCCAATTTACGGTACTCAGTAAGCGTGACGACCCGGCCGCCGCGGGCGGGCGAGGTTCACGCGGTCGATTATTTCTTCTGCAGTGAAGAAGAATTTGACCAGATGCTCCAAGATGATCTATTATTAGAGTCAGCGACGTTCGTGGGCTACCGCTATGGTACGCCCAAGCAGTTCGTTTTGGAGCAGATCGAAGCAGGCAACGCAGTAATCATGGATATCGACATTCAGGGTGCTGCCCAGATACGGAGCAAGATGCCCGAAGCGGTGTTGGTCTTTCTGCTGCCGCCTACCCCAGAGGAACTGAGCAAGCGTCTGAGGCTTCGTGGTTCAGATTCAGAAGAAGTGATCAGGCGCCGCCTGGCGAAATCCAGGGATGAGGTCAAACACATCGTCGACTACGACTACTTCATCGTTAACGATGATCTGAACAGGGCTGCCGAGCAGCTCCGCCAGATCATCCTCAGCGAGTGGTGCAGGGTATGCCGCATAGATCTGGAGCATCTTCAGGAACTTTGGAAAGGGGGGTCGGATCTTGAAGCCACAGAAAGCTAATCGCTATGAGGCTATTATGGTCGTCTCCCAGAGAGCCCGGCAGCTGATTGACGGAGCAGAACCCGTGATGGAAACCAAAGCCTGTAAGCCTGTGACCATCGCCCTTGAGGAACTGGAAGCAGGCAAGATCAAATGGGAGTCTAAGTGACTGCACTAGTGCGAGCCTGTGGTGGATGCCACGGGCTTTTTTTCGAGGTGAGGGCAGCGTGGACGGAAAACGCTATGCAGGAGTGATCGTAGATGTGCGGGCGGGGGCGGTGAACCGCGTTTTTCAGTATGCCATCCCGGAACGCTTTCGGGAACGCATCGAGCTGGGGCACCGCGTCTTGGTACCCTTCGGCAGCCGCAGGCTGGAAGGGTACGTGATCGAGTTCAGCAGCGAGCTCGAAGTGGAAGAGGAAAGGCTGCGGAGCATCATCAAGCCCCTTGACGACAGGCCCTTGATCCTGCCTTCCCTGGTGGAACTAGCCCGCTGGCTCGCAGACACCTACGCCGGCCTTTTTTCCGAAGCCCTCCAGTATATGCTGCCGCCCGCCTATCGCTTCGGAAGGGAGCGGGTGGGAGCGAAGACAGCCCAGATGGTCACCTTGGTGCAGCCCGAGCCCCAGCTGCGGGCTAACGCGGTGGCCCAGAGGCGGGTCGTTGAGATCCTTCAGACCCGCGGCGCGATGCTGGCTTCAGAGCTCATTGCCCTCGCGGAGGCTTCCAGTGCAACCCTGCGCTCCCTGGAGCAGCAGGGAGTTATAACCATGGGAGAAGTGCGCGTTGAGCGCCGGGTGGAGGCTGACCCAGTGGCTGATCCGCAGGTAGTGCTCACCGAAAGGCAGAGCGCAGCAGTGGAGGCCATACTATCTGAGCTGGACGGGGCACGCCGCCCAGTTCTGCTCCATGGCGTGACGGGAAGCGGCAAGACCGAAGTCTATCTGCAGGTGATCGCCGAGGTTCTCCGCCGCGGCAGGCAGGCTATTGTCCTGGTACCCGAGATCGCCCTTACCCCTCAGGTGCTGGGCCGCTTCGCCGCCCGTTTTCAGGATCGGGTCACGGTGCTCCACAGCGCCCTTTCCCTCGGTGAACGTTTTGACCAGTGGTGCAAGATCTACGAGGGGCGTGTCGATGTGGTGGTTGGAGCACGCTCGGCAGTGTTTGCACCGCTGCCCCGCCTCGGCCTGATCGTGTTGGATGAGGAGCACGAACGCACCTACAAGCAGGAAGAAGGTTCGATCCGCTACCACACAAGGGAGGTGGCCATCAAGCGCTGTGAGCTGGTGGGAGGGCAGGTTGTGCTCGGCAGCGCCACTCCTGCTGTGGAGAGCTACCACCAGGCACTTAAGGGCGAGTACGTCCTCGCTGAGCTTCCTGAACGGGTGGAAAAACGGCCCCTGCCTGCTATCGAGGTTGTTGACATGCGGGAGGAGTTTTCCGAGGGCAACCGCAGCATGTTCAGCCGCCGCCTCAGGGATGAGCTGGCTGCCTTAGCCGGAACTGACCGTCAGGCGATCATGCTCCTCAACAGGCGGGGCTTTTCCTCCTTTGTGCTCTGCCGGGAGTGCGGGGAAGTGCTGGGC
>DURQ01000009.1 GCA_012840725.1 Bacillota bacterium
ATGCTCATGTATGTGGGCGGCGAAGATCTGGACACTGTTCTGGAGTACATTGAGTCTGTAGCGCAGGAAAGCTACTAATCGCTTGAGGAAAGCCAGGTGGCTCGGGACGCGCCCTTCCCTCAGGGCGCGTCCCTTTTAAAGTCTAGAGGGAAGAGGTGAAGCTAGTGAAGCGGAAGACTGGTGCCTTGACGCCACTGCTCTATGTGGGTCCAGCTGTGCTTTTTCTCCTGGTCTACCAGGTCTACCCGGCTCTGCAGACGGTCTATCTGAGCTTTATGGACCGGCGTTCCCAGTCCTTTGTCGGCTTGGAGAACTACAAGTACGTGTTTACCTCGCAGACGATGCTCAGGGCGTTCAAGAACAACCTTCTCTGGCTGGTGGTCTTCACCGCCGGGACAGTGGGCTTGGGCCTGCTTTTTGCCATCTTAGTTGACCGGGTGAAGTATGAAAGGCTGGCCAAATCGATCATCTTCATGCCCATGGCCATCTCCTTTGTGGGGGCCGGCGTGGTCTGGAAGTTCATGTACGCCTACAAACCTTCAGGAGCGGAACAGATTGGGCTTCTCAATCAGATCTTGGTGGTCTTAGGTTTTGAGCCCAAGGGCTGGCTGTTGGAGAGCCCCATCAACAACCTGGCCCTGATCGTTGTTGGGCTCTGGATCTGGACCGGTTACTGCATGGTCATTCTCTCGGCCGCCTACAAAGGGATTCCTAAGGAACTCATGGAAGCGGGTCAGGTGGATGGCGCCAACGACTGGCAGGTGTTCAGGCACATCATCGTACCCGAAATGCGGCCGGCGCTGACCATGGTCACCACAACCATGCTGGTCAATGTGCTTAAGATCTTTGATATCATCTATGTCATGACCAACGGCAACTTCGGCACTGAAGTTATCGCCAACCGCATGTTCAAGGAGATGTTCCAGTTCGCCAACACGGGCAGGGCCAGCGCCATCGCGGTTGTGTTGTTTGTGATCATCATACCGATCATGTATGCGAACATCCGGCAGAAGCTGAAGGGGGAGGAAGCACGGTGACCAGGCAGAGACTGAAGGCGAAGATGCCCCAGATCGTCATAAACCTTGTGGTTATCCTGTCCATGGTGCTGTGGATAGTACCCACTGTGGGCCTGCTGATCACATCGTTCCGTCCAGCCAGCGACGTAGTCTACTCGGGCTGGTGGACAGTGCTGACAAGTCCCCTCAAGTTCACGCAGTACACCGTGGAGAACTACCGGACGGTCCTTGCTACTGGAGGCATGCTTACCGCATTCCGCAACAGTTTCATCATCACCATCGGAGGCACCGTCATCCCGGTGTTCCTGGCAGCTCTGGCGGCCTTTGGCCTGTCTAGGCTCCATTTCCGAGGCCGTGGCTTCTTCTACGCCTTGATCGTTTTCATGCTCGTTGTTCCCACTCAGATGACGTTCATTCCCGTGCTGCGGCTGTACAACAAGCTGAGCCTTTCCGGGACCTTTGTGGGGCTGTGGCTCGTGCACACTGGATACGGGCTGCCCTTTTCCATCTTCATGCTCCACAGCTTCTTCCAGGGGCTTCCGGATGAACTTTTCGAAGCGGCGCACATTGACGGGGCTTCACTCTGGACCAGCTTCATCCGGCTGGCCATACCACTCTCGGTGCCTGCCCTGGCTTCGCTGGTGATCTTCCAGTTCCTCTTTGTGTGGAACGACCTGCTGGTAGCCCTGATCTACCTCGGTGGGCATGAATCGGTCGCACCCCTGACGATGCGCCTTTCCAGCCTGGTGGGCTCGTTCGGGCAGGATTGGCACCTGCTCACGGCAGCCGCCTTCGTTTCCATGGTCGTGCCCCTGATCGTGTTCTTCTCGCTGCAGCAGTACTTCGTGCGAGGGCTTCTGGGCGGTGCAGTAAAGGGGTAATCAAGTTTCAGACAACATATTCGACCGCTGGTCACCCAGCGGCCTTTTTTTCTTAGGCGGAACCTATCCAGGGCAAGATCACCCCGCAGGCGATCCTCCGGCCCGAGTCCCCTGACGGCTGGCTGCGGAAATCATCGGGGTTCTCATGGATGATCACTGAACGGCCGATCACCTGCCACACTTTGAAGCGATCGGTGAAGAAGCAGAGCTCGCCAAGGCCATGATTGGAAAACAGGACGGGAAAATCGCCGGCATGATTGCCATGGGGCTGGTCGTCTGGGTTCCAGTGTTCCCCTGCAGCCAGGAAGGGGTTTTCTGGATCGCCCACGCTACAGTCGCCCCTTACGTGCAGATGGAAGCCGTGGGGGCCGATGGGGTCTCCGCCGGGTGGGGCGGGCCGATAACGGGGAAGGCCCGTCACCTTAACCGAGACGAAGGTTCCTCCCGGGACATCCTGAAACCAGGCGGTTCCGCTGATCTGGGGATAACTCGGACTGCCCGTGATGCGAGCTACAGCGAACCTGGGGAGCCCGTGGACCTGTTCTTGGGATCTCGCATCCATGTGTTCACCTCCTTTTTCCACGCCTATAATATTCACGAGCCTGTCTGAGGACATAGCCGGCAGGTATCGCTGTGCTGACCGGCGAAAGAACCATCAAATAAGGCAGTTAAAAGGAGTGCTTCCCGTGAAACGCTGGCTGTGCCTGCTTGTCGTCCTCTGCTGTCTGGCCGCTGCACCCTCCGCCGCTGCTCGCAGTTACGAGCTGCTGGACCTGGATATTTCAGCCCAAGTCGGAGCAGATGCGGTCGTGCGCATCACTGAAACCCTCAGGGTGCGGTTCAACGGTACCTATTCCGGCATGTACCGGTACTTCGACACCTCACGGGGCATTGCCATCAAGGATCTTTTCGTCTCAGAGAGAGGTACAGACTACCAGCAGTCACCAGGCGAGACGCCTGGCCCGGCCGGAACGTTCTTTGTCAAGGAAGAGAAAGAGCAGTTGTTGGTGGACTGGAGTTTCAGCGCCACAGATGAAATCCGGGAGTTTGAGATCAGCTACTCTCTGCACAACGCCATCCTGAAGCACAACGACGTTGCCGAGTTCTACTACCAGTTCGTTGGCACCGGATGGGAACTGCCCTGGCAGCACGTGAGGGTGGTGCTCACGCTGCCGCAGGGTGCAGAGGCGGACCAAGTGGCGGCCTGGGGCTACGGACCGCAGCATGGAAAGGTGACGGTGGAGTCTCCGAGCCGCATCATCTGGGAAGTGGCCAACCATCCGGCTGAAAGTTTTCTGGAGGGCAGAGTGGTCTTCCCGAACGCGTTGGTGCCCTTAGGAACGAGGTATACCAATCAAAACGGGCTGGACAGGATTCTCAGAGAAGAACAAGTGAGGGAGGAGCGCCAGAAGAGAGCGGAGCAGCGGAAGGCCTTTGATCCTTTCGTCGCGGCGGTAGTGCTGGCAGCAGCGATCCTTCTTGTCATCAACATCTGGCGCCGCTTCCTGAAGTCACAGCCCGTGAAGGTGGATCGGTACTTCAGGGAGCTTCCTGGAGACTATCCCCCGGCTGAACTTGGCGTGCTGTATCGGGGCAGCGTTCAGGGGCGTGACTTCACAGCCACACTGCTGGACCTGGCCCGCAGGGGCTTCCTCAGCATTGAGGAGATCACGGACACGGCGGGGCGCCGTGGACGCACTGCAGACTTCAGGTTCAAGAGGCAGCCAGCGGATGAGGAGCAGATGGCGCGGCTTCTGCCCTATGAAAAACAGGTGATCAAGCTGCTCTTCAGCAAGCTGGGAGGAGAGGAGGTCACCTTAGCTGATCTGAAGGGCTATGCGCAGAAGAAATCCCGAGAATTCTTGGCCTTCTGGAAAGGTTGGGGGGAAGCGGTACAGAAGGCCACCGAAGGGCGGGGTTTCCGCGATCAGGGGAAGAACAAACAGGCGCAGGTTTTCTTCTTGCCAGCTTTGGGTCTGATCTTGCTGGCGATCCCCGCAGGCCTTCTGGGTATGTACCTCACCTTGGGTATCTGCATAGTCATGGGGCTTGCCCTGCTGTTTCTCGCGGTAGGCGCGAGTTCACAGCTCTCGCAGTATGGGAGGGAACAGAAAGCCAAGTGGAAAGCCTTCCGCCGTTATTTGAAAGACTTCTCCCGGGTGGAACAGGCGCACGTGGCACGCCCAGGTGTGTGGGAAGAATTCCTGCCCTATGCCGTTACCCTTGGTGTCGCCGATGAGGTGCTGGAGCAGCTGGAAGTGGTATTCCCAGAGTGGGGGCGGGGCGATCACTACATGCTGCCCTGGTTTATCTTCTACCATTCATCCTCTGCACGGGCGCTGAATGACATGACCAACAGCGTAACCCGATCCATCGACAGCGTGACCATACCTCAGGGAACAGGCGGCAGCGGTGGCTTCTCATCAGGAGGCGGAGGAGGTTTTGGCGGAGGGGGCGGCGGCGCCCGTTAAGAGGGCCAGTTGAGAGGGTCCTGGAAAGAGTGAAAGAGCCGTGTCTGGGTAGACACGGCTCTTTTCATTTTCCTGGTTCATCGTAATCATCGTAGAGCTCGCCTTGCTCTTCGCGATGTTTGCGGAGGTTGGTTCGGATGTGGCTCATGGCGCCCACCATGCCGAGCATGAAGCCAAACAGCGTCACGGCGTACATCACCATGTTCAGCCAGATCGAGGATGGGATCACTCCAACCACTCCGGCGAAGATGACGAGCCAGCCCGCAACCAGCATTATGCCGCCTATGAGCATTTGGCGCCCGGTGTTACGCATGTTAAGCCCTGTCCTTGTACAGCCAGCAGGCTGCAGAGTGATCTGACCGTGCCGCAAACTCTGGCGGTATCTCCCGGTCGCACAGCCCCTTGATGATATATTTGCAGCGGGGGTGGAACCGGCAGCCCGCAGGAGGATTCATCAGGCTGGGCGGTTCGCCAGCGGGAACGTCCTTAAAGGTCTTAAGGTTTTCCGCATCTGGGTCTGAAGTAGCCTCGAAGAGAGCCTTGGTGTACGGATGCAGCGGTTCGTGGAGAAGTGCTTTCGTGGCAGACTTCTCAATGATCTTGGCCCCGTACATCGTGAAGATCCTCTCGGAGAAGTAACGGACGGTGGAGAGGTCGTGGGTGATGTAGATGATGGCCAGATTGTGCTTTCTCTGCAGCCCCTGCAGGAGCTGGAGAATCTCCACCCGGACCGATGCGTCCAGCATGGACACTGGTTCGTCGGCGATGAGCATCTTCGGTTCCAGGATCATGGCCCTGGCAATAACCAGGCGCTGCTGCTGTCCGCCGCTGAGCATGTGAGGGAACTTGGGCAGGAAGTCTTCAATAGGAGCGAGCTTGACTTCCTCCAAGACCTGCCTGATCCTCTTCGCATGCTCCTTCTTGTCGGTGATGCCGTTGATCTTCATCGGCTCTTCCAGGATCCGCTTTACAGTCATGAAAGGAGGGAGGGCCCCGTAGGGATCCTGCATGATGTAGCCGAGGTTCGAGCGGTACTTCTTCCAGCCATCCTTATCCAGGGTACTCAGGTCCTGGCCATCAAAGTAGATCTTACCCTTGGTCGGACGGTGGATCCCCAGGATGGTCTTTGCCAGGGTGCTCTTTCCGCAGCCGCTTTCGCCCACGATGGAAATGGTTTCTCCTGGATAGAGCTCAAAAGAAACGCCATCCAAGGCCCGCACATCGCCCACTTTGAAGAAACCCATACGGCGCACTTCGAAGTAGGTGTGCAGGTCTTCCACCTTAAGGACAGGCTTCTTGGCTTTGGCTTGCTCTTGCTTCGGTTTAACAGCTACGCTAGGCATGCTTCACCTCTCCCATCTCGTCAAAAAGCCAGCACTGCACAGATGCTCCGTTCTTCAATGAAGTGACTCTGGGATGTTCGGAGCACTTCTCGAACCTCTTCTCGCACCGTTGGGCAAAGCGGCAGCCCGCGGGTGGGTTGATCAGTGAAGGAGGCTGGCCAGGAATGAACGCTAGATCCTTGTCTTCCCGCAGCGTGGGCACGCTGGCCATGAGCTTTTGGGAATACGGATGATGAGCATCGGTGTAGAAGTAATCAGCCGAAGCGTACTCAATCATCTCACCAGCGTACATTACAGCGATCTCGTCGGCCAGCTCGCTGGCTGTGCCGATATCGTGGGTGATCAGGATAAAGGTAGTCTTGAACTCGTGTTTGATCTTCTTGAGAACGTTCATCAGGTTGGCCTGGGTCAGAAGGTCCAAGGCCGACGAAGGTTCGTCCAGGACGACAAGCCTTGGCTTGGAAGCCAGGGCCATGGCAATCGCAGCACGCTGCCTCATGCCGCCGCTCAGCTCAAAGGGATAGCGGGCGAGGAAGTCCACGGGCAGCCCCACGACTGCAAAGGCATCCCGCACCCTCTGGGCAGCTTCCTGCTTGCTGATGTTCTCGTGAATGAGGAGCGGCTCCATCAGCTGATCTTCGATACGAATAACCGGGTTGAGAGAGTTCATCGACGCTTGGGGGACCATGGCGATCTTGCTCCAGCGGATCTCCCGGCGGAACTTCTCATCATCATATTTCATAATGTCCTGGCCCTCAAAGATCACCGATCCGGAAAAGGTGGTGACATTGCGGGGCAGCAGGCGCAGGATGGCTTTGGCCAGAGAAGTCTTGCCGCAGCCCGATTCACCTACAACGGCGAGGGTGTGTCCCTCTCTCAACTGGAAGCTGACGCCATCAACAGCCTGAACCGGACCGCTCCTAGTGCGAAAGTGCAGTTTGAGGTTGCGGACATCTAGTAAGACGTTGTTGCTCATACTCTATAACCCCCTTAGACGTGGGTTGAAGATGCGGTCCAGTGCGAAACCGAGCATTACAAATCCCAACCCAGCCAACATCAGCAAAGCAGCGGGCTCAAGGACCCAGTAGAAGTAACCGTTCATCAAGGCGCCGTTCGATTGGGCGTCACTGAGGATCTTACCCCAGGTAGGCAGCACAGGGTCGCCTAATCCCAGAACCGACAGGGTGGCTTCGAGGAACACGTAAGACGGAACCTGGATAACGAAGCCGGGAATCAGAACGGGGAGGATCCTCGGGATCATGTATCTGAAGATGATCCTGCCGTTGCCGGCCCCGTAGGCCCTGGCCGCTTCAATGTAGCCAGATTCCCGAACTTGGAGGAACATGGAGCGGTAGCTGAGGATCCCCGAACCGAAGATGCCCAGGGCAATAACCACTCCCAAGATCGACCAGATACTCCTGGAATAGAAGAGCCCGATCATGATCAAGATTGGCAAGAGCGGCAGGATCATCACTATTTCGTTGATCCGCCGGATGGTCCAGTCCACCCAGCCTCCGAACCAGACTGCCGCAGCAGCCAGCATCATGGTAGTCAGGGAGGAACCCACAGCTGCGATCATACCGAAGGAAAGAGCCACTGGTGCCCCCCAAAGCAGGGCAACGGTAAGGTCGCGGCGCCTGTGGTCCGTTCCTGCCAGGCCGTGCAGCTGACCATAGACAACCAGAGATGCATCCACAGTGGAGCCTTCTTCAAAGACCATGCCTTCGGCCCGCAGTTGATACGTGCCTTTCAGAGGCTTACCAGGGTTGTTCGGATCCGCAAAGAGACCAATCTCCGGTTTGGCACCCAATCTGCGCTCCAGGCGCGAATCCTGGGACACGCGGTAGGACTCATTGGCCCGCACTTGAAGCTCAGTGAGGGGGATCTCCCGCCCGTCAGGCGTTACCCAGACAAGGTTCATGTTCGGCCTGGCTGCCTGGAACGACGCCGTAAAGAAGATGGCTAGTTCTGTGGGGAAGTCGTCGTAATTGAAGTCGAACTCAAGGATGGTATCCTTGATGAACACGCCGCCACCAAGATCGAGCTCAGTCTTCTGAGCCGACTCGTCCGTCGTCCGGCGAACGATGGTGACCGGCTTTTTCTCTTTGTAGAACCAGTTAAACCAAGCGGGGCGGGCGTTTCTTGGCGTTTCAAGCCAGACATTATCTCCGCCGCGCCACAGACGCACCGCTTCGTTGTATGGAATCGCTGTTACGGCGTAGATTGCCAAAGCCACAAGCAGCAGGATAATTGCCAGTCCAGCGACGGCCGATGGGTAGTTTTTGATCTGTCGCATCAAGTTCTTCATGCTCTAGTTCCACCTCCACCTAACTTCACCCGTGGGTCGACCAAGGAGTAGATAATGTCGAGCAAGAACAGGGTGACCGCCAGAAGATATGCGTAGATCACAGTGTTGGCCACGATCACGGGTGTGTCGAAGAGGTTTATGGCCTGCTGCGTCAAACGACCGATGCCCGGCCAAGCAAACACTGTTTCCAGGACGATGGCTCCGACCCAGAGAGTGATCAGCATCAGTGAAAAGCTCGTGATGATCGTGGGCAGTGTGGGCCGCAGAACATAGCGGCGTTCAATCTGCCGGTCGGAGAGACCTTTGGCCTTAGCCATTTCCACGTAGTCTTCACTGGAATAGATGAGGAAGAAGGTTCTCCAAGAGTAGACTGAAGAGAAAATGGAAGAGATAAACATGGACATAACCGGCAGGATCATGTGTTTTGCGATGCTGAGTGCTCGCAGCCACGGATTGCGCGGAGGCGGCGCATCGATCATGCCTCCAAAGGGCAGCCAGCCCAGGACGGCGGCGAAGATAAGGATCAGGAATATGCCGTAAAACCAACCTGGTGCAGCGCTAGTGGGTGCCATCGAAATGACGATCTTGTCCAGCAGTGAGCCGTACCGGCGTGAGAGGAACAGTGCCACAAACATCGCACAGAAGAACAGCAGCAGCTGGCTGGTGGCCATCAGAAGCAGTGTCGCACCCAAACGTTCGCCCAAAATATTGCGCACTTGGCGGGAACCGCTGTCGCTGAGCAGGTACTCCGCAGACCCGAGGTTGAGGGTAAGTCCGTTCCATAGGTATTCGAAACTCCGAACCATGAACGGACGGTCAAGCCCCAGCTGTTCGATGCGTACCCGAATCCTTTCTTCTTCCAGCTCTCTTCTCTGCTGGACAGTGAGGTGGGCCATTTCGGGGTCAGCCCCCATGGCGACGATCACCTGTTCTTTGATCTGACCTATGCGCATTTGATCCACATATCCTCCGCCGTTGGCGATGAGGATGGTCAGGTAAACGGCGATCACAACGGTTGCGAGGAGCGTTAACCCCCGCACCAGGGTGTATTTAAGAACTCGGTTAAGATTGTGACCAGCACTTCTGTGCCTGACGCCAGCTGGTGCTTGCGTAGTCTCCACATTCAGCATCGGTAATATACCTCCCGGTATCCCTCTGGACTAGAAAAGGGAGGGCGCGGACTACGCGCCCTCCGCTAGAGTCCAGGACAAAGGACAGTGTGATCTGGATCTCCTACCTTAAGGCAGTGTCACGAATGTGTGTGCATCAAAGGTAGCAGCTGCAACGAGCGTTGGCAGAACGATGGCCTCGATCCTGTTGGAACCAACAGGCAGCTTAGCGGTCTCTTCGCCCGTGAGGACGATTTCAAAGAGGCCGTCAGCCACAGCCTTGCCGACGCCGCTGTAGGCTACTGAACCGGTGGCATCCAAGACGATGTACTTCACTTCTTGGATGTGCTCCACAGCATAGGGTTCGCCCTTGAAGGTGATCTCAACTTCGAACCGGATCTCGCTGCCGGCCTTGACGCGGGTCGGACCGCTCATCTCAACCTCGGCGATGCGAGGCTCGTCGAACATGGACCACTTGTCAGCCGGTTCGGAGTACTGCTCGAACCTCTTCAGGTGCACCATTCTCTCGATCGGATAGGCCTTCTCGAGGTACATAGGCCCGTTGCCGATCCAGAAATGACCCTTCTCCTGATACCACTTCTTGGCGTTGGCGTAGCGGGTCGCGATTTCTTCCTCGGTGGTGTAATCCTTCAGGAAGTCTTCCCAAGGCAGGTAGTTGTTCGCGATCGCGTAGTCAAGCCACTTGTCGAGAATCGGCAGGCTCGGACCGGTGTTGTAGCCCAGCCACTCAACGTCGAGAGCCGTAGCCTTGCTGGCGCTGAAGGCGAGCTCGGCGTTCTTCTCAGCCAGGATACCCAGGGCCAGGGTGTGCCACGGAGCATTGCCGTAGTTGTAGTAGACTGCGAACGGGTCGGAAATGTTCTGCTCAGCATCCACATACCAGCTCGTGCTGTAGGACTCGATGACCAGCGGATCCACAGAGAGGATCTTCCAGCCGCGGGCGTTCTCCATCGCAGGCTTCAGGTTGACCGCTGCGGACTCGTCGTAAATGTCGCTGGACTCGAAGGCACGATCCCAGTCGAGGATGGTGGGCAGCAGGACGTCCAGAATGCTGTAGTGGCTGCCGTCATGCCAGAGTACCGAATCATACAGATCTTCACGATAGTAAACGATGGTCTTGCGAGGTGCGGTCAAGCCTTCCGGGTACTTCTCGCCGACGGTGATGAAGCGGCCTTCATCTGCGCTCCAGTACAGCCAAGCGTCTTCCGGAACCTTGATCTCCTCAGCAAACTCCAGGGTTACCCAGTCAGACTCTGGGGACTTGGCAACCGGGAGCCCTTCTTCAACGGTCACTTCGATGCGCTCAATCCTGTGCGGCATGTAG
>DURQ01000010.1 GCA_012840725.1 Bacillota bacterium
GCTCCACTCCTACCGGGACCTGCCCCTGCGCATGGCCGAAATGGGTTTGGTGCACCGCCATGAGCTGTCCGGCACTCTCCACGGCCT
The DNA here is from genome assembly GCA_012840725.1 of Bacillota bacterium. Classification (GTDB taxonomy): domain Bacteria; phylum Bacillota; class Limnochordia; order Darwinibacteriales; family Darwinibacteriaceae; genus DTU010. The sequence goes on from DURQ01000010.1 coordinate 88, forward strand.
GATGCGCATCCGGGCCTTCACCCAGGATGATGCACACATCTTCATGCTGCCCTCCCAGATTCAGGATGAGATCATCGGGGTCATCGACTTCGTGCATGACGTCTACGAGGTGTTCGGCTTCAAGTACCACGTGGAGCTCTCCACCAAACCAGAAAACGCCATCGGCGACGATGCCATGTGGGAACAGGCCACTGACGCCCTGCGCCATGCCCTGGAAGCTAAAGGGGTCGAGTATGTTGTCAATGAAGGGGATGGCGCCTTCTACGGGCCCAAGATTGACTTCCACCTGGAAGACAGCCTGGGCCGGACCTGGCAGTGTGCCACCATCCAGCTGGACTTTGCCATGCCGGAGCGCTTCGATCTGGTGTATATCGATGAAAACAATGAACGGAAGCGGCCAGTCATGCTGCACCGGGTGATTTTCGGCGCCCTGGAGCGTTTCATCGCTATCCTGATCGAACACACCGCTGGCGCCCTGCCCACCTGGCTGGCGCCGGTGCAGGTGGCAGTGATCCCGGTGAGCGATGCCCTCCTTGACTACGCCGATGAAGTGGCCAATCGCCTCTTTGCCGCCGGGATCCGGGTAGAGGTAGATCGCCGGGACGAGAAAATGGGCAAGAAGATCCGCGAGGCCCAACTGCAGAAGATCCCCTACATGCTCATAGTTGGCAAAAAGGAACAGGAAAGCGGCCAAGTTGCAGTGCGCCACAGGCGCCAGGGCGATCTCGGCACCCTGGATGTCCAGGAGTTCCTGGGCCGGATCCAGGAAGAGATTGCAGAAAGGCGCAATGGCTGAGAGCAGCGAAAAAGAAAGAGTCGAGGAGCGCGGAGTCCCTCGACTCTTTCTTTTGTCATCTTCTGGCTTCTGCTGCAGAACACAGCCTTTCCTGTTTGACCTGGTACTCCCAGACCAAGAAAGCCCTTCCCAACAGGTCTTCCAGGCGCTCCTGCAGAGATGAATCCAGGGCACGTTCCAATATGTTCAGCTGTTCGTCGGTGAAACCTGTCAGGAACCTGAGATCGCGGGCCGGAACAAGAGATCTCAAAACCTCGGGGATCCTGCTGAGGTTCCCTTCCTGGAAATTCCCGTAGTATGTCTTCCAGTTCTCCGTGCTTAGGCCGACGAATTCCGCAACCTGCTCGTGGGTGGCATAGCCCTTGGTTACGCAGTCGATGGCGATCTTGACGCGCAGGTGAGGGTGCCCCGCACAAGCCTTCCCCAAAAAATCCAATGCCGATTGAACGTATACAGGATCTAGCTTCTTAATCTGAGCACCTCCTCAAACCCTCCCCGGTAACAGTCCATATTCGAGGCGGGCAGAGGAAGTCCTGCTCAAATTCTCAATTTTTATGAATTGAAAAACACTGCGTCTGATTTTTCAGTCATTATTCCGAGGATCGACAGGCACGCGGAGAACCATGCCCACCGAGAGCATGCTCGGATTCGCCAGGTCGTTCTCCTCAACAATCACCTGGTAAAGGCTGGGGTCTCCCCACAGATCCCTGGCGATTGACCACAGGCTGTCTCCGCGCTTCACCACATACTCCATGTACCTTGGTTCAGCGGGCGGTGCAGTAACGGCCTGTGCAGCCGGCGCATTGGCCTGATTGTCCTGCTGGGTCTGAGCAGAGGGCATCTGCGCCTGGGACGTCTGCTGGGCCTGTTGAGTCTGCTGCGTCTGCTGCGGCGGCGGCACCTGCTGTGCCTGCGGCGTTGGCGGCGACGGCTGGACGTTCTGCGCTGTGGTTTCCTCCGCAACCTTTGCGGGGCCGGGGCTGAAGTAGAGATCACGCACCACGGTGTAACCATACGTACCGCCCACGATCAAAAGGCCCAGCAGGACCACGGCAAGCACCGTGCGCAGCCAGGGCCCCGTCGAACGGGGGGCGGTGATGCCGATCTCGTTTTCAGCGAAATCGCGAAGTATGTAATAGCCCGGCAGGCGCTTCCACTGACCGTTATCTACACGGTAGACCACCCGTTCAGCGCTGAGGTTATCCATGACATAGGCAATCTGCCACGGCTCTGGAAAGTAGCGTTCGTGCTGCTCCTTGTCGAAATTGGACAAAAAGACCCCAAACCCAGGATGCGTGTGTGCCCAACCGACGATCTCCTCCCCTTCACCGCTCCTCTCTAAGGCGCGCTGAACGTTGTCATAATGTTCCTGAGTGATCACCAGGCGTGAGGCGCCGCTCCGCTGCGGGATGGGGACAAAGCGCTCAATGATGACTTCGTACTGTTCTGCGCTCTTAAGCTCCTGCTTCTGTCCAATGAGAAAACCGCCCTGCTCGCCTATGGAGTGCATGTGAGAGTACCGGTCCAGCGCCTGCATAACCTGTTCGCGGAAGACAATGCGGGGGAATGGGCCAGCCCTGCCCACCAGGAATCTCCTGGTCGAAAATGTGACGCGCTCCTTTGCCATAGCACTCTCCCCTAAAAGATGCTTAAGTCGAGAATCTCCGACACGCGCTTTAACATGCTGATACCCACTACACTGTTGCCCTTGCGGTCCAGTGCAGGTCCGAATGTTGCCACGCCGCAGCGGCCGGGAACCGCACCCAAAATCCCTCCGGAGACTCCGCTCTTGGCGGGAATCCCAACCTGGATGGCGAACTCACCTGAGCCGTCATACATGCCGCAGGTCGCCATAAACGTGCAGACCAGGCGGACCGCCCGGGCTGATACCAGCGGAGTTCCTGCTCCACTAATACCCTTCGCAGCAAAGAACATGCCTATGCGGGCTAGGTCAGCACAGTTGACCAAAATCGAGCACTGGCGGAAATAGAGATCGAGAACTTCTTCTACGTCACCCTCCAAGCAGTTGATATCTTTTAGGAAATGGGCTAAGGCCCTGTTGCGGTGAGCTGTTTCCTTCTCGGATCGGTATACAGCCTCGTCTATGGCCACCGGGCGGTCCAGGATCCTCTCAAGGAGACCGGCGATGCGGGCGAAGCGTTCTTCCACCGATGACCCGGGGATGAGCGAGCAGACAGCGATGGCCCCGGCATTGATCATGGGATTGGGTGGCTTGCGCTCGGCCATTTCCAGCTTCATTATGCTGTTAAACGGATCTCCCGTGGGTTCGGCGCCAACCTTGGCAAACACCGCCTCAGGGCCCCGCTCTTCGATGGCCACGAGAAGGCTGAGCACCTTGGAAATGCTCTGCAGCGTGAACTCAACGCGGGTATCGCCGGCTTCAAAAAAGCCCGTGGCCGTCTGGAGTGCGATCCCAGCATGCCGGGGATTTCCCTTCCTCAGCTCTGGGATGTAAGTCGCCAGCTGGCCGCGTTCTGCTTGAGACCGGCATTCGTTTAGGACCTCTTCGAGAAGCGCTGCATAGTCAAAACCACTGCTCATCTTGCTTCCCTCCTCCGTTCGGCACGCAGCCCAGCTAAGAGGGGTCGTCAAGAGCTGCGGCCGCCTGGGCAACTTCCGGAGTCCATACCCGCAGGGCGTTTTTGCCCGCAGCCTTTGCGGCATACATGGCCTGGTCGGAGAAGAGCAGCAGTTGATGCCTATCGGAAGTGTGGATGGGCTTGGAAGCTATGCCCACCGAGATAGTTACAGGCCTGCCCCATTCGTCCTCCTTAACAGCCTTAAGGTTGGCCATGATGCGCTCCGCGATGCGGGCGCCCCCTTCAGGCCCCACATCCTTAAGGATTACCAAAAACTCATCGCCGCCGTAGCGGACCAACTTGTCTTCCGGGCGGACGCTGCGGGCGATGGTCTCCACGAGCATCTTCAAAGCCTTATCTCCAGCTGCGTGCCCGTACTCATTGTTAAAGGCGGAAAAGTCGTCGATGTCAACAAACAGGATTGTCTCGGCGGTGTCAGTGTGTTCATGCAGCCAGTTGTTGAGAAAACGGAAGTTGAACGCACCGGTCATCCCGTCGCAGAGCAGAGCTTCTTCCAGTTCTTTTCTCATGGCCCGCTCGCTGCTGACTTCCACGGCTGCCTTCAGCATGTCGGAAAGGTTGATCATCAAAACGCCAAAGGCGACGACGCCCCAAAAACCGTAGGCCTTGACAAAATAGGTGAACACGATGCCCATGAGGAGGCTGCTCAAGCTGCTGCGGAGGCTTCGCGCCAGCAGCATGCTGATCTGAGTCAACCAGCTCGACCGGCGGAAGAAAGCAACCATACGGGCGACGAGCGCGATGTTTATGAAGATGTACACCACTGCGCCGCCAACCATGGCCAGCAGGCCAAAAACCCCGCTGCTGCCCAGGTGGGCTTGGAGGAACCGGTATAAAACACCGCTGACAAACGCTGCCGCGGGAAGCTGGGACGCGTTGAATAACGTCCGGGTCCATCCCTTTTTGTGCACCAACCCATCGGTGAGCCCGGCCAAACAGGAGATGATCATAGCCGGCGTCGGGCCCCCGATATACACGATGGGAAGCACCGAAGCTGTGGCCAGCGAGTAGTCTGAGCGCTCGCCGATGCGCACTATGATCGTCTGCAGATAGAGAAACACTGCTGCCAGGCCGATCAGCACGGGCCAGTCTTTCCAGCCTGAGGCGTCATAAAAAAGAACGCCCAAGGTCAGGGCCGCAGCAGCAGTGAGATAAGCTGTCATCGTCTGGAGCTGCTCTGCTCTCTGCCGCTCCATCCAAACCCCCCCAATCCCATCAGCCCTGTAATGTAATTCTTTGCAGATTGTGGATATCCTGCTTAATCAAGGTACAAGGCGGGTTGAAAAAAAGGGGTCCGCTGTGCCTGCGCACAGGGACCCTTACGATTCTCATATCAAACCGGCGAACCGGCAGATGATCTCCAGGATTTCTTCCCGGCCTTCTTTGGTTTGGGAGGAGAAGAACAGCGGCTCCCTGCCCAGCGCCTCTCTGATCAGCCGGGCCTGTTTCTGGTACTGACCGCGGCTGATCTTGTCCACTTTGGTCGCAATCAGTACGGAGGGCATGTCCATTTCCTTCAGCCACAGGCTCATCACCTGGTCATCCTGGGTGGGCGCATGGCGCGCATCCACGAGGTGCAGTACTCCCGCCAGGTTCGGCCTGCCGGTGAGATAACCCTCAATCATGGGGCGCCACGAGCTGCGCACTGAGGCCGGCACCTTCGCAAAGCCGTAGCCCGGCAGGTCCACAAGGCAGACCTGGTCTACCCTGTAGAAGTTGATGGTCTGGGTCCGGCCTGGCTGGCTGGAGATGCGGGCGAAGTTCCTGCGGTTCACGAGAGAATTGATCAGGGTGGATTTGCCCACGTTGGACCTTCCCACAAAAGCGATTTCTTTGAGATCATGGGCAGGATAGCCCCGGGCATTGACCGCGCTTCCCAGGAACTCCGCCTTGTGCACGTTCAGGATCATGCCTCGTGATCTCCTATCCAGGGCTGGTCGCCAGCGGGAACGATTTCAGGCACCATGAAGGCGGGGGTTTCCGGCTCTAAGGGCTGGACATTGAGCGCCTGGGCCAAAACCTGATCCATGTGATCCACAAAGCTGATCTGGATCTTATCCAGGACAACGGCCGGGACCTCTTCCAGATCCTTTTCGTTCTCTGCAGGCAGGAGCACTTGGGTGATGCCCGCACGGTGGGCTGCCAGCAGCTTCTCCTTGATCCCTCCCACTGCCAGCACCCTTCCCCGCAGGGTGATCTCCCCGGTCATGGAGACATCGTGGCGCACGGGGCGGTTTGTCAGAGCGCTGGCCAGGGCGGTAGCGATGGTGATTCCCGCCGAAGGCCCGTCTTTCGGGACAGCTCCTTCCGGAATATGCATGTGGATGTCCTTGGTTTCGTGGAACTTCGGATCGATACCCAGCTGCGCAGCACGGGAACGCACATAGCTCAGGGCCGCCTGGGCCGACTCACGCATCACATCGCCAAGCTGACCGGTAAGGGTGAGCTTGCCCTTCCCCTCCACAACCGTCACTTCGATGTTGAGGATCTCGCCGCCCACCTGGGTGTAAGCGAGGCCGGTGGCCACTCCGACCTTATCCTCCTGGTCGGCCGCTGTGGGAATGTAGCGCCGTACCCCCAGGTACTTGTGGAGGTTGCTCACTGTGATGCGGGCGCTTGTGGTCTGGCCCTTCACAATTTCCGTGGCTACCTTGCGGCAGATCGTGCCAAGCCTGCGTTCCAGGGTTCTCACGCCGGCCTCTTTGGTGTATTCGTTGATCACCTTGTGGATGGTGTTGTCAGAGATCTGGATCTGTTCCGGCCGCAGCCCGTTAGCCTTGAGCTGTTTCGGCCAGAGATGCCGTTTGGCGATCTCGAACTTCTCGTATTCTGTGTAGCCGGGAATGCTGATGACCTCCATCCGATCCCGCAGGGGTGCTGGGATGGTGTGGAGCACATTGGCAGTGGTGATAAAAAAGACCTCGGAAAGATCAAAGGGTACTTCCAGGTAGTGATCGGAAAAGCTGCTGTTCTGCTCCGGATCAAGGACTTCCAGAAGCGCCGAAGCAGGGTCGCCGCGGAAATCGGAGGCGAGCTTATCGATCTCATCTAGAACGATGACTGGATTGCGCGTGCCCACGCTGCGCATGGTCTGAATGATGCGCCCGGGCATAGAGCCGATATAAGTGCGGCGGTGCCCCCTGATCTCTGCCTCATCCCGAACTCCGCCAAGGGACAGACGGGCGAAGCTGCGGTTCAGGGCCCTGCCCACCGACTGGGCAAGGGATGTCTTGCCCACCCCAGGCGGGCCGACCAGGCAGAGGATGGGACCCTTGGAATTCTTGGTGAGCTGGCGCACTGCCAGAAACTCCAGGATGCGCTCTTTGACCTGATCAAGTCCGTAGTGGTCTTCGTTGAGGATCTGCTCTGCCACGTTCAGATCCAGGCGGTCTTTGGTCCGCTTAGACCAGGGCAGGGCGAGCATCCAGTCGATGTAGTTCCGGACCACCGTTGCTTCTGCCGACATGGGCGGCATGCGCTCCAAACGGTGGATTTCGTGGAGCACTTTCGCCTTTGCCTCTTTGGGCAGCTTGGCCTCCTGCAGGCGATCCTTCAGTTCCTCGATCTCTGTTTTGCCTTTTTCATCCCGCTCACCCAGTTCCACCTGGATGGCTTTGATCTGTTCCCGCAGGTAGTACTCGCGCTGGGCTTTCTCCATCTGCTTGCGCACGCGCTGCTGGATGGAGCGCTCCAGCCCGAGGATCTCACCTTCCCGGTAGAGCAGGCCGAGAATTGCTTCCAGACGTTCATCCACAGGGAAGATCTCCAAAAGCCTCTGCTTTTCCTGGAAGGTGATGAGCATCTGACTGGCGATGGTATCCGCCAGCCGGTGGGGATCTTCGATGTTGCTTACGGACATCAGTACCTCGGCTGGAATCTTCTTGCCCAGCCGCACATACTTGCTGAATTCCTCCCGGACGCTGCGCACCAGGGCTTCGCGCTCCAGGCTTTTCATCTTACCCTCGAGTTCAGGGACAACGGTTACGAACGCTTCGTAGTAACCAGCAGCATCATCTATGTGCTCAAGCGTGACTCGCGACAAACCCTCCACCAAGATGCGCACCTGGCCTTCGGGAACCTTGAGCAGCTGTTTGATCTCGCACAGCGTGCCCACCTTGTAGATCTCCTCGGGCTGGGGCTCTTCGGTTTGTACGTGATGCTGGGCCGCCAAGACTATACGTCCATCGGCGACCACGGCCTGCTCAATAGCTTCAATTGAACGGCGGCGCCCAACTTCCAGCGGTGTAACCATATAGGGGAAAACCAGAGTTCCACGGAGAGGCAGCAGCGGAAGCACTTGCGAGGAAACCTTCTCTGCCATTTCTACACCCCCATTGGTTAAGGTACTCTTATTGTATCACAGTTTGGAAAGTCAGGGAATTATTCCGGGGGTGATTTTAGGAGAGGCTCCTAATAAGGTGCTGGCGGCGCGGGAAGCCACGGTCATCCGGGGTTCGCCGGCTTCTGTGAGGAGGGCGTGTTCCAGCACTTCCTGGATGCAGCTCACAGGCACCACCTCCAGCCCTTCCTGGGCAGCCAGGATCTCCTGCCAGTTCTCCCTGGGGATGAGCACCTTCTTAACCCCTGCCTCGGCGGCTGCCCGCACCTTGGGGACTATGCCTCCGACTGCTTTCACCATCCCGTGAATGGTCACCTCCCCAGTCATGGCAACCAGGTTGGCCACGGGCCGGTTGGTGAGGGCGGATGCGGCTGCGGTCACCATGCTCACGCCGGCCGAGGGGCCGTCCACGGGAATGCCTCCGGGGAAGTTGATGTGGATGTCGTAGTCCTGCGGCCTCAGGCCCAAACAGGCTTTGAGCACGGTCAGAACGTTGTCAGCCGAGGAGAGGGCCTGGGAGCGCCGACGCATGGTACGCCCCGGCCGGCCAAATTCCTCCTGCTCCATCACCCCGGTCACCCTTACCTGGCCGCGGCCGCGATCAGCGGGTACCGCTGCGGCTTCCACTTCGATGAGAGTGCCCAGGTTGGGTCCGTACATGGCAAGCCCGTTGACTATGCCCACCATGGGTTCCTTGCGGATGCGGCTTTGGGGCCGGGGATTGTACTGTCCGCAGTTGAGCACCCATTCCACATCGGCGCGGCCGATTGCTTTCCTCCCTTCGCTCAAAGCGACTCCCCCCGCCAGCTGGACTATGTTCACCGCATCTCTGCCGTTGGCTGCAAAACGCTTGATCTCCTCCAGGGCCTCAGGTTCCAAGGGAAGCTCGATCTTTTCAGCGGCATTGGCAGCAATTCTGCCGATCTCCTCTGGAGTGAGGTTGCGGAAGTAGATCTCCAGACAGCGGGAGCGCAGGGCAGGGGGCAGCTCTTCAGCAAGGCGCGTCGTCGCCCCCACCAGGCGGAAATCCGCTGGCAGGCCGTTTTGAAAGATATCATGAATGTGGGCCGGGATGTTGTGGTCGTCTTCGGAGTAGTAGGCACTGTCCAAGAAGACGCGGCGGTCCTCCAGAACCTTGAGGAGCTTGTTGAGCTGGATGGGGTGCAGTTCACCGATCTCGTCGATGAACAGCACTCCGCCATGGGCTCTGGTGACGGCTCCCGGTTTTGGCTGGGGGATCCCTGCGACACCCAGGGGCCCTGCCCCCTGGTAGATGGGATCGTGGACGGAACCGAGGAGGGGATCGGCAATGCCCCGCTCGTCAAAGCGGGCTGTGGTGGCGTCCACTTCCACAAAGGCGGCATCGGGGCCGAAGGGTGAATTGGGGTTCCTTTTTGCCTCCTCCAGCACTACCCGGGCAGCGGCAGTCTTCCCCACGCCAGGCGGCCCGTAGATGATCACATGCTGTGGATTGGCTCCGCAGAGGGCAGCCCGGAGCGCTCTTAGGCCATCGGCCTGGCCCACGATTTCCTGGAGAGCCTTCGGACGGCAGAGCTCCGACAGCGGCTCCGTCAGGGCAATGCTCTTCAACCGGCGCAGTTTGTCCATCTCCCGGCGCGACTCGCGATCCACAGCGGTCTTGCTCCCCTGCTGCTGACGGAGGAGGTTCCAGAAGTACAGTCCGATCACGACGGCAAAGAAGAGATTGATCAGCCCCAGGATTTCCATAGCCCTACTCCTCTCCCAAGCTTGCAGATGTTATTATGCCCAGGAAAAAGAAAAAGGATAAGCCGGCTTACCGGCCTATCCTCTGGGGAAACCTTTCTGCATTACGCAGTTTCTTCTTTGCCTTTGCTTCTGCTCTTGCTGCGCACAAGCAGCGGGTGCTCGCTCTTTTCAACCACAGCCTTGGTGATCACGCACTTGGAGACATCTTCTTCAGAGGGAACGCTGTACATTACATCCAGCATCAGCCCCTCTACCACAGTGCGCAGTCCCCTAGCCCCGGTCTTCAACTCCAGGGCCTTGGCGGCGATCAGGCGCAGTGCATCGAGCTCAAATTCCAAAGTAACGCCGTCCATCTGCAGGAGCTTCTGGTACTGTTTGACCAGTGCGTTCTTCGGTTCGGTCAGAATCTTCACCAGCATCTCCTCGTCCAGGGCATCCAGAGTGCAGACTACGGGCACGCGCCCGATGAACTCTGGGATCATCCCATAGCGGAGGAGATCTTCAGGCATGATCTGCCTCAGGATATCTCCGATCTTCTTCTCTTCGCGGCTGCGCACATCGGCGCCAAAACCGATACTCTTCTGGCCGATCCGGCGCTCGATGATCTTCTCGAGCCCGTCAAAGGCTCCGCCGCAGATGAACAGAATGTTGGTCGTATCGATCTGGATGAACTCTTGATGCGGATGCTTGCGTCCGCCCTGCGGCGGGACGCTGGCAATCGTGCCTTCGAGGATCTTCAGCAGTGCCTGCTGAACACCTTCTCCGGAAACATCGCGGGTGATGGATGGGTTTTCCGACTTACGGGCGATCTTGTCGATCTCATCCACGTAAATGATGCCCTTCTCAGCCCGTTCCACATCGTAGTCTGCTGCTTGGATCAACCGAAGCAGGATGTTCTCCACATCTTCGCCCACATAACCGGCCTCAGTGAGGCTGGTGGCGTCGGCGATGGCGAAGGGTACGTTGAGTATCTTGGCCAGCGTCTGAGCCAGAAACGTCTTGCCGCTTCCTGTGGGACCCAGCATGAGGATGTTGCTCTTCTGCAGCTCCACATCGGTGTTCTTGTAGTTGCTGTTGATCCGCTTATAGTGGTTGTATACTGCTACGGAAAGAGTCTTCTTGGCTTCTTCCTGGCCGATCACGTACTCATCCAAGGCTGCCTTGATCTCCTTGGGCTTGGGCACGTTCTCCAGTTCCAGCTCGTGATCGTCAGTGAACTCTTCTTCGATGATCTCGTTGCACAGCTCTATGCATTCATCGCAGATGTAGACCCCTGGCCCGGCGATGAGCTTCTTAACTTGTTCCTGCATTTTGCCGCAGAAGGAACACTTCAGCTGTCCTCTTTCATCGCCAAATTTGAACATCCAATCACCTCACTCGCCGCTTACTGCCCGGAACTGCTCGGAACCTGCCTCTTTGTGAGGACTCCGTCGATCAAGCCGTACTCGACGGCAGCTTTGGCTGACATGTAGTAATCTCTGTCGGTATCCTGCTGGATCCTCTCCAGGGGCTGCCCAGTGGCCTGCTGCAGGATCTCGTTGATCTTCGACTTGAGAAGGAGGATCTCCTTGGCCTGGATCTCGATCTGGCTGGCCTGGCCTTGGGCACCTCCGATAGGCTGGTGAATCATGATGCGCGAGTTGGGCAGGGCATAGCGCTTGCCCTTCGTCCCTGCACTGAGCAGCAGGGCGCCCATGCTGGCGGCCATACCCACGCAGATGGTGGAAACAGGAGCCTTGATGTACTGCATGGTATCGTATATGGCTAATCCTGAGTAGATTACCCCGCCCGGGCTGTTGATATACAGGTGGATGTCTTTGTCGGGGTCTTCGGATTCCAGGAACAAAAGCTGGGCGATCACCAGGTTTGCCACATGGTCGTCGATGGGTCCTCCCAGGAAAATGATGCGATCCTTGAGGAGCCGGGAGTAGATGTCAAATGCCCTTTCCCCGCGATTCGTCTGTTCAACAACCATTGGGATTAACACACTCAATCCTCTCCCCGCCTTTCTGTTCTAGGTTAGTCCGCAGATTCCTCCGGAGCTTCTTCGCTCTGCGGCTCTGAGGACTGTTGAGGAGCTTCCACGTCGGTGATGCGAGCGTGCTCGATGATGAAATCCAGGGCCTTGCGGGTAGCGATGCCCAAGGCAACGTTCTCTCTCTGCTGGTTCCAGTACTCGCGCACCCGCTCCTGAGCCTCAGGACCAAGCTTCTCATCCTGATCCTCACCAACATACTCCTTAATTCGATCATCCACTTCTTCGTCGGATACGTCAATACCTTCTTTTTCCCGGACTGCCTCCAGGATCAGGTCGTTGATGATGCGGGTCTTGGCTTGAGGCTCAAAGCTCTTGGCCAGCTCCTCCCGGCTGCTGCCGGTGCTTTCCAGGTAGACCTGTTCGCTGATTCCTTCCATGGCAAGGCTCTGGAAGAACGTGCGGACGAGATACTCAGCTTCCCGCTTGATCATGGACTGGGGAATCTCGACCTCGCTGTCCTCAGCAATGAGCTCTAATAGTTTATTCTCCACCTTTTGGTTGGTTCTGCGGGTGGCTTCGTCCTCGAGGTTTTTCCGGATGTACCCCCTGAGTTCTTCCAGGGTATCGAAGTCGCTGATGTCCTTGGCGAACTCGTCGTCAAGCTCGGGCAGGACCTTTTCCTTAAGCTCTTTGATGGTTACCTTGAAAACCGCTTCCTGCTCGGCCAGGTGTTCAGCGTGGTAGTCCTCGGGGAAGGTGACCTTAATCTCAGAAGTCTGGCCCACTTCCATGCCGATCATCTGCTCCTCGAAACCGGGGATAAACTGTCCGGCGCCTACCCGGATCATGTAATCCTCGGCGGCTCCTCCGCTGAAGGGTTTCCCATCGATAAAGCCCAGGAAGTCGATGCGGCAGAAGTCTCCTTCCTGAACGGTGGTGCGTTCAGGGACGATCAGCTCGGCAGCCCGCTCGCGCTGGGTCTGGAGAACTCTCTCGACATCCTCATCAGTGATGCGCACAACCTCGCGCTCCACTTCCAGGCCTTTGTAGTTGCCCAGGCGCAGTTCAGGATAGACGTCTACTGTATATGTAAAAACAGCGCCCTTACCTCGCCCGATCTCTTCGATGTCAGCATCCGGACGATCTACCGGGTTGATTTTCGTCTCCTCCACAGCCTGTTCGTACAGCCTGGGCAGGAGGATTTCCACCGCATCTTCCAGAAACACATCTGGACCGTAGTTGAGCTCGATCAACTTGCGGGGAGCTTTGCCCTTTCTAAAACCAGGGATGGTAATCTTCTTCACATTTCTGCGATAGGCTTCTTCCACAGCCTGCTCTAATTGGTTGGCATCTATATCTACAGTGAGCTTGACTCTGCTGTTCTCCAGTTTTTCCACTTTGACAGCCATAATGCACCTTCTCCTTTCGTTGCCTCAAACGCAAAAAAAGTACACCTCGCAGTGTAACTACTCGGCAGCGCGACCTATGCGTATATGAAAATGGTGCAGGCGGAGAGAGTCGAACTCTCACGGGGGCTGCCCACTAGATCCTAAGTCTAACGCGTCTGCCAGTTCCGCCACGCCTGCACGATTCCCGCTCGTCATGCTATTGTATTATAGCAAAGTGGAAAAATGGGGTCAACACCTTTTGGACTGGTCGGGTGGCGCCGAAACAGGTATAATGAACCTCAGAGAGGGGGATGCCGGTGAACATACCACGCCGTTACTGGCGCAATCTGGATTGGCCTCTTATCCTGGCGGTTCTCTGTTTGATCGCGATCGGGATGGTAGTGATCTACTCCGCTTCCTATTCACAGCTGGTTGCTGCCGGCCTCAGCCCCTTCTACTACGTCCGCCGCCAAGCCCTGGCCTTCCTTTTAGGCCTCGTTTTGAGCGTTGTTGCGGTCTGGATCGACTACCGCGACTGGAAGCGCTGGTCCAGGTTGGTATACGCCGCCACTACTCTTCTCCTGGTGGGTGTACTGTTCTTCGGCAACCGGGTGTTTGGATCTCAGCGCTGGGTGCGCCTCGGTTCCCTAAGCATCCAGCCATCGGAGCTGGCCAAGCTGGCTTTGATTCTGATGCTGGCGAAGGTGTTTGAAAATGAAGAGAATGCCCAGGATGTCAAAGGAGTGGTCCAGGCGGCCCTCTTGACCCTTGTTCCCATGGGGCTGATCATGCTGCAGCCCGACTTGGGCACTGCCGTCATCTTTGTCGGCCTGTTCTTTGCCATGTGGTACGTGGGTAACGCCAGGCTAAAGCCGCTGGCCATCACCGCCCTTGTCTTAGTCGCGCTGGCAGCGATAGTGATCATTGCCTCCTTGAAGGGCTGGATAGGCATCATCAAGCCCTACCAGCTCACCCGCATCCTGGTCTTCCTGGACCCCTATGCCGACCGAGATGGCGCCGGCTGGAATGTGATCCAGTCCATAATCGCCATCGGTTCCGGCGGTTTCTTCGGCAAGGGCATCCTCGGAGGCACCCAGAGCTCTCTCCACTTCCTGCCTGCCAATCACACGGACTTCGTCTTTTCGGTGATTGCTGAGGAATTTGGGTTTCTAGGTTCCCTCGTGGTGCTGGCCCTGTTTGTTATAATGATCTGGCGCGGCCTGCGCATCGCCGCCGTAGCTAAAGACACCTACGGCACCCTGCTGGCAGCCGGCGCAACGAGCATCTTCTTCTTCCACTTAGTGATCAATGTGGGGATGACCTTGGGCATGATGCCCGTCACCGGGCTGCCCCTCCCTTTCATCACTGCCGGAGGCAGTACTATGATCACCAGCCTCCTGGCTGTGGCCGTGATCCTCAATGTTGGGCTGCGGCGGAGTAAGATCATGTTCTAGCTTGAGCCTCAGCTCAAGTGCCATCAGCAGCAGAGGCGAAGAGCCGAAGCTGATACAGGTGGAAGCAGCCACCACTCCCGAATCGTTGAACAAAAGAGCAGCAACCGCCCCCACCACCACGGCGCCGATGCCCTGGGAAGCGTGGGGGTGGTTTTCTTTCAGCCAGGCGATAAAGCGCGAAGGCCAGATGAAACTGCCAGCCATGGCGGCCAGAGTAACGATGAGCGCCTTACTCCAGATGCTGGAGCGCAGGAGCCTGAAGTTCATGGCCAGCTTGCGCTTGATGATCTGCAGGGCGGCCCTCAGTCCATCACGCCGCAGCAGTCCCGCCGCCTGCCCAATATGCGACTGTTCCGCCTCGGGATTGGCAGCATCCAGGAGTGTAAACGCCCCGAGAACCAGGACTGCACAGAGGGCCACCAAAAGACCGGCGCGCCAGCCCGCCCTGGGCTGGCTCAGGGCCAGCCAGCAGGTGCCCAAACCGCACACCGCGCTTACTGCGCCTCCCGCGTTGGTGCCCAGGGCCGGGGCCCCGATGAGCACAACGAGCCCAGCAGATGCGAGCAGCCCCAGCGTCGTCGGAAGTCGCGAGGACGAGGTTATCCTTCCCCCCAAGGCGGACCAGGCCATGATGCCTGCTCCCACCAAGACCCCCATGTACTCATTTCCTATCCCATAGAAACGGGCTCCCGCGACGGGATCATATCCGAAGGGAGAGTAACGCATGAGCCAGCTGCCCCCCAGGACGTCCACGCTCAAAGCGATGGCAGTGAACAGGGAGATCACCCCCACCCAGAGCAGAGGCCGGGGCCATCTGAGGAAAAGGAGGGCGGCAGCCAGCACCAATCCAGCAGAAAGCAGGCTGCCCCAATCCCAGAAGAGCAGCGCCAGCGGCACAGAAAGCAGGATGAGGAGGGCGGTCTGCAGAAGGCGTACGATCCAGCGCGGCAGGGGCGGGCCCCAGGCCAAAGCGGCGAGAACCGCCGCGTAGGTGCCGATTTGGGCAGTCACCACCAGGCGCAGCAGTGGAGTGCGCCAGCGGAAGAGGGCCTCAATCCTGGAAACCGCTGCCCCAAGGAGGGCAGAAGCATCGGCTGCCTGTTCCACCCAGGCAGTCCGCCCGATAAACGGCCGGTCATAGTCGATCTCCAACAGCTCCAAGATGGTTGGAGCCAGGTCCATGTTCGTGATCAGCCCAGGCCAGCGGGTTGTGGCAGAGACCAAGAGGCCATCCTCCAGCCCCAGGCAGAGCACGGGTGTAAGCCACTTACCGCCTTCTGCCGCTTCCCTGCCGGGGTGGGGGCTGGTCAGGAAGATCACCGTTCCCTCGGGACGGTTCACCGCGAGCCGCTGAATGAATTGCCCCGCTTCGGCCGCCATCACTGTTCGGGCAACTTCCACCTGGCCCGGCAGGAGATACTCTTGATAACGGTCAAAGCGAAAAGGATCGCCCAGGTCTACGATTACCAGCTTTCCCTCAGCCGCGAGGACGGCTTCCGCCAGAGAGGCGTAGTGTGTGCGCAGCCCGAAGGGATAGCGAGGATCGGAACTGGTGAACTCCCCAGCAAGTTTCCCGCTCCAGATGCGGCCGAAGCGGTCCATCCCGATGAGCGCCGCCCAGTGGAAGTCATCATCGGCGGTACTGCGGCCAAATACCTCCACCGTTTCTCCAGCTTCGTAGAGAGCGGTGCCGAGAGCGCCGATCTCGATCGGGTATTCCACCGCCTGGGCTGCGTGGAGCAAAGCGATATCAGGCTGAACGAAGGCGCCAGGGTCGAGTCCAGTGTGCAGCCTGAACAGATGCTCAGCGGTTTCTCGAGGCAGGAAGCGGGCAGCACCAGCCCAACCCACGGCCCTTGCTCCAGCGCCGATGCTCAGATAGGAACCGGTGAGGCTGTCTCCTCCTCCCGGGCGGGTGTTGAGGAGGCCGAGTGCCACAGGGCCTGGCAGCTGCAGTGATACGGCATCGTCCCAGTCCAAGCCGTGCCAGAGCACCAGGATCACCTGCTCCACCGGCGCGGCCGGGGCCCCCGCTGAGAGCAGAAGGACCACCAGCAGGGCGCCGGTCAAGGCAGGGCCAGGGCGCCGCGCCCTCATGTGATCATGCCTTCATAGAGCGCCCTGGTGCAGGCCACCATGCGTTCCGCACCGAAAAAGGCCTCCACCCGTTCTCGGTTGAACTCCCCCATGGCCCTGGCTTTGACCGGATCTTTCAGCAAGTGAAGCAGAGCCGCTGCCCAGTCCGGAGCGCTGCCGGGGGGAACCAAGAGCCCTCCTTTTCCGGGCACAACTGCCTCCCGCAGGGCAGGCAGGTCAGAGACCACTACCGGGAGCCGGCTGGCCATCGCCTCCAGCACGCTCAGATTGAACCCCTCGCTCAAGCTGGGGAGGGCGAAACAGTCCCAACCCGCCATGAGGCTCGGTACATCGTCTCTCCAGCCGAGAAAGTGAACTCGCTCCCGCAGCCCCAAGCGGCTGCTGAAGGCCTCGAGCCTGGCCCGCTCCGGCCCATCCCCCACCACGATCAGGTGCAGGCGGGGCAGAATCTTGGCCACGAGCGACACCGCTTCCAGGAGGGTACTCATGCCCTTGCCCGGGATCAGGCGCGCCACGGTGCCCACCACCTGGTCCTCCTGGGAAAGGTTCAGGGCACTGCGGGACACCTCCGCAGGGCACAGCCCGAACTCACTGGAGCAAATGCCATTGTAGATGGTGAGCACTTTGTTTTCGGGCACGCAGCGGACCAACTGGGCGCGCACCGCATCGGAGACGCTGATAATGGTCGTCATACCGCCGAACAACCAGCGCTGAACCATGTTGGATGCCCAGCCGAAGAGTTTGGTTGGACTCTGGGGCAGAGAGTTGTGGGCGGTGAACAGGAAATGGGGGCGGCGCCTGGCAGCCAGGGCCGCTGCCGTGACCAAAGCCGCCTTGAGGCCGTGTGCGTGCACGATCCGGGCGTTTTCCTGCTTCAAAAGACGCCGCAGCTTGCGCACCGCGGCGAAGTCCTGTGTCGGGTGAAAGCCGTCGACCAGCTCCAGGTCAAGAAAACGCCGGGCGGGCAGAAGGTCCTTCAACTCCGGCGGAGCCGCAACCGCGATTTCCCAGTCCTGAAGGCCAACCAAAAGCTGGCGCAGATGGTGAAGGATCCCGCCTTCTGCGGGCCTAACCACCCAGACAACCTTCATCCGCTGTTCCCTCCCCCCTTTTCTCTCACTTATTCTGAGCAAAATCAATCAATCAATACGGGGAATACTGTGGGGGAAAGGAGAGATTCTGTGCAGCAGAAGCTTGTCACCGCGCTGTTGTTCTTGGGCGTGGCGGTGCTGACCGCAAGGTTTCTTCTGGCCCACGCACCGAGCCCTCAGGCGCCGGGCCGTGAGATCGTCTTCACCAGGGAGGCCGTGCCTGCCCCCAGTTCCACATCGCTCTCACCCCTGGACCAGCTCCAAGCCACTCTGGATGCGGTTTCCCGGGCTGCCCTGGAAGGTGATTGGCTCCAGGCTGACCAGCTCCTCCAGGAACTCGAGGGCAGCTGGCTTGGCCTGCAGCCCCGCGGCGCCGGAGTCCTCCAGGCGGAAAGGCAGATCGATGAGCTGCTGAGGACCCTTCAGAAGGCAGTGTGGGGAAAGGATACCTCGGGCGTGCTCCAGGCAGCCCAGGAGCTTACCCGGCTTTTCGCACGGCTCACGGCGGGCCTCCATTCTGAGTGAGGCCCGTTTTTCGGGTATTGCAAAATCGAGCAGGGGAGCTTAAAATATAAGAGCGGAATACCGCTAAGGTGGGGATGTAGCTCAGCTGGGAGAGCGCCACGTTCGCA
>DURQ01000067.1 GCA_012840725.1 Bacillota bacterium
AAAAAGTGACGTTTTCCCCTACATGCCCGTGACATAAGAAAGCAGCCTGAAACTCCGCCCCCAACGGGGTTCTAGGCTGCTTTTGCCCTTTTCAACTGTAAAACTCAGGATTATATCACACACTATCCTCACGGGGCAAGGGACTGCTCCCTCTGGGCGCAACTGCTAGAAGCTGCGCTGAACTACGAAGCCAGCTAGTTCCCGCAAAAGCTCGGCCCGGTCTGAGAAGGCCTGAAGTGCCTCAAGGCAGTGCCGTACGCATTCCCGGGCCATCTCCCTGGATCTTTCCAGCCCGTAGAGGCGCGGGTAAGTCTGCTTGCCCAGGTACTCATCGCGCCCGGTGCGTTTTCCCAGCTGCTCGGCATCGCCTACTGCATCCAGGATATCGTCTGTGATCTGAAAGGCCAGACCAAACCACTCTGCATAGCGGGTGAGCGCTTCCAGTTCTGCAGCACCAGCCCCGCCCAAGAGCGCCCCACTGCGGAGCGCTGCCCGGAAGAGTGCACCGGTCTTGTGGGTATGGATGTAGCGCAGGGTCTCTTCATCGCATGGCTGGTCGGCACTAAGAATGTCAACGGCCTGACCGCCCAGCAATCCCCGGGAACCCGCTCCCTGAGCAAGCTCGGCCACTATGCGCACGGTCACCTCGGGAGAAACCCCGTACTTGTCCGGCATCCTTGCCAGCTCGGCAAAGGCTTCTGTCAACAGGGCATCGCCAGCGAGAACCGCGATAGCTTCTCCGAAGACTATGTGGTTCGTGGGCTTGCCCCGGCGAAGGTCATCATCGTCAAGGCAGGGCAGATCGTCGTGGATCAAAGAGGAGGCGTGGATCATCTCCACGGCGGCAGCCAGGCCCGCTGCCCTGCTGACATCTCCCCCAACCGCCGCGCAGGCACCCATGACCAGGAGGGCCCGCAGCCGCTTTCCCCCGCCCAGAGTGGAATAGCGCATCGCTTCGTGGAGCACTTCCGGGTAGGCATCAGCCGCCGGCAGGGCTTCCGCCAGAATCAGTTCAACCTTCTCGGCTGCTCGTGACCATTCATCATGGAGAAAGCTCATTCTTCCTCAACCTCCAGAGGCTCAAGGCGGCCTTCCTTGACCATGATCTCGATCTTCGCCTCTGCCTTGTCCAGTTGATCGTGACAGAATCTAGCGAGCTTCACACCCTCCTCAAAGAGAGCCAGCGCTTCGTCTAAAGTGGAATCCCCCTGCTCAAGGAGGCGCACGATCTCCTCCAAGCGTGCCATGGCCTGCTCAAACTTCAGATCTTCAAGCTTCAAGTCGCTCATCGAGAGCTCTCCCTTCTACCCTGCACTGCAGACTCCCTTGATGGAGTGTCACGTTTACGGCAGTGCCGCAAGCGACCTCATCGGCGCGACGCAGAACGCGCCCCTGCTCATCACAGCAGATCGCATAGCCGCGGCCCAAGGTCTTAAGGGGGCTGAGGGCTTCCAGCCTTCCGGCGAAACTGCCGAGCTGGCTGCGGCACAGGGCGAGTCTGTGGGTGCTGTGCAGAGTCATACTGGTGAAGATATCATCCAGCCTTTGGCGCAGCTGGTTTACCCTGAAATCGGCTCTCTGCAGGGCAGAGCTGCTTGTCAGCTGGGTTAGAAAACGCCGTTCGGAACTGACCTTCCTGCGCAAGGCGCGCAGAAGGCGCGTCGAAAGTGAGCTGACCGTGCGCTGGAGGTCTTCCTGCCTGGGGACTACTAGTTCCGCGGCTGCCGAAGGGGTGGGAGCCCTGAGGTCGGCAGCAAAATCGGCGATGGTGAAGTCGGTTTCATGCCCCACAGCCGATACTACTGGGATAGCCGATCGGGCGATGGCCCGGGCGAGCTGCTCGTCGTTGAAGGCAGAGAGTTCCTCGAAAGAGCCGCCTCCCCGGCCGATAATCAGCACATCGCAGTCTGTGGTCTGGGCCAGCGCCAGGGCGCGCCGTAGACTCTCTGGTGCCCCTTCACCCTGCACCAGGGCAGGAAACACCAGGATGTTGATACCTGGATAGCGCCTAGTGAGCACCCGGATAACATCGCGGAGCGCTGCACCTGAAGGCGAAGTGATAACCCCTACCCTTCTGGGCAGCAGAGGCAGGGGCCGCTTTCTGGCTTGGTCAAAGAGCCCCTCCTGCTCGAGTTTGGCTTTGAGCTGCTCGAAGGCGAGGTGAAGATCGCCGATTCCCTTGGGGTACATGGCATCTACGTAGAGCTGGTACTCTCCATTTGGTTCATAGACGCCCACTGACCCAAGGGCGATCACCGTATCCCCGTTCTTGGGCAGAAACCCAAGCCGGCTGTTGCGGCTCCGGAACATGACCGCCTTGATCCGGCAGGAAGAGTCTTTCAAGGAGAAGTACATGTGGCCGGAAGCATGGTGGACGAAGTTGGAGATCTCGCCCTCCACGGCCAGGCTCTGAAAAGCGGGATCTGCCAAGGCAAGGCTGATCCGCTTGGTTAGCTCACTAACGGTGATAGGCTGCACCGCCATCCTCCCTTCCCGGCCGCTAGGCCAGATCAAAAGCGCCTTCTCGCAGGGCGGCGAAAAAGGCTGCTCCATAGGCATTGTCCGTGCTGTAGCGGGGTACTGCGAAGTACAGCTGCCACGAGGGCAACCTGTCCTGAAGCTCTCTGCGGATCAGCAAATTGGCCGCCACTCCCCCGACGAGCAGCAGATCCCGGCAGTCAGTCCTATGTTCGGCCCAGCGTATCCACTTCACCAGGGTCCGGGCGATGCTCAAAAGGCAGGATCGGGCACAGACTGAAGGATCAAGCTCCCGTGCCAGTTTCTCCAAAGCGGTGAGGGGACCGGAAAAGCTGACCATGCCGTCCCGGTGAAACGTGGGAATCGGTACTGCTTCCTGGGCGCCGTTTGCGAGCGCTTCCAGCGCCGGGCCTGCAGGAAACGGCAGGCCCAGGAGGACGCCCAGACGGTCAACGACCTGCCCGGCGTGGAGATCCATGGTCCCGCCCCACAGGTCGACCTGGAGGCGATGGGAAAGCTTGTCCCTCTGCACTCGTGTCAGCTCGGTGGTTCCCCCGGAGAGATGGATGGCCAAAAACTCTCCGCCCGTGGGCCCGTTGGCGCTGGCTATACCTCCCCAGATGTGGTTCTCTTGATGTGACAGCCCATAACAGGGGATCCCGAGGAAACTGGCCAAGCTCTGGGCCAGCCCAACCCCGGGCAGAAAGACGGGCATATACGAATCGTCCTGGGGCCGCGGCTGAACGGAGACGCCGATGGCAGCAAGGGCGCGGCCCTCAAGGGCTGGCTTCAGGGCTGCAGAGAGCCTGGGCAAATTCTTCACATGTTGAAATAAAGCTTCTGATTGGCGCAATCCTCGCGAACCAGAAGCTACCTCTAAGACGATGCGTTCATCGGCAAGAATCCTTCCATCTTCTCCCACCAGGCACAGCGAGGTGGTGTAGGCACTGGTGTCGATACCCAGAAAGACTCTCATTCAAAGCCTCCATCCCGGACGACGGTGCCGAGCAGACCGTTGACGAACTTCGGCGACTCTTCATCGCCGAACTCCTTGGCCAGCTCCACTGCCTCGTTGACAGCAACCCGCACCGGGACCTCATCTACAAAAACGATTTCATAGATAGCCAACCGCAGTATACTCCGGTCCACAAAACCAAGGCGGTGTACATGCCAGCCCTTAGACACGGCTGCTATCTGGTTGTCAATGGCACGCTGCTGCTCGGTGACTCCGCGCACCACTCTTTCTACATACTCTCTGTTTTCTTCATCTAGTTCGATATCTGCCAATCTCTGTTCCAGGGCCGTATCCACATCGCTGCTGGCCAAATCTATCTGAAACAGAGTCTGAAAAGCAACCTGGCGCGCCAACCTTCTACTCAAGTGCTATCACCTCAAAAAACGTCCGAAAAACCCGTCCGACCCCTTGGGAGAATCTAACACCGCTCCAAAAAAGACGCCGGCTGCGATACAGAGCACCACAAAAAGGCCTTTGAGCACCCCGTAGGCGATGAATATCCAGCCGACAATAAGGCCGAGCAGTGAACCGAAGATCTTGCCCATGTGGGCACTTAAGACGGCTGCTAACCTTTCCTTCATCGCGCACACCCCCCTAAGCTATCCCGGGGAACTCGGTGTCGGTCTTTTTGGAAATCCCCACAACCGAAACCTCGATCTCTTGAATCACCACTCCCACTGTCTTCTCGACATACGCCTTCACCGTGGCTTGAATCTCCTCAGAAAGCGCACCCAGGTTGTAATCGGGATAGGCTGTAACCTTCAGATTCACTCTGGGGTTCACCACGTCCGTGAAGGAAGCGCGCACCTGCTCCACGCCGGAGATCTGGCATGCCGCTTCAACGATGAGGCTCTCCACGCAATCAGCACTGATGCGCACGGTGCCAAGTTCGCGGGGGTAAACGATGAACCGCTTAACCTCTACCCTGGCGATGATCACCACTAGATAGGCAGCCAGAAGCAGGAGGATGATCGCCACCAGAGCCCCGTCAAACCCAAAACTGGGCGCAGACAACCACGCCAGGAGGGTCTCACTCCCAAACAGGCTGGCTGTGATCAGCCCTGCGAAGACGACCAGTACCAGAGCACAGATACCCAGGAATACCCGGTCCAGCAGAGTCATGTCACTTCCCCCTAACTGCGGGCGGCTGCTCCTCTTCCCCCTTCTTCTCTTGGGGAAAATGCACGTCCACCACATGCAGGTTGATCTCCATCACATCAAGTCCCGTCATCACTTCGATGGCACGTTTCACATTTTCCTGGATCTGTGCTGCCACTTCTGGAATGCTGTAACCATATTCGATGATCACATACAGGTCGATCACACACTCGTGTGCACCAACATCCACTTTAACGCCCTTGGACAAGCTCCGGTGCCCGAGGATCTCAGCGATTCCGCCGGCGATTCCGCCGCTCATCCCAGCCACGCCGGGTACTTCAGAAGCAGCCAAACCGGCAATGATCCCCACCACTTCATTGGCAATCGTCAGATCACCCAACTCAGTGCGGCGTTCGTTATCAGACATGATCCACACCTCCTTCTCGCTATTATACCAAACAATTCCTTATCGTACAATTTCCGTTTCCCGCAGCCACTGATCGGCCGAATCCGTGCTGTAAAATCCTGCCCGGAAGCCCGCATGGCGCATGGTCGCCCTGTGGAAGGGGATGGTGGTGGGAAGGCCTTCCAGAATCAGTTCGTCAAGGGCCCGTGCCATGCGCGCGATGGCCTCCTCCCGCGTCGCTCCCCAGACGATCAACTTGCCGAGAAGGGAATCGTAGAAAGGCGGAACGGAGTATCCCTGGAAAACGTGGCTGTCCCAGCGCACGCCAAACCCTCCAGGGACCACAAGCCTGCTGATGGCACCGGGGGCAGGGCGCCACGTGCGCACATCCTCAGCATTGATCCTGCACTCGATGGCATGCCCCGCTGGCAACAGATCCCCCTGCTGGTAGCCAAGGGGTTCCCCGGCAGCCAGCCGGATCTGCTCCCTGACCAGGTCCAATCCGTAGACCAGCTCCGTCACGGGGTGTTCTACCTGCAGGCGCGGGTTCACCTCCAAGAAATAGAAATCTCCTGCCTCATCCAGCAGGAACTCCACGGTTCCAGTACCGCAGAAGCCCACAGCTTCAGCCGCCTTCAGGGCAGCGGCAGTAAGGCTAGCCCTCAGAGGCCCGGAGACAGCAGGAGAAGGGCATTCTTCCAGAAGCTTCTGATGCCTGCGCTGGAGCGAACACTCCCTTTCACCGCAGTGCACCAGGCTGCCGAAGCTGTCCCCCAATACCTGCACCTCGATATGGCGGACGGGTCTCAGGTACTTCTCGAGATACACCCCATCAGCCTGAAAGGCGGCCCGCACCTGGGCACGAACCTCATCGAAGCCCCGCAGCAGTTCGCCCTGATCCCTGGCCAGACGCAGGCCGATCCCGCCCCCTCCCGACGTGGCTTTGATCAAGACGGGATAGCCCAATTCCTCTGCGGCTTCAACCAGCTCGGCATGGCTGGAGACGGCTCCGCGGCCGGGAATAACAGGCACGCCTGCAGTCCGCATAACCTCTTTGGCCCGCACCTTGTCTCCCAGCAGCTCCAGCTGCCATGCGGGCGGCCCGATGAACAGAAGGTTGTGAGCCCGGCACATTTCGGCGAAAAGGGCATCCTCGCTCAGATAGCCACAGCCCGGATGGACGGCATCGGCGCCGCGAGATAGGGCTGCGGCCAGGATGTTCTGGGGATTGAGATAGCTCAGCTTGGAAGGGGCCGGGCCGATGCAGACCGCTTCGTCCGCGGCCTTCGTATGGAGGGCGCCCCGATCTGCCTCGGAATAGACGGCAACGGTCTCCAAGCCCAGTTCCCGACAGGCACGGATGATGCGCAGGGCGATTTCACCCCGGTTGGCGATCAGAATCTTCTGGAACATGCGTTTCTCGCTTCGGGCCTTCCGCGGGATCAGGCGTGCGGATCGA
>DURQ01000068.1 GCA_012840725.1 Bacillota bacterium
CAGGTGGTGAAGCAAGTGAAGGCTAAAGATATCCGCAAGCTTTCCCCGAATGAGTTGGAAGCGAGATTAGGTGAGTTGAAGGAAGAGCTCTTTAACCTGAGGTTTCAACTGGCTACTGGTCAATTGGATAACCCGATGCGCATCAGCGCTGTGCGCAAAGACATTGCGCGGGTCAAGACCATCATTCGCGAGCGTGAACTGAACATCAGGTAAGCTCGGGTTCCCAAGGTCTGAGAAGGGAGGAACGCAGGTGGATAAAGAGAGAAGAATGCGAAAGACTCGAGTAGGAGTCGTCGTCAGCGATAAAATGGACAAAACCGTTGTCGTGTCTGTAGAGCGGACTGTCCGTCATCCTCTGTACAACAAGACTATGCGCCAGACGATCAAGTTTAAGGCGCACGATGAGGCCAATGAGTGCTCCGTAGGCGATCGGGTGCGCATCATGGAGACCAGGCCCCTGAGCAGAGATAAGCGCTGGCGGGTAGTGGAGATTGTCGAGAAGGCCCGTTAGTTGAAGAAAACAGGCAAGGGAAGGAGGAGCTACCATGATCCAGCAAGAGAGTCGTTTAAAAGTCGCTGACAACACCGGTGCAAGAGAGATCCTATGCATCCGAGTCCTTGGCGGCTCTAAACGGCGGTATGCCAAGGTGGGCGATGTGATCATTGCCACCGTCAAGTCCGCGGTTCCTGGTGGCGTTGTCAAAAAAGGTGACGTCGTAAAGGCCGTCGTGGTCAGGACACGCAAACAGTACGGACGCTCCGATGGTTCTTTAATCCGTTTCGACGAAAACGCAGCAGTTATTATCAATGATCAGGGCAATCCGAGAGGGACCCGTATTTTTGGGCCTGTGGCTAGAGAATTGCGGGAAAAGGATTTCATGAAGATCGTCTCTCTGGCTCCTGAAGTTCTCTAGGGGAAAGGAGGATGGGCAGTGGCCAAATTGCATGTCAAGCGCGGTGACACCGTAGCAGTGCTTACCGGCGATGACAAGGGAAAGAGGGGCAAGGTTCTGGAAGTCTTCCCCAAAACGGGCAGGGTTATCGTCGACGGCGTTAATATACAGAAGAAGCACACCAAACCTACCCAGACCAATCCGCAGGGGGGCATTATCGACAAGCCCGGGCCAATCAATGCTTCGAATGTTGCCCTGGTTTGCCCCAGCTGTAAGGGTCCAACAAGAATCAGGCGCGAGCGTTCAGAAGACGGGAAGCTGCAGCGCCTCTGCAAGAAATGCGGCAGAGCGATCAACTAGGCACTGTCAGCTGATTGAAAAGGGGGGGAAGTTCTCTTGGTACGAATGAAGGAAAAATACCAGACCGAAGTGGTACCAGCGCTCATGGAGCGGTTCGGCTACAAGAACGTGATGGAGGTACCCCGGTTTGAAAAGATAGTCCTGAATATAGGTGTGGGCGAAGCCACGCAGGATCCCAAGGCACTGGAAGCAGCTGCACGCGACCTCGAAGCGATCTCCGGCCAGAAACCGCTGATCACCTATGCAAAGAAGTCCGTAGCCGCTTTCAAACTGCGCGCAGGCACAGCTATCGGCTGCAAGGTTACCCTGCGCGGTGACCGCATGTTCGAGTTCTTCGACCGGCTGGTCAGTGTCTCCCTGCCTCGCATTCGCGACTTCCGCGGCGTGTCCCCGTCCTCCTTCGACGGGAGGGGCAACTACAGTCTGGGCCTGCGCGAGCAGCTGGTCTTCCCTGAAATCGACTACGACAAGATCGACAAGGTCAGGGGATTGATGATAACCATCGCGACTTCAGCCGAGACTGACGAGGAAGCCTACGAACTCTTGAAGCTCATGGGTATGCCGTTTAGAAGCTGAGAGGAGAGATAATGTGGCGAAGAAGTCAATGATTCTCAAGGCGCAGCGCGATCCGAAGTTTGAAGTGCGCCGCCATAATCGTTGCAGAATTTGCGGGCGTCCCCGTGGCTACATGCGCCGCTTCCAAATGTGCCGCGTCTGCTTCCGGAAACTGGCCAGCGAAGGGCAGATTCCAGGAGTGACCAAGTCCAGCTGGTAGGGATGGCCCATTTGAGGGATGCAGCATCCGAAAGGAGGTTTCCTGAATGGTAATGACAGATCCAATTGCGGATATGCTCACACGGATCCGGAATGCAAGTTCCGTGAAGCACGAATCGGTCGATATTCCCCGTTCCAAGCTTAAGGAAGAGCTGGCTCGCATCCTTAAGGACGAGGGTTTCATTAGAGACTACAAGGTCATCGAAGACAGCAACCAGGGTGTGATCAGGGTATTCCTGAAGTACGACCCCGTTCAGGGTTCGGTGATCAGAGGGCTCAAGCGCATCAGCAAGCCTGGGTCCAGAGTCTATGCTTCGAAGGAAGAGGTACCCCGGGTCCTCGGCGGGCTTGGCGTGGCCATTCTTTCCACGTCCAAGGGCATTGTCACTGACCGGCAGGCTCGCAAGGAAGGCATCGGCGGAGAAGTAATCTGCTACGTGTGGTAAAGGAGGGAAGTTAGGTGTCCAGAATCGGAAGAGCTCCAATCAAGATTCCGGCTGGCGTTGAAGTGACGCTCAACGGCAGCTTGATCGAGGTCAAAGGGCCCAAAGGGCAGCTGAGCAGGGAACTCCATCCAGAGATGAACGTGCAAGTTCTGGACGGGTCCATCGTTGTCACCAGGCCCAGCGACGAGAAAGAACATCGCTCCCTCCACGGCCTAACGCGTGCGCTGATTGCCAACATGGTTAAGGGTGTAACGGAGGGATTTTCTCGCAACTTAGAAATCGTTGGGGTAGGCTACAGGGCGGCCAAGCAGGGCAATAAGCTGGTCTTGACCGTGGGCTACTCCCATCCAGTAGAAATGGAGCCGGCTCCAGGCATTGAGATCGAGGTGCCTGCACCGACCAAGATCACCGTCAAGGGTATTGACAAGGAACTGGTCGGCCAGACGGCTGCCAACATCCGCGACGTGAGAAGGCCCGAGCCTTATCTGGGCAAGGGTATTCGCTACGAAGGCGAAAAAGTCCGCCGCAAGGCCGGTAAAACAGGTAAAGCTTAGAGCTTAAAGGAGGGTTACAGATGGCCAAACTCAGTCGGCGTGAAGCCAGGGAAAAAAGGCATCGTCGCTTGAGGCAGCGCGTTGTTGGAACGCCTGAGCGCCCGCGCCTCAATGTGTACCGGAGTCTGCACCACATTCACGCCCAGATCATCGATGACAGCATCGGACATACTCTCGTGTCCGCCTCCTCTGTTGAGCCTGAGCTGCGTGCCAAGTTGGCGTCCACGGGAAATGCGGAAGCGGCCAAAGAGATCGGGCGGGTTGTAGCACAGCGTGCCTTGGAGAAAGGCATTACGAAAGTGGTCTTTGATCGCGGCGGGTACATTTACCACGGCAGGATCGCTGCCCTGGCAGAAGGTGCCCGTGAAGGCGGCCTGGAATTCTAGGTGCGAGGGAGGGAAACGAACTTGTCAAAAAGAACTGAAACAAGTGGCGCGGAGCTGCAGGAGCGCTTAGTAAATATCAATCCTGTATCGAAGACGGTCAAGGGCGGACGGACCCGCTCGTTCAGCGCCCTGGTCGTTGTGGGCGACGGCAACGGACGGGTAGGAGCAGGCCTGGGCAAGGCCAAGGAAGTGCCGGAAGCCATCCGCAAGGCTACAGAAGACGCCAAGCGGAACATGATCAACGTGCCCATCGTGGGTACCACGATCCCCCACGAAGTTGTGCAGACCTATGGCGGTGCTAGAGTGCTGCTCAAGCCAGCTTCTGAGGGTACTGGCGTGATCGCCGGCGGTGCCGTGCGCGCTGTGATGGAGTCCGCGGGCATCCGGGACGTTCTGACCAAGTCTCTTGGTTCCTCTAACCCCATCAACGTTGTCCGGGCTACCATTGAGGGCTTGAAGGCCCTGCGAACCGTGGAAGAGGTGGCCAGGCTCCGCGGCAGGAATCCTGGAGAAATCGTAGGTTAGGGGGCGAAAGTTGTGGCGAAGCTTAAGATCACGTACAAAAAGAGCGCGATCGGTTACGCTCAAGACCAGAAAGACACAGTCGCAGCCCTCGGTTTGAAGAAACTGGGCGCCTCTGTAGTCCATGACGATACCCCCGCCATTCGGGGAATGATCCACAAAGTCCAGCACTTGGTGGAAGTGGAAGAAGTAGCAGAATAAGAGGGGGTGTAAGTGTGCGGCTTCATGAACTTAAACCCGCAGAAGGCAGCACGCATAAGCGGAAGAGAGTAGGCCGCGGCATGGCCTCCGGCTGGGGCAAGACTTCTGGACGGGGTCATAAGGGACAGGGGCAGCGCTCTGGCGGCGGTAAGGGCCCGTACTTTGAAGGTGGGCAGATGCCACTGGTCAGAAGGCTGCCGAAACGCGGCTTCAATAATGTCTTGAGAAAAGAGTACGCCGAGGTGAAGCTGGAGGACCTGAACAGGTTTGCAGCGGGAACAGTGGTCACTCCTGAACTCCTCGTTGAATCCGGCCTTGTGAAAAACGCCTTCGATGGGATCAAGATCCTCGGGAACGGCGAGCTCAGACAGGCGCTGACGGTGAAGGCCCATCGTTTCACAAATTCGGCAGCAGCCAAGATTGAACAGGCTGGCGGCAAAGTTGAGGTGATCTAGTTGCTGAGTGCGTTGAGAAATGCCTTCAAGATCCCCGATTTACGGCGCAGAATCCTGTACACCGCTGCTCTGCTGGCTGTTTACCGGATCGGTTCCTTCGTGCCTGTTCCCGGAGTGGATGCGGTGGGACTGGCCAGGCAGTTGGGTATTGACGGAGGGAACATCTTCGGCTTCTTGAACCTCTTTACCGGGGGAGCGCTGGAAAGGTTCACCGTGTTCGCGCAGGGCGTCAGCCCCTACATCACGGCTTCCATCGTCTTGAACCTGCTCACCATCGTCATCCCCAAGCTGGAGGAACTGCAGAAGGAAGGCCCTGAAGGCCGGAAGATCATTGCTCAGTACACGCGCTATGCCACCGTCGTCCTCGCTTTCATCCAGGCCTTCGGCACCACGGTCATGGCGCGCAACTGGGGTGTTACCTCAAATCCGAGCTTCTTCGGGTTGACCCTGATCATGCTGACCCTGACCGCCGGCACCATGTTCACCATGTGGCTGGGCGAGAAGATTACTGAGAAGGGTATCGGCAACGGCATCTCACTGCTCATCTTCGTGAACATCGTGGCTGCTATGCCCACCACTTGGCTCAACGCTTTCCGCGCTGTCGGAGCGGGTGAGCTGCATGTGATCAGCGTCATCGCTTACCTGTTGATCACCATCGGCGTCATCGCCGCCGTAGTCTTGGTCACGCAGGGCGAGCGCAGGGTGCCTGTACAGTATTCCAAGCGGGTTGTTGGGCGCAGGATGTATGGTGGCCAGTCCACCCACATTCCTCTGAAAGTGAACCAAGCGGGCGTCATTCCCGTCATTTTCGCCTCTTCGGTGCTCACCTTCCCCCTGACCCTGGCTCAGTTTATCCCGGGTGTGAAGGGTTTCGTCGAACGCTATCTGGACTACGGCACCTTTGGGTACAACTTGATCTTTGTGATTCTAGTGTTCTTCTTCACCTACTTTTATACCGCGGTAACCTTCAACGCTTCAGAGGTTGCCGAGAACATGAAGAAAAACGGAGGGTTCATACCTGGACTCCGCCCAGGCAAGCCCACTGCCGACTACATGGACAGGATCCTCTCCAGGATCACTCTGCCTGGAGCCGTCTTTTTGGCGGTAATCGCGATACTGCCGTTTGTGGTTGCAGCAGTGACGCGGATCCCTTCCAATATCCTCTTCTTCGGTGGTACCGGAACCTTGATCATGGTCGGTGTTGCGCTTGATACCATGCAGCAGCTCGAAGCGCATCTGCTCATGAGACACTATGAGGGGTTCTTGAAGTAGAAGGAGGAGATAAGCGGATGCGTTTGGTGTTGCTGGGCTTGCCAGGAGCAGGCAAAGGGACTCAGGGGGATCTGATCGCAGAACGATACGGCATCCCCCACATCGCCTCGGGAAGCTTGATCAGGGACGCAGTGGCCTCGGGAAGCGAGTTGGGCCGGGCCATCGAGTCCTACATGCGCCGGGGAGAATTGGTCCCAGACGAACTCACCATTGACATGGTTTCGGAACGCCTCAGCAGGGATGACTGCGCTCAGGGCTGGATCCTTGATGGATTCCCCCGCACTGTGCGTCAGGCCATCGCCTTGGATGAGCGCTTGGCCCAGAACAATCTGGATGTGCAGATGGCCTTGGAGATCCGCATCGACCCTGAGGAAGCTATTGCTCGGATCGCCAGGCGGATGATGTGCAGCAGCTGCGGTGCGATCTACCAGTTTGACGGCAGCGGGCCGCAAGAGGAGACCTGCAGCAGCTGCGGCGGGAAGCTGTACCGCCGCGTCGACGACACGGAAGAGACGGCACGCAACAGGATGTTGGTTTACATGCGTCAGACTCATCCCGTTGTCCACTATTACAGCCAGGGCGGCCGCCTGTACAGCATCGACGGGCAGCGTCCTATCGGTGAAGTGTTCGCCGATGTAGAGCTGTACCTGCGGCGGTTGGTGAACCCCCGCAGGGTCGGTGAAGCGCGGTGATCATCCTAAAATCTGCTGAGGAACTGGCAGCCATGCGGCGGGCTGGCCGGGTGGTGGCTGAAGCCCACGCATTGGTGAGGGAACTGGTCAAGCCCGGCCTCACCACCTGGGACCTGGACCGGGCCGTCGAAGAGTTTTTGCTCAGACACAATGCAGTTCCAGCGTTCAAAGGTTATCACGGGTATCCCGCTTCCATCTGCGCCTCGGTAAACGAGGTGGTGGTACACGGCATTCCCAGCAGGGATGTGGTCTTGGAAGAGGGATCGATCATCAGCGTAGACATTGGCGCTTTTGTGGATGGCTTCTGTGGCGACAGCGCCTGGACGTACCCTGTGGGCGAAGTGGCTCCCGAGACTCAGAGACTGCTCGCCGTAACAGAAGAAGCATTGTTCCTCGGCATCGAACAAGCGCAGGTTGGTAACCGCCTTTCTGACATTTCCCACGCTGTGCAGAGCCATGTGGAGTCACACGGGTTCTCCGTGGTCCGCGACTTTGTCGGGCATGGAATTGGACGGCAGATGCATGAAGCACCACAGATTCCGAATTTTGGTCCTCCAGGGAGGGGCCCACGCCTTAAGCCGGGCATGACCCTGGCGATTGAGCCCATGGTCAACGTGGGGGGCTACCAAGTGGAGGTTTTGGCTGATCATTGGACGGTGGTCACAAGGGATAGGTGTTGGTCAGCTCATTTCGAACACACGGTTGCTGTTACTGAGGATGGCCCCGTGATTCTTACGGTTTTGTAGGAGAGATGAAATGAGACTCTTGCAAGTCGGACAATTGGTGACGTCAAGACAGGGAAGAGACTTGGGTCGCAGGTATGTGGTGGTTCAGTTCTATGATGACAGCTTCGTGGGTGTAGCCGATGGCTTGGTGCGCAGAGTCAGCCGCCCGAAGAGAAAGAACATCAGGCACTTGGTGATTCACCAAGCGGTGCTTGATGGCGGGAAGCTCGATGACAAGGCCATTCGGGCATTCATTGAACGGCACAGCGGCGAGGAGGAAGAGAGAAAGGAGGATGCAGCTCATGGCCAAGGATGATGCCATTGAAGTTGAGGGTACGGTAATTGAACCGTTGCCAAATGCTATGTTTCGTGTAGAATTAGAGAATGGGCACAAAGTTCTTGCTCACATTTCCGGCAAGATGCGGATGAACTTCATCCGGATTCTGCCAGGCGATAGAGTAACAGTTGAGCTATCTCCCTACGATCTGACCAGGGGAAGAATCACGTACCGCAAGAAATAGCCAGCGGCATGGCAGTTACTGCTGCGGCGTGCAAAGGGGGCGCTAGGTTTTGAAAGTGAGACCTTCTGTCAAGCCGATTTGCGAGAAATGCAAGATCATCCGGCGCAAAGGTCGTGTCATGGTCATTTGCGAGAACCCGAGGCATAAGCAGAAGCAGGGATAATTAACGAGGGGGTGTCCAGATAGATGGCACGTATTGCAGGTGTGGATCTACCGCGCGACAAGCGGGTAGTCGTCGGCCTCACTTATATCTACGGCATCGGCCGCAGCACGGCGGAGAAGATCGTCCAAGCGTGCGGCATCGATCCCGATACTCGCGTGCGGGATCTGAGTGAGGAACAGGCCAACCAGATCCGTGAAATCATCGAGAAGCAGTTCCTGGTGGAAGGCGACCTTCGCCGGGAAGTGAACATGAACATCAAGCGGCTGCGCGACATCGGTTGCTACCGTGGTATTCGTCACCGCCGGGGTCTCCCCGTGCGTGGACAGCGCACCAAGACCAATGCCAGGACGCGCAAGGGTCCCAAGCGCGTAGCAGGCAAGAAGAAATAGCCTGAGAAGAAAGGAGGCAAGCTAAATGGCAAGACCGCGCAGAGGCCAACGGACCCGCCGCAAGGAGCGGAAGAATATTCCTGTTGGCATCGCTCACATTCGTTCGACGTTCAACAACACCATCGTCACCATCAGTGATCTCCAGGGCAACGTAATTTCCTGGGCAAGTGCTGGTAATGCCGGCTTCAAAGGCTCGCGCAAGGGCACTCCCTTTGCCGCTGGCTTGGCCGCCGAGCAGGCAGCCGCAGCCGCCATGGAGCACGGGGTGCGCGAGGTTAGCGTATATGTTAAAGGACCTGGTGCAGGAAGGGAGGCTGCCATTCGCTCTCTTCAAGCTGCAGGACTTGAGGTGACTACCATTAAGGACGTGACTCCCATCCCCTACAACGGTTGCCGTCCACCGAAACGACGCAGGGTATAATAGGTTCCACCCCGGCGTTCGGTCGTAAAGGAGGGTGCAGGAACTATGATTGAAATAGAAAAGCCAAGAATTGAGAAGGTAGAGCTCACGGACGACTACGGCAAGTTTGTCGTAGAACCGTTGGAGCGCGGGTACGGCCTAACCCTGGGCAATGCCCTGCGCCGCATTCTGCTCTCGTCGCTTCCGGGCACCGCAGTCACTTCTGTCCACATAGATGGAGTCTTGCATGAGTTTTCCACCATCGAAGGGGTTGTGGAAGACACTGTCGATATAGTGCTGAACCTGAAGAAGCTCCTTGTCAAGCTTCACGGGGAGGATCCCGTGACCATCAGGGTAGAAGCCAAAGGCCCCGGGCCGCTTCTGGCCGGGAACATTTCCACTGATCCGTCAGTGGAGATACTCAACCCTGATCTGGTCATCGCTACCCTGCAGGAAGGCGCTGAACTGAAGATGGATCTTACCGTGGCCAGGGGCCGGGGTTATGTGAGCGCGGAGCGCAACAAGCGCCCTGATCACCCCATCGGCCTGATCCCCGTAGATTCTATCTTCACTCCCGTCACCAAGGCTGTCTACACAGTGGAAGACACCCGCGTCGGGCAGATCACGGACTACGACCGCCTGGTCCTGGAGGTATGGACCAACCGTACCATCGCACCAGACAGCGCCGTGAGCCTGGCGGCCCAGATCTTGATGGAGCATTTCAAGCTGTTCACAGATCTGGCTGATGACGTGGACAAGGTTGAGATCATGGTGGAGAAAGAAGAGGAGAACATCGACCGCCTCATGGAGATGACCGTTGAGGAGCTCGATCTTTCCGTGCGGTCTTATAACTGTCTCAAGCGAGCTGGCATCAACACCGTTGATGAGCTCATTCGCAAAACAGAAGAAGACATGATGAAGGTGCGCAACTTGGGCAAGAAGTCCCTGGCCGAGATCAAGGAAAAGCTGGCCGAATTGGGGCTCTCCCTGCGCAAATCTGATGAATGAGGTAGGTGAGCAAGATGAGACTCAGGAAACTGGGGAGGACGAGCGGCCACCGGAAGGCACTGCTCCGCAACCAGGTGACGAGCCTGGTGCTGCACGGCCGCATTGAGACTACCGAAATGAAAGCCAAGAGCATCAAACCCCTAGCAGACAAAATGATAACATTGGGGAAGAGGGGAGATCTCGCTGCCCGGAGGCAGGCAGCTGCGTTCTTACTGGATCCCACTGCGGTAAAGAAGCTCTTTGACGAAGTGGCTCCTCGCTACGCTGATCGCAACGGAGGATACACCAGGATCATCAAAACCGGTGTTCGTCGTGGTGATGCGGCACCGATGGCGATTATCGAATGGGTCTAGGGGATACGGACAAGGTCGCAGAGGAGCCTCCTCTGCGTTTTTTTTGGGAATTGGGGTGGTAGGATGAAGGAGCCATTGATCCGCTTTTCTAATGTCAGCTTCACTTATGCCCACGGTCAGGCCGCCGGCTGGCAGGCTTTGACCGATGTGAACCTGGAAATTCACGAGCACGAGTTCGTCGCCGTGCTGGGCCGCAACGGTTCGGGCAAGTCCACACTGGCCAAGCATGTCAATGCGCTGCTCACTCCGACCTCAGGCCGGGTTTTGGTGGACGGTTTGGACACCAGTGACCCCGAGCATGTTTGGGAGATCAGGCAGAGAGTGGGAATGGTCTTTCAGAACCCCGATAACCAGCTGGTGGCCACCACAGTAGAAGAAGATGTGGCCTTCGGACCGGAGAATCTGGGCATCCCGTCCGCAGAGATCCGCAGCCGGGTCACGGAGGCTCTGGAAGCTGTGGACATGCTGCCTTACCGCCTTCATCCACCACACCGCTTGTCGGGCGGGCAGAAGCAGAGAGTAGCCATCGCCGGCATGATCAGCATGCGCCCCAAGTGCATTGTGCTGGACGAACCCACCGCCATGCTCGATCCGGCTGGGCGGCGGGAAGTGATGCGCACCATTCAGCGCTTGAACCAGGAGGAGGGCATCACGGTTCTGCACATCACCCATCACATGGACGAGGTGATCGCCGCCGATCGGGTGGTGGTCATGGATCAAGGACGCATTGTCCTCGAGGGAAGCCCGAGGGAAGTGTTCAGCCAGGCGGAGCTTCTGCGCGGGCTGAACCTGGACGTTCCCCAGGTCACTGACCTGGCCCGCCGCCTGAAAAACCGCGGCCTGGCCATTCCCGAGGGCGTTCTAACAGTCAAGGAAATGGTGATGCAGCTATGTCCATCCGATTAGAGAACGTTTTCTACCGCTACCTGGAAGGGACTCCCATGGAGACGACCGCTCTCACGGACGTAAGTCTGGAGATCCAGGATGGCGAGTTCGTAGCTATCATCGGTGCCACCGGTTCGGGGAAATCCACCTTGATCCAGCATTTTAACGGCCTGCTGCTGCCCACATCGGGGAGGGTCTGGGTTGATGGGGTAGACCTGACGGCCAAGGGAACCCAGCTGCGCGCTATCCGCCAGAAGGTTGGGATGGTGTTTCAGTATCCAGAGCACCAGCTCTTCGGTGAGACCGTGCTGGAAGACGTGGGGTTTGGCCCCCGCAACGCCGGCCTGCCCGAAGAGGAAGTTGTGGAGCGTGTGCGTCGCGCTTTGGCGTATGTTGGCTTGGACTTTGAGGAGCTGAAGGACCAGTCACCCTTCGAACTGAGCGGCGGCCAGAAGCGGAGAGTGGCCATCGCCGGAGTTCTGGCTATGGAACCCGGGACCTTGATTCTCGATGAACCCACGGCCGGCCTCGATCCAAAAGGGCGGGAGGAGATCCTCGACGAGATCTGCGCCATAAAACGGGAGCGGGGCATCACCGTGATCCTGGTCACCCACAGCATGGAGGATGCGGCTCGCCTGGCTGAACGCTTGATCGTTTTGAACCGGGGGAGGATAGCTCTGGATGGAACTCCCGTGGAAGTGTTCCGGCAGGCCGAAACCTTAAAAGAACTGGGGCTTGGACTGCCGCAGGTAACCGAACTTATGCATGAGCTGAAATCCATGGGTTGGGCTGTGAACACTGACATCCTCACAGTGGAGGAAGCTGAAGAAGAGATCCTGCGGGTAATGGGGGGACAGAGATGAGATTCCGGGACCTGACCATCGGCCAGCACATTCCGGGTGATTCGGTTGTGCACCGCCTTGATCCCCGCACAAAGATCATCGGTACGGCGCTCTTGATCACGCTCTTATTCACCGTTGATGGATTTCTCGGGTACCTCCTTGCCGCACTGGCCATTGCCGCGGTGATCCACCTTTCGGAACTGCCCTGGCGCTTTGTCCTCAGGGGACTGCGCCCTCTGTTGATGATCCTCCTGTTGACCGTTGGTTTGAACATCTTCCTCACCGAAGGCGAAGTGGTGTTCCGCTTCCTGTTCCTCACTGTGACCAGGGAAGGTATTGCCAGGGGCTTGATGATGGGCACCAGGCTGGTGCTTTTGATCGTGGGCACTTCGCTCCTTACGCTGACCACTTCACCTATCCAGCTCACAGACGGTATTGAGAGCCTGCTCGGCCCCTTCCGCCGGATCGGGGTCCCAGCCCATGAGCTGGCAATGATGATGACGATTGCCCTGCGCTTCATCCCCACGCTTCTCGACGAGACGGAGAAGATCATGAAGGCGCAGATGGCCCGCGGCGCCGATTTTCAAAGCGGCGGCCTCATGCAGCGGGCGAAGAATCTCGTCCCGCTACTGGTCCCCCTCTTTGTCAGCGCCTTCCGCCGAGCCGATGAGCTGGCCATCGCGATGGAGGCCAGAGGTTACCGCGGGGGCCAGGGCCGAACTAAGTTCCGGGAGCTGCGCTTTGGGCGCATCGATGCGGTTGCCCTGAGCGTGGCGGTTGCCTTCACCGTGGTGGTTGGAGTCTTCTTCTGAGGAGCAGGTTATGAAGACCTATGCTTTAGTTGTGCAGTACGACGGCACGGAGTACGCCGGTTTTCAGGTACAGGTCGGCCAGCGCACGATCCAGGGCGAACTGGAGGATGCCCTTGCCAAGCTTAGGCGAGGCAAAATCCGCATCGCTGGGGCGGGCCGGACCGATGCCGGGGTGCACAGCGAAGGGCAGACGGTAAGCTTCCGCGATGATCAGCTGACCGTTCCCGTGGAACGCCTGCCCTATGCGCTCAATGCCCTGCTTCCTCCGGACATCCGGGTGGTGAAGAGCTGGCTGGCTCAAGAAGGCTTTCACGCCCGTTACAGCGCCGTACGCAAGACGTACCGCTACCAGATATACCAGGGTGAGTTTCCCAGCGTGTTCCTCCGCCGCTACGCCTGCTGGGTGCGGGAACCCATCGACTGGCAGGCAGTGGAGGAATGCGCCAAGCTGTTTGTGGGAAAACTTGATTTTGCTGCCTTTACTGCCAGCGGCAGCAGCGTCAAGACGACGGTGCGCACCATGTACAGTGTCACAGTGGAACAGGCGCCGCCTCTGGTTCTGATCCGCTTCACCGCCGATGGGTTTCTCTACAAGATGGTCCGCAACCTGGTGGGGACTCTTCTAGATGTCGGTCTAGGCAGATTGAGCAGAGAGGATGCGGCAGATATCCTTCACAACCGGGACAGGCGTCTGGCCAGTGCTACCGCTCCTGCCCACGGCCTGTTCCTGGAGAGCATAGGATATTGACACGCAGCCGCGAGTGTTGTAAGATAAAAGTTGGCGATTTTGCTTTTTGGGAGCCCGTTTTAACAGCGTCCAGCCCCGTACGCTGGTAGAGCAGGCTTGCATATAAGATCATTGTTGGACATAAAGGGGGGAAATCCCGACATGAAAACCTATGCAGCAAAGCCACAAGAAGTGGTAAGAAAATGGTATGTCGTTGATGCCGAGGGACAGACCCTGGGACGTCTGGCTTCCCAGGTCGCTGCCATCCTCAAGGGCAAGCACAAGCCGATCTATACTCCCCATGTGGATACCGGAGATCACGTCATCGTGATCAACGCTGAGAAGATTCAACTCACAGGCAAGAAGCTGTTGAACAAGCGGTATTACCGCTACAGCGGATATCCCGGTGGGTTGAAGTCCTCAACTGCAGGCGAGCTGTTGAACCGCAATCCCGAAAGGGTGATCAAGGCAGCGGTTTGGGGCATGATTCCCCACAACCGGCTGGGCCGCCAGATGATCAGAAAGCTGAAGATCTACGCTGGCCCCGAGCATCCCCATGAAGCTCAGCAGCCTGAGAAGCTCGAACTGAAGTACTAGGCACTTGGCCAAGAACCCTAGATGAAGGGAGGCAGTCAGAATGAACGTCGCTCGCAAGGTGGAAAGTTACTGCGGAACAGGACGCAGAAAAGAAGCGGTAGCCCGCGTTAGACTATTTCCGGGCAACGGCAAGATGATCATAAATGGCAGGACCCTTGAAGAGTACTTCCCCCGCGAAGTGCTGCGCACCATCGTCCGTCAGCCGCTGGTGCTCACCAACACCGATGGGAAATACGACGTGGTCGTAAACGTCGACGGCGGTGGAATCACCGGTCAGGCAGGCGCCATCCGCCACGGCATCGCCCGCGCTCTGCTCACGGTTGATCAAGAGCTGCGCACACCTCTGAAGCAGGCTGGTTACCTGACCAGAGACCCGCGGATGAAGGAAAGAAGGAAGTACGGCTTGAAGAAAGCCCGGAGAGCACCTCAGTTCTCCAAGCGCTAGACTCAAAAGCGGTCCCCAGGCCTTGTGTCTGGGGTTTTTCTATATTCAGGGTGAACCGCCATTCCCACCTTGGTTTTCTTCGGGTTCTTCCGGCTCCACGGGCTGCAGGGGCTCTTCAGGCTGCGCAGGCTCAGGCTCGGTCACCGGTTCTGTGGGTTCTTCGGGCTGCTCAGGCTCCGGTTCTGGCACCGGTTCTACGGGTTCCTCGGGCTGTTCAGGCTCTGGCTCAGGCACCGGTTCAGGTTTCGGCTCAGGCTGCGGTTCAGGCTCTGGAGCCGGAACCTGCTGCTGCGGTGCTCGGGGCCTGACAGGTGCAGGCTCCGGCTCGGGCTCAGGCGGCAGGGCGCAGGGCGCCCAGCGGGTGGGCTTGGTGCCCGCGATGAAGGCGTCCACTTCCACCTGGGGGCAGCGCTCGTTTGCCAGAAGGCCGGTGAAGACATCGATGGCAACACCGGTCTCCACATGTTTTGGAACCGTGAACTCTTCTGCAGGCTGTTCTGGGGAGCCCTCTTCGTTATCCTGGGTTTCGGCGCTCATCAGCTCCCGCGCTCCCTGCACAAACTGGAGCCATACCTCTCCGGCGAGGAGGCGGGACCCGGCATCTTCTTCGGTCTCTTCCGGTGTCCGGAGCAGAACCCCGACCAAGAGTTCAGGCGTGTAGCCCACGGCCCAATGGCTGCCGCCATCCCGTGATGCGCTGGCGGTTAACGCGGCCGGGAAGTCTACTTCCAGCCCGCTGATACTCCCATAGACCGTGGCCGGGAGGAGCATGTCCGTGAGCAGGTAGGCCTGCTGGGGAGTGAGGACCTGGACAGGCGGCTGTTCCTCGGGTTTGAGAACAGTCCTTCCTGAGCTGTCCTTCACCTCGCTGAACGCCTTTACGGACTGGTACGTACCTTCGTTCACGGCAGGCAGGAAGGCGGCGGTGAGCTGGAGCAGGGAAAGGCCATCCCGCACCTCGCCCATGGCCAGGGCGAGGCTTTCCTTCTCAGGCTGGAGCTTAAGGCCAACCGCCTGAGCCAGCTCAGCGAATTTGTCCAGTCCCAGTTCGTTCAGGGTCCAGATCGCGGCGTTGTGCAGGTCCATGACCAGGGCGTGCTTCATGGTAACGGTGCCCCAGTAGCGGTCGCCCGCGTTTTCCACCTCCAGCTCGTCGAACTTGCGCTGGATGTCCTCTACGAGATGGTTAACGGCCCAGTCTTCCTGCAGGCCGGCGGCGTAGATCAGGGGGCGGAGGGTGCTCCCCACCTGGTTCTCCCGGCTGAGGGCTAAATTGGTGCTTTCTGGTTTGTACTCGCGCCCGCCGACCAGGGCGAGGATGCGCCCATCAGGGCTGAGCGCCACCAGGGCTCCGTCGGTCGGGGACCTCCCGATGATCTCTTCAGCCAACAGCTGCAGCTCCCGCTCGATGGTGGTGGCGATGCGCAGGCCGCCCTGGAGGACCCTATCCCGGCCGAGCTGATCGGCAAGGAGGCTGCCAACATAGTCAGAGAAGTGATGTGCGTACCCGGGCTCACGGCGCTCCACATTTAGTTCAGCTTGATTCGCTTCTCGTTCCTGATCCGAATTGATGTGCCCCATTTCCCGCATGGCCGCTAAGACTGAAGCCCGCATTTCCCGGGCCTTATCTGGATTGCGGAAGGGCGAAGCTGCTTCAGGCTCCTGGATCAGGGCGGCGAGGAGGGCGCTTTCGGCCAGGCTGATCTCCTGCACAGGCTTTTGGAAGTAGGTTTGGGAGGCTGCCTCCATACCCACAGCACCTTCACCGAAATAGGCTTGGTTCAGGAACAGCTCCCAGCGTTCCCGTTCCGAGTAGCGCCGCTGGATCACACTGGGCAGCAGGGCAAGCTGGAGGCGGCTCCACAGACCCTTGGGTTCGATGATCTGCCGTGCCAGGTAGACCCCGACGGAACGGGCGTCGTTGGTCGACTGCACCGCTCTCTGCAGATCGCGGGGAGCCGAATCCAGTGGGACATAGACGGAGCCGGTGCCCAGGCGCTTGATGATCCGCCCTTCCTGATCATACAGCGCGGCTCCGGGTTTGGGCCTCTGCTCCTCGAACTCGGCCGCGGCCCGGCTGGCCTGGGAGTAAAGGCCGGCACCCAGGCCGAACAGCAGGAGCAGTACCAGCAGGATAAAACCAAAAAACAGGTGCTTTCTTTTCACTTCCTTCAGCCTCCTCCAGAGGTAGTATCTGCCTTGGGGAGGGCTTCCATGCACCTGGCTCACGCGGCCGCTAGTGTAAAGTAACTGTAGGACAGGAGTTTGTCCAAGACAAATAGAAGAAGATCCCACCGTCCCTGCCGGAGACGAGTACCAAGTACTCTGAGGTGAGATCTTC
>DURQ01000011.1 GCA_012840725.1 Bacillota bacterium
GCACCACACAGATAGTGAGAAGGGTCACAAATCGTTTCATACTTCACTCTCTCCTCCCTTGAGACGGCTGTTCTGCTAACCCAATTTCCGGTACTTCTCGTCCAGCTGCTCGATCTTCGCCACTTTGGCGGCCGATCCGCCGCCCTGGAATTCCGCAGGCAGCCAGGCTTCCACCACCTTGCGGGCGGTTTCCCGGCCGATCACGAGGGCTCCCATGGCCAGCACCTGGGCATCGTTGCTCTTGCGGGCCCGCTCGGCCGAGTAAGTGTCATGGGCCACAGCGGCGCGCACACCCGGCACTTTGTTGGCCACGATGGCCATACCGATGCCCGTGCCGCAGATCAGGATACCTCGGTCAAAGGCGCCGCCAGCCAACGCTTCTGCCACCTTCGCTCCAATGTCAGGATAGTCCACGGCTTCGTCACTATAGCTCCCAAAATCCTCGTACTCAACGCCGTGCTCCCGGAGCACGTCCATGACGAAGCGTTTCAAGGACAATCCCAGGTGATCAGAACCGATCGCTATTTTCATCTCTGTACCTCCCAGCTTGTGCAGCTCCGTGTTACTTTGTTGCCCCAATATCACAAATGTTCAACAAGAAAGACCAAGAAAAAACAGCTCCCCGCTGCGGCTGCGCAGAGGGTGGCTGATCCAAATTACCATAAACACCCATGATACGGCCACTTCCCGGTCCAGCGCCTATCTGTTCCATCAACCTGGCGCCTAAATACATAAAACCAATTCGTTGCAAGTTGGGAAATCCCTTCCCATCGCGCAACATTTTTTCAACGCGAGATCAGAATCTCTGGAGAATCGTCTCCCGAAGTTGAGCATCAAAAAGGACCCCACCCTTGCCAGGTGAGGCCCCTCCCCATCTTCACATTTTCAGAAAGGCTAGAGAGCTCTATTTAGCTGCAGAACCTGCTCAGCGGTTGCTGCGTCGGTGATCAGGGTGTTGACGCAGCCGGACCGCAGGGTGGCCGAGATCGCCTGAGCCTTGCGCAGACCGCCTGCCACCAAGAAGACATTTTCGATGGCCGCCAGATCGTCCAGGCTGGCCCCCACTACCCTCCGGTTCAGTTCCACATCGACCAAGCGCCCGTTGAGATCGATGAAGTTCCCGAGGACGTCGGCCACAGCACCGGCCTTCATGAGCTCCTCCACTTCCGCAGCGGTGATCACTCCACTCTTGACGAAGGTGCTCTCCGATGAGACCTCGCCGGCACCGATCACTGCCACCGAAGCCTTGCGGGCAAGCTGTCGGACTGCCTGGATATGCCGCAGCCGCTGGATGGCCTCCCGGTCTTCCGGGGTGTCAACAAACATGGGTGCCATGTAGTTGTAGCACACCGCGTTCAAGGCCTCGGCCACCTGCAGGGCTACTTCGTAAGAGTTGTTCCCCGCACTCTTGATCATGCCGCCCAAGAGCGACACAACAGTCACATTGTCATAGTTCTTCCGTTCAAAATGGCGGGCAGTCTCTGCCATGGTGGAACCCCAGCCCACTCCAATGGTACTTCCGTTGGTGACGTACCGTCCGACAAGGCGCGCCGAGACCGTCCCCAAATTCCGTTTCAAAACATTGGGATCGCCGGAACTTGGGATGACGAGCGCGTTCCGAAGGCCGAAGACCGTCTCCAACTGCGAACCCAATGTGGTACAGTACACCTGGGGATGGTTGATCACCACATGCACCAGACCCTCCTGCAGGCATTTCTGCAGGATGCGGTGGACGGCAAGCCTGGTGAGTCCCAAGCGGTCAGCGATCTCCGACTGGGTCAGGTTCTCCATGTAGTACAGCCAGGCGATATGCACCTTTTCGTAGAGTTCCACATCGTGCTCCACGCTCAACAACTCCTCTGCTGTGCCACCGGCGTCCCTGCGCCTATCCTTTACCTTCGCAGGAGTACCACTCGGCGCTTGCGAAATAATGTTCCGACGAGGGCCTTTGTTTCAACTTTTTCAGTGTCAAGGACCAGAGCCCAACCTGCTTCGCTGAGCGCAGGCTGATTGACTTTCCTCTGCCTCCATTCTATAATGACTGTGTTCCCTGCCCTTTTCGGCCGATTGTGCTTACTATTATGACACATTTCAGTTGCTG
The DNA here is from genome assembly GCA_012840725.1 of Bacillota bacterium. Lineage (GTDB taxonomy): Bacteria > Bacillota > Limnochordia > Darwinibacteriales > Darwinibacteriaceae > DTU010. Next base: position 2,102 of record DURQ01000011.1, read on the forward strand.
TTGTAAAGGAAAACAAGACTTGCACGGAGGGAGAACCTTGAACAGGCTGCAGAACATCGACACCTATCTTTTGGATCTAGACGGAACTTTTTATCTGGGCAGCAAGCTTTTCCCCTGGTCGCTGCCCTTTGTGGAGACCATGCGCAGGCTTAACAAGCGTTTCATCTTTGTCACCAACAACTCCTCGCAGAACCCCAAGTACTACCTGGAGAAGATCCGGCGCATGGGAGTAGATATCACCGGTGATCAGGTGTTCACCTCCGGGCAGGCCACCATCTACTACCTCAAAAAGCACAACTACCCGCGCCAGCTTTACCTGGTGGGAACTCCAGCCCTGGAAGAGGAGTTCCAGGAGGCCGGTTTCATCCTCACCGATAAAGACCCGCAGACGGTGGTGCTCGGGTTCGACCTCACGCTCACCTATGAGAAGCTGAGAAAAGCCTGCGATCTGATCAGGGCAGGCGTGCCTTTCATCGCCACCCATCCCGACTTCAACTGCCCCACTCCGGAGGGCCCCATCCCCGACTGCGGCGCGATGATCGCACTGATCACAGCCTCCACCGGCGTCAAGCCAAAGATCATCGGCAAGCCCTATCCGGAGATGATCGAGGCCTTGAGGGCTAAGTACGGTTTGGAGAACCCCCAGACCATCGCCATGGTGGGCGACCGCCTGTACACTGACATGGCCATGGCCAAGGCCGCAGGCATCGTCGGCCTCCTGGTCTTGAGCGGAGAAACCCAGCGGGAAGATCTCGCCCACTCCGAGGTCCAGCCGGACCTGGTTCTGGAGAACCTGGGGGATATTGTGGAAGCTTTGAGCTGAAGTCAGCAGAAAAAAAGGGGCTTGCCCGGTGCGAAAGCACCATCGGGGCAGGCCCCTTTTCCTATGCAGCAGCGATGCGGTAGTACGCCTTGGTCGTTGCCAGATAGACACATGCGTAGAACACGGCAAACACGGCGAAAGTGACTGCAGTGCAGGCAGCAAACAGAGCAGTGTTGGTCAGGTTGAAGAGGATCAGCAGCTTGGTGATCATGGGGAAGGCGAAGATGATGTGGACTCCCGCAGCCGCCAGCGGCAGGAAGAACACCGAGAGCACCTGGCCTCTGATAGCGCTTCTGACTTCCGATCCAGCCATGCCAACCTGCTGCATGATGGAAAAGCGCCGCCTGTCTTCATACCCTTCCGTAATCTGTTTGTAGTAGATGATCAGCACTGTGCCGAGGAGGAAGAGCGTTCCCAGGAAGAGGCCCAGGAAGAACAGGCCGCCGTACATCGCGAGGAACTCCTGCCTCGCCTCGTCCCGCGATTCCACCCAAATCAGATCCTTACGGGGCAGGGACTCCTGCAGATCTCGGTAGACGGCAGCGGCTTCTTCCGCCGAGGTGTCGAGGTCAAACCCCCGTATGTAGCTGGTTTGAGCTGAACGTCCCTCGGTTTCCGTCAGATTCCGGCGCAGTTCCTCGAGGACCTGCATATCCCGGACCACCACATAGTAGCTGGCGAAAGTCTGTGTTCTGCTGAAGCCGTCTCCAGGCAGGCTGGCCAGCTTTTCTTTTACGGCGAAGCTTCTTCCCAAGAACTCCAGAGTGGAGTGTTCGTAGATGCCTCGGTTGGAGTACACGAGGACCTCGTTTTCCTGCAGAGACACGGGTTCCTGCACCATGCGGTTGTAATCTTCCAGGGGAGTGAAGTGCAGGCTGGTGCGCACCCCCGTAAGTCCCGGCTCCACCTCCTTCTCGGTCAGCAGTCTCTCGCCAGACCGGAACGCGGTGAGGGAAAGGAAGCGGTACTCCGCCTTTTCCGCTGCCTCCAGCCCGTGACGGGAGAGGACTGCTTCGGTTCCGGCCTGCACCGCGGCTACCGCTTCCGGTTCATAGCTGTCCAGCCGAATCACAATCTCCCGCGAGTACCTGGTGCGCAGCACATCCTCCAGCCCGACATAGAGCGAGACCGTTGTAGATATGGTGACCAAGACCATGGTGGAAAGGATGCAGATGTTAGCAAGCCCCACCCCGTTCTGCTTCATCCGGTGAAGCATACCAGAGATTGCGATAAAGGGCTTGGGACGGTAGTACAAGGGCTTACTGCGGCGCAGCAGCTTGAGCAGGGCGATACTGCCTGTCGTAAAAAGAAGGTAGGTGCCGATGATGACCAGTATCACCGCTACAAAGAAAGAGAACAGAGCGACCAAAGGATCGGCCACAACCACAGCGATATAGTACCCCGCACCGAGAGTCACACACCCCAAGAGCGCCAGGAGCCAGCGGGCCTTTGGCTCACGCTCACCCAACGCCTCAGCTTTGAGCAGTTCCACAGCCTGCGCTGAACGCACCTGCCAGACGCTGAAGGCAAAGATCACAAGATACAGGGCGGAAAAGAGCTTGACAGTGATCAGCACTGCTTCGAGCCGAACCTCGAAGCCGAAGGGGATCGGCGCTTCCAGGATGCGGAACAGCAGCAGAAGCATGAGCTTGGAGAAGAGGATGCCCGACCCCAGTCCCGCTGCGATGCTGAAAAGGGCGATGAAGAACGTTTCCCAGCCCAAAATCCTGGCGATATGGCGTTTCTCCATCCCGAAGGCGTTGTACAGGCCGAGCTCTCTCTTCCGCCGGCGGACCAGGAAGCTGTTAGTGTAGAACAGGAAGATCACGGCGAACAGCCCGACGACAACCACACCAAATCTCAACAGCTGTCCTAAGACTTCGCTGCCGCGCATCTTTGACAGCCCGCTGTTCTCGGCCACGAAGAGGATCATGTAGAACATGCTGACCATAGTCGTACTGGCGCAGAGGTAGGGACCGTAGAGCTGAAGGTGGCGTTTGATGCTGCTCAGAGCCAGTTTTGGGTAGAAGAACTTAGGCACGGACATCACCGCCAGTCGCCAGCAAGGTGAGGGTGTCGGCAATCCTCTCATACATCTCTGTTACGGACAGCTCGCCGCGGTAGAGCTGATGGAAGATCTCCCCATCCTTGATGAACAGCACCCGCTTTGCATGGCTCGCCGCCTTAACGCTGTGGGTGACCATGAGGATGGTCTGGCCGGCCTCGTTGATTTCCCCAAAGAGCCGCAGCAGGCTGTCGCTGGTCTTGGAGTCCAGGGCTCCCGTTGGTTCATCGGCCAGGATAAGCTGGGGATCGGTGATCAGGGCGCGGGCGATGGCGGCGCGCTGCTGCTCTCCCCCAGAGACTTCGTAGGGAAACTTGGCCAACAGCCCGCTGATGCCCAGCCTACGTGCGAGCGGCTGCAGGCGTTTTTCCATCTCCCGGTAACTCTCCCCGGCCAGAACCAGTGGCAGCAGGATGTTATCCCGCAGAGAGAAGGTGGGAAGCAGGTTGAAGTCCTGAAAGACAAAGCCCAGGTTGCTGCGGCGGAATGCGGCTAGTTCCTGGTCTTTCAAACCGGACAGGCTGCGTCCACCTAAGATAACCTCGCCACTGGTCGGCCGATCAAGGGCCGCCAAAATGTTGAGCAGGGTTGTCTTGCCGGCGCCCGATTCGCCCATCACCGCAGTGTACTCCCCCTTCTCCAGGCCAAAGGACACACTGCGCAGTGCCTCAACTTGGGTGCCGCCAAAGCGTGTGGTATAGACTTTCCGCAGATTCTTTACTTCTAACAAGTTCATGTGTGGACCTCCTTACCGCTTGTGGTCACCCTGAGTATAGCAAAGCGGAGAAACGCCCAGCCATGGAACTGGCTTACATTTCCCCGCTCAACCTTACATCGCTGTAAGGTCCTTATTCCAGGAAGGCCTCCGCAGGAGGAAAACCGATCAGAACCCGCGTCCCCTCGCCCACCTTGGACTCGACGGTGATCGTGTGGCCGAGACGGGACAGGATCCTGCGGCAGAGATAGAGGCCGATCCCCGTTGAATGCCTGTCAGTCCGGCCCGTACCGCCCGTATACCCTTTTTCAAAGATGCGGGGCAGGTCCTCCGGTGCGATCCCGATCCCGGTGTCTTCGACGACCAAGGTCGGCAGATCTCTGCGCTCGAGATAGATGGATATCTTCCCCTCAAGCGTGTACTTGAGAGCATTGGCCAAAAGCTGTTCGATGACGAACCCCAGCCACTTCGCATCCGTGAGTACCTCAAGATCAACGCCCTGGTAATCCAAGGTGATGCGCTTGCGGATAAAGAGGGGCGCGTAACGGCGGACTGCCTGGCGCACGATCCCGTCAAGGCTGCTGTGGCGGATCACCAGATCAGAAGAGGGGCTTTCCACCCTGAGATACTGCAGCACCATCTCCACGTAGCGCTCGATCTTAAAGAGCTCCAGCTCAAGGTCGGAGGCGTTCTCGCCCCCCTCCCCGGTCTGGAGAAGGAGGCGCGCTGCGGCGATGGGCGTCTTCACCTCATGCACCCAGAGAGTGTAGTATTCTTCCAGCTCCTGCTGGGTCTGCCGCGCCTGCGCCTCCTGCCTGGCGTTCTCCCGGCGCAGTTCATCGACTAAGGCCTGGTAATCGGCTTCCAAAAGGTAGACTGGCTCCGGCAGCTGATCCAATGCAGCAGTTATGTTGCGGCGCAGCTGCTGAAGGGTCCTGCGCCGACGGGCGAAGCGCC
>DURQ01000069.1 GCA_012840725.1 Bacillota bacterium
GAGTACGCCTGCCGCGCCTTTAAGGCGGTGGACTGCTCAGGACTGGCCCGGGTGGACTTCTTTGTGGACGGCGGGGGAAATGTCCTCCTCAACGAGATCAACACCATCCCTGGCTTTACGCATATCAGCATGTACCCGAAACTCTGGGAGCACACCGGACTGTCTTATCCGGCCCTGCTGGACCGCTTGATTGAGATCGCCATAGAGAAGCATCAAGAGCGCCAGGCACTGCGCACGAGCATTTACTGAGGCAGGTGATGGAAAGGCGCAATGATCATCGAGGATCTGTGGAAATACTACGGCGATGAACTGATCCTGCGTGAAATTAACGCAGTTATCGGCCCCAGCGACCGCATTGGACTCGTGGGGGCCAACGGCGTGGGCAAGACCACTCTGCTCAAGACGCTCGCCGGCGAGCTGAGCCCCGATCGGGGCCGCATAACCTGCCCCGGCGGCTTCACTTTAGGGTTCTTGGAGCAGCTTCCTCCAGGGATGGAGCAGTCGCTGGAGGAGTTTTTGAGGGAACCCTTTGCCGAACAGATCGCCCTGGAACACAGCCTGCGGGAGATTGAGCACGAGCTCGCCTCTCTAGAGCACGGCCCCGAAATGGAGCAGGCTTTGGGGCGCTACGCCCGGCTGCGGGACCGCTTCGAACACCAGGGCGGCTATGATTATCATGTCCAGATCAACCAGGTGCTCACAGGTCTTGGCTTTTCCCAGCAGGACCTGGAGCGCCCCCTTGTTACCTTCAGCGGCGGGGAGCAGATGCGCATCAGCTTGGCCCGCTTGCTGCTGGACCGTCCGTCTCTTTTAGTATTGGACGAGCCCACCAACCACCTCGATCTGGAAGCCACGCGCTGGCTGGAAGACTTCCTGGCTTCTTACCCGCGGGCGTTCATCGTGGTGTCCCATGACCGCTACTTTTTGGACAAGATTGCCCAGCAGATCTGGGAACTGCAGGGTCAGAAACTCTATCAGTACAAAGGCAACTACTCGCAGTACGTTCCCCAGCGGGAGCTCCGCCTCCAGCAGATCGAAGAGAGCATCGAGCGCCAGCAGGAAGAGCGGGCCCGCATGGAGTTTTTCATCCAGAAGTTCAAGGCGGGTACCCGGGCCAGGCAGGCCAAGAGCATGGAGAAGAAACTCGCCCGCCTGCCCGAGATTGAGCGTGTGCTGGATGACCCCAGCATGGTGATCCGCTTCGAACCCAAACGCCGCACGGGCAACAGGGTGCTCGTGCTCGACAGGATCAGCAAATCCTTTGGGGAAAAAGAAGTACTGCGGGGGATCTCCGCTGAAGTCCAGCGGGGCGAGCACATCGCCCTCCTCGGGCCCAACGGCAGCGGTAAGACCACCCTGCTCAAAATCCTCGCTGGGCAGCTGGATTCCCGCGGATCTGTTCAGTGGGGTGCCGGTGTCGAGCTGGGGTACTTCTCCCAGCAGATCAGTTTTGACCCCGAGAACACCGTCTTAGAAGAACTTTACGAAGAACATCGCCTGGAGCTGGGCGTACTCCGTTCTGTACTGGGCCGCTTTCTGTTCAGGGGCGAAGATGTCTTCAAGCAGACCAGCATGCTGAGCGGCGGCGAGCGCAACCGCCTCGCCCTGGCCAAGCTGCTCCTGCACCGCCCCAACGTGCTGCTTCTCGATGAGCCCACCAACCATCTGGACATCTTTGCCAGGGAAGCGCTGGAGAAGGCTCTAGCCGAGTTCAGCGGCACGATCATCTTTGTCTCCCACGATCGCTACTTCATCGAAAAGCTGGCCACCAAGATCTGGGCCTTGGAAGACGGGGTGCTGCGGGAATTTGCCGGCGGCTACCGTGCCTACGAGCAGGCCCGCACGGCGAGCCAGGCTGAACAGGCCCAAGCGCAGGCGGCAGCGAACAGGGCGGCTGCAGCCAGGCCGAAACGCAGCGGGGTGAAGCGCCGAGAGCAGCTGAGGCTGCTGGAAGACGAGATCGCCTCTTTAGAGGAGCGCAAGCATGCGCTGGAAGCAGTCCTGGCCTCGCCCGAGCTCTACCAGGATGAAAGCCGGAGCGTCCCTGTGATCCAGGAGTACCAGGAGGTGCAGGCGCTCTTAGCGGGTAAATACTCGGAGTGGGAGTGCCTAGCCGCGGAACAGGAGGAGGAGTGAGAATGGCCGTCCAGAGAACCAGAGGAGTGCTCCTTAAGGGAGTGGAAGGGCTCCCCGTCCAGGTGCCCCTGGAGATACTCTACTGCCAAGCTCGCCTAGGCCCCGTGGCCACTCTGGCCTGGATCAACCTGCTGGCTCTTGCCCAGGCGGGCAGGCCGATGCACATAGACGTTCTGACTGAGACCATGGGGATACCCAAGTGGGAAGTGAGCAAGGCCTTGGCCCTTCTGGCCGACGAGGGCTGGATCAACGATGAAGGGCTGGAGATCCAGCTGTCGGTGCCGGACATTCCTGAAGCGGCCGCCGCCATGGAGGCGCCAGCGGCAGTAGAGCCTGAGGCCTTCGAGTGGCTGGTGAGCTACTGGTCTGCCCGGGTCTCCCCAGCCTCCACAGAGGAGATGCGCAAGCTCCTCTACTGGATGGAGATCAAGGGCCTTTCCCACGAGGTGATCGCAGTGGCCATCGAGGAGATGCTCATCTCCGCTGCCCAACCCAGCTTCCCCTATTTGGAAGGCATCCTGCGCAACTGGCACGCAGCGAACATCCGCACTTATAACGATCTTTTGGAAAACTCCCATCTCACCAAGGTGCTCGGGCCCATCGCCGGGCGCCGCGAGCTGACCCCGGCAGAGAAAAAATGGAAAGAGGTATTTCCCGATGAATTCGAGTGATGCTAGGCAGAGCTTCGATCTGCCGGTGGACATCTCTGCGGAGAGGCAGGTCCTCGGCATCCTGATCAAACACCCTTCCCAAGTGGACGAGGTGGTCGACCGCCTGCGCCCAGCCCACTTTGCGGATCTGGGCCACAGACGCATCTACGAGATCATCCTGGACCTCTACCACAAGCAGGGGCGCATCTCCTACACCCAGGTTTACAACCGCCTGGTGGCTGACGGGGTGGAATCGCCTGCAGATCTCTTGATCGCGCTCACGGAATCATTTGTCTCTCTCAGCGAATTGGGCCCCTGTGTGGAGAGCCTGATCCGCCAGGAGGGGCTGCGGCGGATTATCAAGGCCTGCGACTCCATAAAGACGCTGGCCTTGGACCCCAGCTCTGAAGACCTCGCCGCTCTTCAGGCCAGGGCGCAGGAGCTGATCTTCGATGCCACCCAGAGCAACGGCGGCCCCGAAAACGAGGTGAAGAACCTGCTGGAGGTCCTGAGCACCTGCTATCTCAACCTGCTGCGCCGCCGGGAGGGGCTGGAAGATGCTTACGGGCTCTCCGTGCGCTTCCCGTCCATCGACGGCATGACCACCGGCTTCAAAAAGAAGGACCTGATCATCCTGGCGGCCCGCCCCAGCATGGGTAAGACGGCCCTGCTCCTCAACATGGTGACTAATGTGGCCAAGCGGGGCATTCCTGTGCTGGTCTTCAGCCTGGAGATGGACGCGGAACAGCTGGGCGACCGCATCGTCCTCAGCGAGCTCTTCACCTACCGGCAGAACGGACAGCCCATGGTCACTTCCCATGAGTACCAGACCAAGCTCAGCGATGAGCAGTTCCAGCTCACCCAGAAGGTGTTCAACGACCTGTACAGCCTCCCTATTTCCATCGTGGACAAACGGGGCCTGACCGTGGCCGAGATCCGGGCTAAAGCCCGCCGCTGCAAGGCAGAGAACCCCGAACTGGGGCTGATCGTCATCGACTACCTGCAGCTCATCAAACCCCCGATCCAGAGCAACCGCAGCTGGTCTCTGATCGTGGGTGAAATGGTGCGTGAACTTAGGGATCTCGCCGGTGAACTGGATGTGCCCCTGATCCTCTGTTCCCAGCTCAACCGGGGCGTGGAGAGCAGGGAGAACAAGCGGCCCATGATGAGCGACCTGCGGGATTCCGGCAACATCGAAGAGTTCGCCGATGTGGTCATGTTCCTCTACCGGGACGATTATTATTACCCAGAAGTTGCCAGAGAAAAGGGTACGGAAGGCCTGGCCGAGGTGATCTTCGCCAAGCAGCGCAAAGGCGCCACTGGCGTTGTCCAGCTGCGCTTTGTCAAAGAATACACTCGCTTTATCGAGGAGACGAAGAGAGAGGTAAGCCATGCCGCTAGATAAAGAACTGGACAAGACCAAAGTGGTGTTCATCGACACCTGCCGCCGCCTGATGGAACTCGGCGAGCTGAGTCAGGACGAGTATCTTGGGATCTGCGATCTCCTCGACCGCTTGGATGAGCTGGATAAAGAAACCTTTGACCGGGAGCTCCGCCGGGTGAGCAGGGGCCTGAGCGATCTCATCAGCTAGAGGTGGAACCGTGCCGCAGCCAACCAGTCCGTCGCACATCGCCCGCCTCCTGCGGGAGCGGGGGCTCAGCGCCAAAAAGGGCCTGGGCCAGAACTTCTTGGTGGATCAGAATATAGTCAGGCGTATCGTGGAACATGCTGCCCTTAAGGAGGACAGCTGGGTTCTTGAGATCGGGCCCGGCTTGGGGGCGCTGACAAACCTCCTCGCGGAACGGGCCGCCCAGGTGGTGGCGGTGGAGATCGATTCCGACCTGGCTGCCCTGCTGCGGGATACCCTGCCCAACCCCCGGATCCGCATCGTGGAGGGCGATGCCCTCAAGCTGAGCTGGGAAGAGGTTTTGGCGTCTGCCGGCTGGCGCGACGAGCCCTTGAGCCTCGTGGCCAACCTGCCCTATTACATCACCAGCCCGCTGATTATGAAAGCGCTGGAAAGCGGCCTGCCTTGGGAGGCGGTTGTGGTGATGGTGCAGAAAGAAGTGGCTGAGCGGATGCTTGCCGCCCCGGGCAGTAAGGACTGGGGAGCGCTCTCCCTGGCCGTGCAGTACTACGCCGAATGCTCCCTCGTGCTGAAGGTGCCGCGGACGGTCTTCCTGCCCTCTCCGGCCGTGGATTCTGCTGTGGTAAAACTTGCGCCGCGTCAGCCTCTGGTGAGCGCACCCCGTGAGGAGCTGTTCGCCGTGATCCGGGCCGCTTTCCAGCAGCGGCGCAAGACACTGCGCAACGCCCTCAAACCCCTTGCCGGGGAATGGAACCTGAGCATAGAGCATCTGGAAGGGGCCCTCGCCCGCTGCGGGATCGATCCCCAATCCCGGGGGGAAGTCCTGTCTCTCGAAGAATTCAGTAAGCTGACAGAAGAACTGCTGAAAGGAGTGTAACGATGGAGTTTATCAGCCCCACGAAGGGACGCATGAGTTTTGATGAAGTCTTTGCAGATGTCATGGCTTTCGCTGCCGAAAACCCCGAGGACACCTACCGCCTCATCGTGGGGACTGATTCGCAGGTTAGGGAGCGGGAAGGAACCTGCTTCGTCACTGCACTGATCGTGCACCGCCTGGGCAAGGGCGCCCGCTTCTACTACATCCGCAGCCGCGAGGAAAACGTGCGCTCCCTAAAGCAGAGGATCTTCTATGAAGCATCCCTCAGTTTGAACGTGGCTTCACGGCTTGCCGAGAAGCTGGCTGATTCCGGCCACGAGCTGGACATGGAGATCCATCTTGATGTGGGCCAAAACGGTGCCACCAAGAGCCTGATCAAGGAAGTGGTGGGCATGGTCAACGGCTCGGGCTTTGTGTGCCGGATCAAACCCGACTCCTACGGCGCTTCCGCCGTGGCAGACCGCTATACGAAATGATGTTTGCCCCTTGACACCCGCGCGCGGCCTTGGTACAATATCTGTTTATTTGACAACCGCCAAGATCTGTGGTAGAATTAATTCGACAAAAAGCGAAAAGGCGGTGACCGAGGTGGCTGGGGACGTGAACACCATCCAGCAGATCAGGCTGGATCTTGAGTCGTGTGTGGGAAAACGCGTCAAACTGCGAGCCAATCGGGGCAGAAAGAAGATCGTTGAAGCGGAAGGCATCATCGAGAACACCTATCCCAAGATCTTCGTGGTCAAACTCGACGCCTCCCATTCCCTCGACCGTCTGTCCTACACCTACGCAGATGTGCTGACCAAGACCGTGGAAGTAACGGTTGAGGAAGGAGTAAGCGGCGAGAACTCCGCCGCCAACGAGTAAAAAGCGAAGCTTTAAGCACCGGAAATGCGGTGCTTTTTTTACTGCCTCCTTCATAGGAATCAGAGAAGGGGGTGGAGGACTTGCGGCGGCTGGGCAGAGGTTTGGGATCTCGTACCCTGCGCTTCGGCGACCGCGGCCCCGACGTGCGGGAGCTCCACGCCTTCCTGCGCCAGCAGGGCTACGACCTCGGGGAAGAAAGCCATTTCGGATACTTAACCAAAGACGCCGTACGGCAGTTCCAGCGTGACCATGGTCTGGTCGCGGATGGCATTGCCGGCCGGCGCTTTTTTGCTCTGGCCCAAAAGGGCGATCTGCCCATCCGCCGCCGGGTCCATGTTGTGCAGCCTGGTGAGACTTTGGGGGAAATCGCCGATCAGTACGGAGTCGGGCCGGAGGCCTTCGGCAGCTTTGCCGGCAGGGGTATCTACACAGGCCAGCGCCTAGTCTTTTTTGATCGGGAAGTTTGGGCCATCTGCCGCGGAGGGGAAGCTCCTGACCAGCCCGGCGCGGTGCTCACCGGGGTGATCGGCTCAGACCCTTCCCTTGCGCCTGCAGGCCTGCCCTGCATGCTCCGCCCCGAAGAGCTGGAATGGGACGTTGTACGTCTTCACAGCGCCCTTAAGACCCCAAGACGCCGCCGCAGGACTGCCGTTCTCTTATCTGAGGCCTTCAGGCCCTTCTCCGGCGCCTGCGGGCTTTATCTGCCCTGGCGGGAAGTGGCGCAGCTGGATGGAGTCCGCTACGTGAAGCTGCTGCGCCGCCTGCGCAAACTGCTCGGGCCAGGCGCCATGCTGTGGGTGGAATTGGGCCCCTCCGTGCCTGCCTGGCGCCTCTGGGGCGGCGTGGATTACGCTCAGGTAAACGAGCTTGCCGACAGGGTGGTGCTCAGGCTGCCACGTGCGACCGAACCCGGGCCCCTTCTGGCCCTTGCGCCGCTCAAGGAACACCTCAACCTTCTCCTCAGGGGCGTCCATTCCTGGAAAGTTCTCCTCGACGTACCGGTCTACTCCGTGGAATGGGAGTGCGGCCCTGACGGCATGAACCAAACAGAGCTTTCCTACCAGGCGGCCCGCTCAAAGGCCCTGCGCCGGGGAGCCCGGCTTAGGCAGGGAGAGCACGGAGAGCTCTACTACAGCTATCACAGCAGGGGCCTGCGCCATGAGATCCACCTTCCGCCCCACACAGCCCTGGCCTACCTCTGCACCCTGGTCAACCGCCGCAACCTGGCCGGGGTTGTCCTGGATTGGTTGGGCATGGAAGACCCCCGGATCTGGGAAACCCTGCGGGCCCATTTCCGCACTGCTATACTGAACAATTCCAGGCTGTAGGCATGTTTTGCCGGAGCTGTTCATAGATTTTAAGGAAAGCTGATCCATGGCTGAAAAGGGGGAGAGAGATGAGCCTGAGTGTAAAAGAAAACCGCATCGTGGCGGCAAACCGCGTGGGGGAAAACTCGCTCCAGACAGTGCTCCAGGGAAAGGTGGAACTGCCCGGCACCGCAGCTCCCGTCGGCAGGATTCTTTGGGTCAAAGGCGTCCCAACCCTGCATTCCTCCAGCGTAGACCAGGACCGGGTTTACGTCCAGGGAGCAGTAGATCTGGCGATGGTCTATGCACCGGAGACCCTGGGCGGCGAACCGGCGGGGCTGGAACGGGTGGAATGGCCCGGTGCCCTCCCCTTTGACGCCCATGTGGAAGTTATCGGCGCCGATTCCGCTGCCGAAGCCAGCGTGGACCTGGCGGTATTGGCCTGCGAATGGGAGCTGGCTCCAGGCCAGTTCGCTGTGGACGTGGACCTGATCCTGGCCATCACCGTAACCGTGGACCAGGTACGGGAGTTCACAGCCATCAGCAGTGCTAACCTGGCCAAACCGGCGAAACTGTTAACCGATGGGGTGGTGCTCGATCCAGCCGCGCCGCCCGTGCAGCTCAAGGTGGCGAAGCAGATCACGGGTATGCTCGAGTTCGGTACAGACGATGACGATCTGGTGCGCACCATTTTGGACCTGGAAACCAAGATCAAACTGGATGAGCCCACTTTCAGCGAGGGTACGGTGGAGGTTAAAGGCTGGGCTGCCCTGTCCCTGCTCTATGAGACCGAAGAACTGACCGTCAAGGCCAGGGACTTCAGCCAAGTGCTGAATTTTGAACTGAGCTTTGAAGACCCGAAATTGGAGCCGGGTATGGCCTTGGAACCGTGCCTGGAGGCCCGCTGCGAGGGTTTTGTGGTCAACGACGGGCGCAGCGTGCGCGTGGAACTGAGCCTGGGTGGAGCGCTGCTGGCCAAGAAGTCCCAGCCCATACAGGTTCTCACCGACATTTCAGCCTCAGGCGGGCTGGTCGAGGTGCGCAAGGAAGCCATAGCAACGGACAGTTTCGTCACCCGCAAGGAGCAGCAGGTTGTGGCGCGGGGGCTTCTGGAGCTGGCGCAGGATCTGCCGCCCATGCGGGAAGTTTTGAAACTTCAGGCTGCAGCCCACCTCCTGGACTACGAAGTGGAAGCAGATAAGCTGACCATCCAGGGTGTGCTGGATGTGGCCGCTTTCTACCTGGCCCATTCCGAGGAGGATGTCAAGCCTCTCTACCGGGGCTATTTCCCCGAGGCGCTGCCCTTCACCCAGACGCTGGCTGTACCGGGCCTGGAACTGGGCATGCAGCCCCGCATCTGCCTGGACGTTCTGTCGGTCAGAGCCGATCTGATCAACCGTGAGACCCTGGAAGCGGCGGTTACTCTCCGGGTGCAGGTGGAAGTCCTGGAGTATTTGGAAGTGGAGGCGGTTGTGGAAGCAGTGGAGATCGAGCCCGCCCCCGAAGACCCGCCCACTCTCACCTTTGTCTTTGCCCAGGGCAGCGATACCGTCTGGAAGCTTGCCCGGCGCTACCACACCACGGAAGAAGCCATCGTCCAGGCCAATCCGAACCTGCAGGAGGGCGGCCAGCTCAAGCCCGGCGACTGCCTGTTCATCCCAAGAAAATAGAACGTGCTGATAAATGGACCTCTCGGGGGTCCATTTTTCCTGTGCGGGCATACTACCCCTAAACTCAGCGCAGGGGGGGATTGTGTTGCTCGCGCTCTTGCTGGCGGCCCTTTCTGGCCTGTTCATGGCCCTGCAGGGGACCCTCAACTCGGCACTGAGCAAGGCGGTGGGCCTCTTGGAGGCATCCTTCATCGTCCAGGTGGTGGGTTCCCTAACCGGGTTGGCCCTGCTCCTGGCCGGTTTGGGCCAGGGCAGCCTGCTTAAGTTCAGGGAGGCGCCCTGGTACACCTACCTCGGCGGGCTGTTGGGAATCGCCATTATCTATCTAGTGGCTTCGTCCATCGCTCAGGCAGGCGTGGCTTCGGCCACCACCGCCATCATCGTGGGGCAGGTGCTCACCGCTGCTGTGATCGACTGGTTCGGCTGGTTCGGCGTGGAACAGGTACCCTTCAGCCTCTGGAAGGGCTTGGGCATTCTGCTCATGGCCGGCGGTGCCTGGCTTTTATTGTCCCGCTGAGGACAGGAGGAATTTTCCCCTCGGTGCGGAAATAGAGCTAGGGACAGGAGGCGTAATATGGACCGGATCACCCTGCGGGCTTGTGCAAAGGTCAATCTCACCCTAGACGTGCTGGGGCGCCGCCCGGATGGCTATCATCTGCTGGACAGCGTCATGCAGTCGGTTTCCCTCACCGATACCATCACCTTACGGAAAAGACCGCAGGGCATTTCTATCCTCAGCAGCCGCGCCGATGTGCCCACGGATGAGAGGAATACCTGCTGGCGAGCGTTCAACGCTTTTGCGGGATATGTTGGGCTTGAGGGCGGTGTGGAGATTTCCCTCAGCAAAAGCATACCCCTGGCCGCTGGCTTGGGCGGCGCAAGCGCAGATGCTGCGGCAGTTCTTCACGGGCTGAATAGACTGTACAGAGCCGGATTGAGTCTGGCCGAGCTGCAGGAAATCGGCCTGCAGGTAGGTGCCGACGTTCCCTTCTGCCTGATGGGAGGAACCTGTTTGGTGCAGGGTATCGGCGAGGCGGTCACTCCTCTGCCCGGGTTTCCTCGCGCCAGCATGGTGGTGGTCAAGCCCGCCGCGAACGTGCTTACGGCTGAAGTTTACAGGCGCCTGGACGTCAGCGCTCACGGCAGCAGTCACACCGCCAGGCTGCGCCAGCTGCTGAGGGAAGGCCGGGGCCTGCCAGAACTCGCGGGCGCCCTGGGTAACGCCCTGGAAACGGTCACGGAACAGCTGGTCCCAGAAGTAGCTGTCTGGAAAGAACGCCTGCTGGCTGCCGGTGCCCACGGGGCACTGATGAGCGGCAGCGGGCCCAGTGTTATCGGCCTGTTCAGCAGTGACGTACAAGCTAAGAGCTTCCAAGGCCGCTTCGCCGGCGAAGCTGAGGTGTTTGCAGTTGAGCTGAGCGGCGTGGGTGTGCAGGAAATCGACGGAGGCGACGTATCGTGACAAAAGTGGATGCAATAGTACTGGCAGGAGCTCCGAACAAGGGCCCGCTCCAGGAAGTGGATGCGGCCAAATGGGAAGCGGCCATCCCTATCCACGACAAGATGATGGTCAGCTATGTGGTCGAAGCTCTGCAGGACTCGGAATACATCGCGAAGACAGTGGTGGTTGGGCCAACCGAGATCAAAGGGGCGCTGCCGCCCGGTGTTACCTTCGTGCAGAGCGGTAACAGCCTTACGGAGAACATTTTCCTGGCCATGGACCATCTAGAGAAGCAGAACAACGTGCTGATGGTTACCTGTGACATCCCCTTGGTTCACGCCGAAGCCATAGACGACTTCTTGGAACGCTGCGCGGAGCTTCCCGGCGATGTGTATTATCCCCTCATCTCCAAGGAAGCCAACCAGCAGGCCTACCCTGGATCGCAGCGCACCTATTTTACCCTCAAAGAAGGCTGTTTCACCGGCGGGAACGTCCTGCTTGCCAGCCCGCAGGCCATCTTGAACTCTCGCTGGGTGATGGATGATGTGATATCTCAGCGCAAGAAGCCCTGGATGCTCGTGCGCATGCTTGGGTTTATGTTCATCATAAAGTTCCTCACCAAACGGCTGTCCATGGGCGAGCTTGAGAAGCGGGCCAGCTCCATCCTGGGTTACAAAGGAGTTTTCATCATCACTCCCTATCCCGAGCTGGGCACCGATGTGGATAAACCGAGCGATCTTGAACTCGTAAGAAAGGTCCTGGCCCCCGTCCAGGGAAAAGAAGCGTAAGTCAGCGGGGATGGCCTCGTCCCACCGGCGGGGTTTTTTCCTGAGCATTTTGGGAAGCGGAGGGTTACCATGGCAGAAGCAGCGGCAATCATCCTAGCTGCGGGACAAGGCACGCGCATGAAGTCAAAGCTGGCAAAAGTACTGCATCCCTTAGCGGGTTTGGAGATGGTGAACCATGCTGTGCGCAGCGTCCGCCTCGCTGGGTTTGATCCGGTGATCGTGGTCGTCGGGTACCAGGGTGAGCAGGTTCGTTCAGTGCTGGATGATGGAGTTGCGGTGGTAGAGCAGAAAGAGCAGCTTGGTACGGGGCACGCGGTTGACCAGTGCCGGGAGGCTCTGAGTGCCTTCGATGGGCCGGTCTTGGTGACCTATGGAGATACCCCCCTGTTCCGCAGTGAAACCTTCCAGGAGCTGCTGGCCTACCACCGGGATCACCAAGCAGCAGCTTCCATCGTCACCGCTCACTTTGCCGATCCTTCGGGTTACGGGCGCATCCTGCGGGGCAGCCAGAACGAAGTGCTCGGGGTGGTAGAGCACAAAGATGCCACCGCTGAGCAGCGCCTTATTCAGGAGATCAACACCGGGACCTACATGTTCCAGAGCAAGCAGCTCTTCCAATATTTGAGCATGATCACTCCCGACAATGCCCAGGCTGAGTACTATCTGCCTGATGTGCTGCCGCGGATGATTTCCGACGGTTACAAGGTGGTTGGGTATGTCCTGGAGGATCCTGCTGAGAGCATGGGCATCAACGACCGCCATCAGCTGGCTGAGGCGGAGGCCATCCTGCGCGACCGCATCTGCCGCTTCTGGCAGGCGCGGGGAGTTAC
Organism: Bacillota bacterium; assembly: GCA_012840725.1. GTDB lineage: Bacteria > Bacillota > Limnochordia > Darwinibacteriales > Darwinibacteriaceae > DTU010. The sequence goes on from DURQ01000069.1 coordinate 12,153, forward strand.
CATTGTCGATCCCCGCTCCACCTGGATCGAATGGGATTGCCAGATCGGTCAAGATACGGTAATCTATCCTGGGTGCCTGATCCAGAAGGGCAGCCGGATTGGCGAAAACTGCGTGATCGGCCCGCACTGCCGGCTGTCAGGAGCAGAGGTGCAGAGCGGTACCATGCTTGAATACGCGGTGGTTGTGGACAGGACTGTAGGCAGGGACGAGCGCATCCCGCCGTTTTCTTTCCTTGTTAAGTAAAATCCTTTGGAGGGCTGCAAAGTGACGGAGAGTAGCAAAAGGCTGAAGGTGTTTACGGGAAATGCTAACCCAGAGTTGGCTAGGGAGATCTGCCGCTGTTTGGGGATAGAGCTGGGCCAGTCAGAGATACTGCGTTTTCAGGACGGCGAGATCCGGGCTAGGAACATGGAGACGGTGCGGGGAGCCGAATGCTTCATCGTTCAGCCGCTGAACTATCCCTCCGCCGAACATATTATGGAGCTCTTGATCATGATCGATGCCATGCGGCGGGCTTCTGCCAAGCAGATCTGCGCAGTTATCCCGTACTACGCCTATGCACGGCAGGATCGCAAGACGCAGCCCCGCGACCCAATTACAGCCAAGCTGCTGGCTAACCTTATTACCGCCGCCGGCGCCGATCGGGTTGTGACTCTGGACCTGCATGCCGGGCAGATCCAGGGCTTCTTTGACATCCCCGTGGACAATCTCAGGGCGATCCCGATCATCACGGAGTACCTGAAGAGAAAGCAGCTCGAAGATGTTATCGTGGTGTCCCCAGATGTGGGCGGCGTGGTCAGGTCCCGGGAACTCGCCGACCGCTTGAACTGCCCCCTGGCTATCGTAGATAAGCGCAGGCCGAGGCCAAATTACGCCGAGGTGATGAACATCATCGGCGACGTTGAAGGCAAAGTTGCCATCTTACTTGATGATATGATCGACACCGGGGGAACCATAGTGAATGCAGCCCATGCCCTGATCGAGAAGGGAGCAGTGGAAGTCTACGCTTGCTGCAGCCATGCCGTTTTCTCCCCGCCCGCCCCGGAGATTCTGCAGTCCAGCCCTCTCAAGGAGGTAGTGGTCACCGACAGCATCCACCTGCCGCCGGAGAAGGTGATACCCAAGCTGACCGTCCTTTCCGTCGCTCCTCTCTTCGCGGAAGCAATACGCCGCATCTTCGACGAGCGGCCCGTAAGCAAGCTGTTTGACTAGCCTCTGAAGGAGTGGTATGATCGAGCCGAAGCAAAGGAGGCGCAGTACCATGACAAATTACCAACTAGCCGTGGAGGAACGAACGCACACGGGCAAAGGCTTCAGCCGGAAACTCCGGGCTGAAGGCAAGATACCCGCGGTAGTGTATGGTTTTGGTCAGGAGGCCGCACACGTACAGGCAGCTGCGCGCGATGTGGAAAAGATGCTCTCCGAGCCGGTCCACCTAATTGACCTTAACTTCGGAACGAGCACAAAGACGGTCATTGTCAAAGATGTGAACCGCGATCCCGTCAAGGGCAAGCTGCTGCATGTGGATTTCTACGCAGTTGACCTCAAAAAGAAACTCGAGGTCACCGTGCCCGTCCGCATCGTGGGCGAGGATCAGCGGCCGAGCGATGGAGGAATTGTGGAGCACCTGGTTTGGGAAATCCCCGTTCTCTGCCTGCCGACAGATATCCCCGACGCCCTTGATGTCGATGTGAGCGGGTTGGGGATCGATGAGACCCTCACGGTCGGCGAGCTTAAGCTGCCTGACGGCGTGGAGGCACTGGCCGACCCAGCCGAAGCGCTGGTGAAGATCGTTCTGCCGCGGGCAGCGGCCGCAGCAGAGGGCGAAGCTGCCGAGGCGGAAGCATCCAGCGAAGGCGGCGCAGAGGAGTAAGCGAGCTGAAGACAGACAGAGACGCACAGTGCCTTCCGCCACTGTGCGTCTCTTGTGATCCTCAGCTGAGGGGGTAAAGAGTTGAAGGTTATCGTGGGCCTAGGCAATCCCGGGCTGCGCTATGCGAAGACCAGGCACAACCTGGGTTTCTGGGTGGTCGACCTTTTGAGTCAGAGTTGGGGCATTTCTCTCACGAAGCACAAGTTCAGTGCTGTGATCGGCGAAGGACGTTTTGGCACAGAGCCGGTGCTCTTGGTCAAGCCCCAGACCTTTATGAATAGAAGCGGCGAAGCCGTTGCCGACTTGGTCGGCTTTTACAAGCTCGACCTTTGTGACCTCTTCGTCGTATATGATGATCTGGACCTGGCCCCGGGCCTCCTGCGGGTGAGGGCCGCAGGCAGCTCTGGCGGGCACAGGGGAGTGGCCAGCATCATCGAACACCTGCAGTCCAGCAGCTTTCCCCGCCTGCGCATCGGCATCGGGCAGCCTCCCGAGCATCTCGATGCGGCAGACTATGTATTGCAGGTGCCGGAGGAAGCGGAGACTAAAATCCTAGCGGAGGCCTGCCAACGGGCAGCCGAAGCAGTTGAGGTGTGGTTGAAAGAGGGTGTCTCTGCGGCCATGAACCAGTTCAACAGGAGGCAGAACAGCGAGACATGACCGAAGAGGAGGTAGCAGCTTGTCGCTCCAGAATCTAGTGGAACTCCTGCGCCAGAGCAGGGAGCTGAGCCTCATTGGTCAGAGCATACGATCGGAACAGAGCAGAGGGCAGATCATCACGGGCCTTTCGGGCAGCCAGCGTTCGGCTTTCCTGAGCACCATCTACGATCCCCGGCGGGTCATGCTGGTGGTGACAGGAGGCAAGAGCCAGGCAGAGAAACTGGCACAGGACCTGCAGACACTGCTTCCCGAAAGCAGGACTCTGATCTGGGAAGCCAACGAGCTCATGCCCCATGAGGAGGCGCTCACCGCTTTGGACCTTCGGGCGTCGCGCCTGATGGTACTGCAGGAAGGGAGCAAGCCGGGAACAATCGTCTTAACATCCATAGATGCTTTACTGGAAGGCCTCGTGGCTCCAGAGCGCATGAGAAATTCAGAATTTTCGGTTAAATGGGGCACCCGCCTGGATCTCGATCACCTCGCGGAGCAGCTGGTTAACTTGGGTTACGAACGGACTCCCCTGGTGGAGAACTTCGGCCAGTTCAGCATCCGCGGCGGGATTTTGGATATCGCGCCCTTCCATCTGCCCCATCCGGTGCGCATCGAGTTCTTCGGCGATGAAGTAGATTCGCTGCGCAGTTTCGATTTTGCCAGCCAGAGATCCCTGGAAAACCTGGAGGAGGTCGTGATCAAGCCTGCCCGTGAAACCCTCTACGATCTCGGGAAACTGGGCCAGATCAAAGATGCCATCTGGGAGGCCGCACAGCGCCAGAGCGAGCGCCTGCACCGGCTCAAGCTGATGGACGAGGCCGATGAGCTGCTGGCCCGCACAGCCCGCCATTTGGAAGCCTTTGACCAGCAGCGTTACTTCCCAGGCATGGATCAGTACAAAGTGTTCTTCGGCCCGGTAGCCTCCCTCTTGGATTACCTTCCCGCCGATACTCTGCTCGTCCTCGACGATCCCGTGCGGATCAAAGAGGCTGCCATCAGCGCTTCCATGGACATGGGCGAGCATTTCAGCCAGCTGCTCAAGCGGGGGCGCATCCTCAGCAACCTGCAGGATCTTTACTGGGACTGGAACTCCCTGTGGAGCAAGTTCCAGCAGTACCGGCCGGTATACTTGTCGGTACTGGGTAAGCGCGTCACCGGCATGGAGACCCTCTCCAGCACCGCACTGGGCATGCGCATGCCCGAGCATTTTGCAGGGAAGATCGAGAGCATGCTGCGCCGCATCAAGCAGCTGCGGCGGGACCACTACCGCGCCCTGATCCTTGTCTCCACCAAGGAGCGGGGCCAGCGCCTTCTGGAGATCCTGCGGGAGGACGAGATCCCCGCGGTCTACGTCGATGACCTTGATAGGGAGCTCCAGGTGGGCAACTGTGTGATCACCACCGGGGCTTTGGAGACAGGTTTTGAGTACCCCGCTTTTAAGCTGAGCGTGATCACGGAGCTCGAACTCTACGGCCGCCCCCGCAAAAAAGCGCGAGCACCTAAGGTAGAGGAAGGGCTGCGCATCGCCCCGAACGAGCTGCGCGAGGGCGATTATGTGGTGCACATCAACCACGGCATAGGCCAGTACGTGGGCATCGAGCAGCTGGAGGTGGATGGGCGGAAGAAAGACTACCTGCACATCCGCTACGCAGGCCAGGACCGCCTTTACGTACCCGTGGATCAGATTCACCTGCTCCAGCGCTATGTGGGCCTGGATGAAGCTGCGCCCCGCCTGTCTAAGCTGGGCGGCAGCGAATGGAACCGGGTCAAGAAGCGGGCGAAAGAGTCGGTGCAGGAAATGGCCGAAGGGCTGCTCAAACTCTATGCCGAGCGGGAGGCCGCCCCCGGTTTTGCCTTCCCCTCCGACACCCCCTGGCAGTGGGAGCTGGAGAATGCCTTCCCCTACCAGGAGACTCCTGACCAGCTGCAGGCCATTGAAGCCGTGAAGCGGGATATGGAAAAGCCAAGGCCCATGGACCGCCTGCTCTGCGGCGATGTGGGTTACGGCAAGACGGAGGTGGCCATCCGGGCTGCTTTCAAGGCGGTGATGGGGGGCAAGCAGGTGGCCGTCTTGGTGCCCACCACCATCTTGGCCCAGCAGCATCAGCGCACCTTTGTGGAGCGCTTCGAGGGCTTTCCCGTGAACGTGGGGGTGGTCAGCCGCTTCCAGACAGCCAAGGAGATCAACAAGGTGCTTCGGGATGTGAAGACGGGTGCCGTTGATGTGCTCATCGGAACGCACCGCCTGCTTTCCAAGGACGTTACCTTTAAGAACCTGGGCCTGGTGATCGTAGACGAGGAACAGCGCTTCGGTGTAGCCCAGAAGGAGAGGCTCAAGGAGATCACCAGGAACGTGGATGTCCTGACCCTGTCTGCCACCCCGATCCCCCGCACCCTGCACATGGCCATGGTGGGCGTGCGGGATATGAGCGTTATTGAGACGCCCCCTGAGGACCGCTATCCGGTGCGTACCTATGTGGTGGAATACGATGAGCAGCTCATCCGCCAGGCCATCCTCCGGGAGCTGGCCCGGGAGGGGCAGGTCTACTTCGTGCACAACCGGGTTCAGTCCATTGAGCATATCTACGCCGAGCTCCAGCGCCTGGTGCCCGAAGCGCGCATCGCCATTGCCCACGGGCAGATGGACGAGGGTGTCCTGGAGCGGGTGATGCTGGACTTCTACAACCAAGAATTCGACATCCTGCTCTGCACGACGATTATCGAGACGGGTATGGATATCGGCAACGTGAACACCCTGATCGTAGACGATGCGGACCACTTAGGCCTGGCCCAGCTGTATCAGCTCAGGGGCAGGGTGGGCCGCACCAACCGGGTGGCCTACGCCTATTTCACCCACCGTAAGGATAAAGTACTCACCGAAGATGCGGAAAAGCGCCTGGCGGCCATCAAGGAGTTCACCGAACTCGGTTCGGGCATCCGCATCGCCATGCGCGACCTGGAGATCCGCGGGGCGGGTAACCTCCTCGGGCCCGAGCAGCACGGTTTCGTCGCCTCGGTCGGTTTTGAACTTTACTGCCGCCTGCTCGAAGAGGCCATCCAGGAACTCAAGGGCCAGGAGAAGCCTGAAGTACCCGATCCCTTCCTTGATCTCAAGGTTAACGCCTACCTGGACAGCGCTTACGTACCCGATGCCGCCCAGAAAGTGGAGCTCTACCAGCGGTTGGGAGCCGTCTCTTCCCTTGAGGCCTGCGATGACCTGGAGGAAGAGATTCAAGACCGCTTCGGCGATCTGCCCGATGCGGCCCGCAACCTCCTCGAGAGCGTACGCGTCAAACTGCTGGCGCGCCAGGCCGGAGGGGAGAGCATCACGGTGCGCAAGAACCGATTCGAACTGCGCTTTGTGTCGGGGAGGGGCCTGGATGTGCATAAGTACGCGGCTCTGTACCAGAAGTACCACGGGAAGATCTCTTACCGCCACGGCGGCGGGGGACAGCTCCAGGTGGAGAAGCTGAAGGGGGATGACCAGGCTTTAGCCTTGCTCAAGCAGGTCTTGGCTGAGATCGCCAATGAATAAAAGTGGTAACCTGCGCTTATACTAAGCCTGAGCAAATCAAGGGAAAAGGGGTGTGACGTTGAAAGCAACGGGCATAGTACGGCGCATCGATGATCTGGGTCGCGTAGTCATCCCCAAAGAAATCCGAAGAACTCTGCGCATCCGTGAAGGAGATCCCTTGGAGATCTTTGTAGATAGAGATGGCGAGGTCATCTTGAAGAAATACTCTCCCATCGGCGAGTTGGGGGACTTTGCCCAAGAGTATTCCGATTCGTTATACGAAACAACCGGCCATGTGGCGATCATCACAGACCGGGATGCCGTGGTGGCCATCTCAGGAGGCCCCAAGAAGCAGTGGCTGGACCGCCCCGTGGTGGCTGTCGTGGAAAAGGCCATGGAGTCCAGGCGCAGCATGACCATAAAAAAGGGCGAACATCCCGAGGATGAGTCGTGGGACTTCGCCATGCAGGTCATCGCTCCCATTATTGCTGAAGGAGATCCTATTGGGGCAGTTATCCTAGGTACTACTGAGGCAAACCGCCAGATGGGCGAACTTGAACTCAAACTCTGTGAGACTGCCGCCGGGTTCTTAGCCAAGCAGATGGAACAGTAAGGAAAACCAAAGGAAGTGCGGAGGGACTCCTCATAAGCCCCCTCTCCCGGGCGTAAGCATGAACGGGAAGGGAGGATGGGCTTGTGACTAAGGAGTCTTTTTTGCGCGGAGCGGCCATTTTGGCGGCTGCCAGCGCCTTTAACAGGTTGATCGGGTTGGTGTACATGATCGCCCTGCCCCGCTTGATCCTCGATCAGGGGATGGGCCTCTTCCAGCTGGTCAAGCCCATTCATTACTTCGCGGCCGTGATCGCCATCGGCGGTCTTCCAGTGGCAATTGCCAAGCTGATCGCGGAAAAGGCGGCCTTGGGTTCCGCCTCTGAGGTGCGGCGCACCTTCCGCACCGGCCTAACTCTCCTGCTGTTCAGCGGCGGGCTCGTTTCACTGGCCCTCATCTTCGGCGCCAGGTGGCTCGCGGCTGCGCTGGTTGAGGATCTGGGCGCCGCCCCCATCCTCATGGCCCTGGGTCCTGCCTGCTTTTTCCTGGCCCTGAGCGCTGGTTTTCGGGGGTTCTTCCAGGGAATGCAGTACATGGCCCCCACGGCCCTGTCCCAGGTGGCTGATCAGGTGGTGCGCGTCACAGCCACCATCGCATTCAGCCTGTACCTCCGGCCGCGGGGCCTGGAAAGAGCTGTCTTGGGTGTGGCCGCTGCGTTCATCGTGGGAGAACTCACCGGGTGGCTGGTGCTTGCCGCCGCTTACCTCACCAAAGGGCGCAGGCTCCTCAAAGAGATCAAAGACAGGCCCATGCCGGCTGAACCTCCCGTCCGGCTGGCCCTGCGGCTTTTGTCCCTGGCTGCTCCCGCGGTTGTGGCCACCATCCTCTGGCCCGTTATGCAGCTCGCGGACAGCGCACTGATCCCCCTGCGCCTGCAGGCCGCCGGTTTCGGACCGGCGGAAGTGCGGGAAGGCCTGGGTTATTTGGGCATGGCCCTCACCCTGGCCCAGTTTCCCAACATCGTCACGGTGGCGCTGGCCACGAGTCTCGTTCCCGCTATCTCCGAGGCCTGGGCTCTGCGGCGGGACGGCCTGGTCAAGCGCAGGGCAGAAGAAGCCCTGCGCATCGCTCTGATCTTCGGCATCCCATCCTGCGCCGCGCTATACGTTCTGGCGGATCCCCTCTCTCGGGTTCTCTTCTCCTACGGCCAGGTGGCTGAACCCCTGCGCATCCTGGCTGCAGGCACCGTAACCCTGGGCGTGATCCAAGCCACTACCGGGGTGCTGCAGGGCTTAGGCGAGATGCTTGTGCCCGTCCGCAACCTCGCAGCCGGAGTCCTGCTCAAATCGGTCCTCAACTACCTGCTCGTGGCCCGGCCAGAACTGGGCATTTTAGGGGCGGCCTGGAGCACCGCTCTAAGCTGGGCGCTCACTGCCCTGCTCAACCTTATCTCAACTCACCGCCGGGTGGGAAATGTTGTCAATTGGCGGCACGCGGTGGCAGTTCCCTGCGCAGCGGCGGCGGGGACGGCTGCTCTGCTCTATCTCCTCCAGGATACCCTCGCATCTTTTCTTCCGCTCTCCGCGGCCACCGTGGGCCCGCTTATCTTCAGTTTCATCTGCTACTGCCTGGTGCTCATGATCTGGGGGAGCCTTACCAGGCGGGATGTGGCGCTGCTCCCCGGCATCGGAGGGTTTCTCGCAGCGCGGCTTCAGGCTTGGGGATTTCTGCGCAGCTGATCTTTCGCCCGGTCCCAGAGCTCGTTTAGGCCGTCCAGGTCCATGGCATTCAGGTCCAGGTTTTCTTCGTCGGCATAGCCTTCGAGAAGGTGGAAGCGCTCTATGAACTTGGCCGTGGCCTTCTGCAGGGCGAACTCAGGGTCGACCTTGAGGAAGCGGGAGAGGTTGACCACGGCAAAGAGCAGATCCCCCAGCTCTTCCTCGAGCGCGTCCTGGCTGCCGGCGGCTGCGGCTTCCTCGAGCTCTTTGAACTCCTCTTTGACCTTCTCCACCACTTCATGAGTGTGATCCCAGTCAAAGCCCACCCTGGCGGCCTTTTTCTGGATCTTCTCCGCCCGCATCAAGGCAGGCAGTTCACGGGGGACTCCGTCCAGGATCGACCTTCGCTCGGCTCCCGCCTTCTCCTGCTTTTTGATGGCTTCCCAGTTCACCAGCACTTCTTCAGGGGTTTCGGCTGTGGCTTCGGCAAAGACATGGGGGTGGCGGCGTACAAGCTTTTCACTGAGGTTGGTGATCACATCGTCAATCGTAAACTGACCGTTTTCTGCCGCAATCTGGGCGTGGAGCACCACCTGCAGGAGCACATCGCCCAGTTCGTCTTTCATGGCCTGGGGATCGGCTGCGTCGATAGTTTCCAGAAACTCGTAGGCTTCCTCCAGCAGGTAGCGCTTCAGGCTGGCATGGGTCTGAGCGCGGTCCCAGGGGCAGCCCTCCGGGGAGCGAAGTTTGGCTACGATGCTCACGAGGTTTGACCAGGACATGGATGAACTCCTTTCCACTGTATCCAAAAATGAGAAAACCCCCTAGAAGGGGGTCTACCCGCCTAAGGGGCAACAATTTCCTTACTTAGGAGCAACTGCCTCGCGGAGAGATTTGCCAGGTTTGAAGGCCGGAACCTTCGTTGCCGGAATCATGATCTCCTCGCCGGTGGACGGGTTTACGCCCTTGCGTGCTTGGCGATCCCGCACTTCAAAAGTACCAAATCCAACGATGGTAACCTTCTCTTCGTTAGCTAGAGCCTCGGAGATTGCCGCGAAAACGGCCTCTACTGCGTCACCTGCTGCCTTTTTGGTCATGCCCGACTTCTCGGCAACGCTGGCGATCAACTCAGCTTTGTTCACAAGTAGACCTCCTTTAGGGTGGAAATATACCCCTTATTTCTAGGATTATTCGGGTTCTCCTGCCTCGGTGGTAATATTTTCCCCATAATTTTGCCCATTAACCCCCCATTTTAAGCGATTTCAGCGCGTTTTTGGGTGAAACTAAAGGAAAACCTGAGCAACAGTCCGAGGAGGATCTCCAATGGCAAGGAAAAACCAGGCAGTTGTGCTCGGCTTGGTGCTGGTGGCGATCAGCGCCGTAGTGCTTCTGATCAGCTGGTCGGGCGATGACAGCAATATCGTCCGGGAGCTTGAGGAGGAGCCCACGCTCACGGTGTACATGAATGAAACAGGGGAAATAAAGGAAATGAAACTGGAGGAGTACCTCGCGGGGGTGGTGGCCGGCGAGATGTTCCCAGATTGGCCCGTGGAAGCCTATGCCGCCCAGGCCATTTTCGCCCGCAGCTTCACCATGGATTTCGTTTCTCAAGGAGGGGTGAAGGATAAGTACGGAGCCGATGTATCAACTTCCATCGAAGAAACCCAGGCCTACAACCCCCAAGCCATAACCGATGACATCAGGCGGGGTGTGGAGATGACCCGGGGACAGGTGATGACCTATGACAACCGTTATGTGCGCGGCTGGTTCCACGCCTACTCGGGAGGCATCACCGCCCGGGCCAAAGAAGGCCTGGATTACCAGGAAGAGGAGCCGCCCTTCACCAAGAGCGTCCGCCTGCCTGAAAATGAATACGCTCCCGAAGAGGTGAAGGCCTGGCAGGTCGAGTACTCCGCCGCCGAGCTGAAGAACCTGCTGGCTGCCCGGGGAGTAAACGTGGGGGATATCACCGGTGTGGAGATCACTGAACGGGGCCCCACGGAACGCATCACCAAGATCCTGGTCAAGGGTACCCAGGGTGAGCAGGAGATGACCGGGCCCGAGTTCCGCCTGGCCGTGGATTCCACCAAGATGAAGTCCACCTTGGTGCGGGAGTTCGCCTTTGCCGATGGGGTGCTGCGCATCAGCGGCACGGGCTACGGCCACGGTGTAGGACTCAGCCAGTGGGATGCCTATATGCTGGCCAAAGACGGCAAAAGCCCCGAGGAAATCGTCAAGACCTTCTTCGAGGGGGTGACCATCCGCAAGATCTACGAGTAGTCTAACCGGCTCCCCGTCCGCATAGAATGGTGCAGGAAGAGGTGGGCGCCTGCGCCAATGCAGCCC
>DURQ01000070.1 GCA_012840725.1 Bacillota bacterium
AGCTCCCGAACATCCATACCCAAGCCCTCCTTTCCATCTGTCTACTGGTCAAAACTTGCCAAAGAGTACGACACAAGGGCAGACCGTTCCTGTCATACCAATGGGCCGCGAGTTACCTTTTTAGTAACCCTTTTGCCGCCCGATAGGGGTGACAAGATCAACCTCAGGTTGATCCTGCGAACTCATCTCCATCCTTTGTTGTGTGATCCCTTGGCTGCGGATGGACTACCATGTGAATGCAGGAAGCCAAATACTGGAGGTGGCGCCGGGATGGCGAAGCAGATCCTGGTGTGATCCCACGACGACTGCCAGCAGATGATCAAGGCAGGTACGAAAAAGCTCACCCCTCGGATCTGTCCGGATCGAGGGGTGAGCACATTTTCTTAAGTGGAGGAGACCTTCAAAATCCGATGGTCGAAAGGTCTCGCAAGATCTGCTCCAGTTCTTGGAGAAACGCTGGATCTGCCAGATTCTCTTCGCGCCCTCGCTCCACAGCCCGCCCAAGACGGAGGATTATGGATGCTAGCAGTTCGAGGGGATCCACCGTCCTGGGCTGCCGCACCATGTCACGGGAACCGATCAGGCATACCGCGTCGATCTCGTTGAACCCTGGCACTTGGTCAGTGCGGAGTACCATTCGCACACGCCTCGCCGGTACTTCGATTTTGATGTTATCGATGGAGAAGATTCGGGCTTCCTGGGGAGCGGCTTGGGCTCTCCCTTCCCAGACCACATGGGCCCTTCCTGTTTCATCAATGACCTCAACTTTGACGATAGCACCTGGGTTATAGGTTTCATAAACATCGATGCGCTGCACATACACGGCCTCGTCGTAGAAGAGTTCAACCCACTCCTCGCCGCTATCGGCGTAGGCCGCGGTCCAGGCTATATCGTAGTCACCGTATTCGGGATACACGTCCGGTATGCCGGTCATATGCTCTGGAGTCCACCTGTCAGGGCGGTACTGGCTGCTGGCTGCGGCTCCGCTTGCCCATTGAACTGCTGTGTCCGATGGTCTGAGTCCTTGAGGCCAAGGCGAGGTTCGGCTCCCGGTGATGCTCACTGCATCGATCTCGTTCCAACCATCAACCGAGTCCGTATCCAAAGTTATCCGCACTTTTCGGCAGAGTACTGCAACGATGGCGTTCTTGACACTGAACACCCGGGCAGTGTCTCCTGCAAATCCCCCTGTTCCTTCCCAGATCACGTGCCAGCGCCCTGTCGTATCGATCAATTCAACTTTTACGATGGAGCCTGGGTTAAAGGTTTCGTAGATGTCCACACGTTCTACATAAACGGCCTCCTCAAATCCCAGTTCTACCCACTGCAGGCCAGCACTCTGTCCTATCGGTGCCCACGCATGCCCGTCGTCCCCATAGTTGGGGTAAAAATCGGGCTTGCCCAACATCTGCTTCGCGGCCCAGTCGCCTCCGCCGTATTCACTGCTTGCGGTGACTGTGATAGCCCACTGCGTGAAGGACTGACCTCGCGCCTCACCGGTCGTGCCAAGCAAAGCTAACACCACGATGAGCGTAAATGTCCACCAACACCTTCGCATTTTCCTTCCTCCTCTTACTTGAGCAATAGCGCACGGCTGTCGTCTATGCGGTTGCTGTAGCTGGTAATAACCCCGACTGTCGTCTCGCCGAACAAACCAAGCGCAAGGATGCTCAAACTGTTGAAGATGGCATACAGCAGGCGGCCAGCGACAATTACGAAGATTAAGGGGTTTGTCCGTTCGCTCTTCTTGTCCGCGTTCTTCTTTGCCACTCTCAGATCCCTCTAGAGATGTTGAGGTCTCTCCTTCCAATAGCTTTATAGTCAGCATACCTTGGGCGAGGCGGCATGGCATACCGTCTTTGGTCGATATGTAAGAAAAGCGCCCTCATACTTTAGTATGAAAGGCGCCTCAACACCAGCTATACGCTTTGGGAGCTTTTCTTGGGAGATGTCGCACTAAAGGACGTCACTTTTCATGACGAAGCCTCAATCTGACTCTTAAGAACAGTGCTGATCAACTCTGCGCGGCTGCGCACATCGTATTTCGAATAGATGTTCCGGATATGGGTCTTGACTGTGCTTTCGCTGATAAACAGCTCTGCAGCGATTTCACGGGTCGACTTGCCAGCCAGCAGAACCTCCAATACCTCCTGCTCTCTCGCGGTCAGGGGATCATGGGCCGGGCTCTGAGCGATGACAGCGGTCTGCTGAGGTTTACTCATGCTTCCAAAAACCATCAGGTAAGCATGGCTCTCCAGCAGCATGACAAGGCGGCGGTTCAGGATGGGCAGCATGGCTACAGTCACGGAAACGATCGTAAGGGCTACCACTGCCACTTCCGCATCGGAAAGCTTCAGAGAGACGAGGTGCCTGCCCAACACGTCTCCAGCCAAGACACCGAGCACATTGGCAGCCAGCCCCAAGCCGAAGATTCGAACGGGCCTGTCCGTGAAATCAAGCATCTCAGCCAGAATACTCCACCAGAAGAGATCGAAAATCCCGCAGGCCCCAAGCATCAAGGTGTCCACAATGAGATAATCCAAGGCATTTCGGCCGAGGATCATGAAGCTGATAAAAGCAGCCGTGATCATAGCCATGCCAACATACAGCGCGTTAGCGCGCCTGATCTTGGATGGCAGGTTTCTCATCGCGATCAGTGCAGCAATGTACGGTACCGCCCAGTACCAGCTCGCCAGCCCGGCCAGGTGTCCAAAGGCAGGGTTAATGACCTGATACATCAGCCCAGAGTCGATCGTTATGACCAAGACAAAAAGGGCGAGGAGCAGTAGAGGCTGCTTGATACCGCTGTCTTGGTTACGCTTGTGGTCGGCCTTTTCCCGTTCTTCAGTCATTGACTGAACTGGCAGTGCCCAGATCAAAACCATGCCGAGCACCACTCCAGCCAGAGACAGGGCAAGCCCGAAAGTTGCAGAGATATTCACGGCCACTGCGTTGGTGGCGATCATAGCCACGCTGGAGTAGATCAAGACATCGGCACAGGCCTTGAGGCGCTCGCATTTTGGGGCCAGCAGTTTCAGCAGGTAACCGAAGGAAGCGACAACGCAGCCGCTTGCATACCCGCTGACGATCAGTCCCACGAGCCAAAGAGGCGATGGGCCAAAAAAGAAGGGAGCGTTGGCAGCAGCACACAGCCCCATACTGGCGACCATTACATGCCTCACAACCCCAGGAGATTTCACGAAGAAACCGCAGGAAAGAAGACCCAAAAGATGGGCTGCCATGGCAATCACAAGGTACATAAAGGTTTCAATGCCAAACGATCCGAGAAGGCTGTACAGCACTTGTCCTTCAAAAACAAACGACAAGATGTAGGCAAAGAACAGTGAACATCCCATGGCGGAAATAAGCCGGGGGCTGGCAGCCTTGATCCTTACCATTTGACCATCTCCCGTTTGTGCGGATGCCGTACTAGGCTATTCGTGTCCTTCAGCCGCAAGTCCTTCCCGAAAAGGCAAAAGCCGCCAGGCCTTCACCTAGCGGCTCCTTACGCGCTCTGCCGCGTTCGCAGCGTTACAGCTCACCGGCATATGCCGCAATGCCCAACATGCCTTGACCTCCGTGTACGGCCAGGGACGCGCCCATCTCGGCGACGAACACTTGAGCACAGCGCAGCTGGCTCTCAACTCTCTGCTTGAACTCCTCTGCCATCTCCAGTGCATTGCTGTGCAGAACGGCGATAGTCAGTTTCTCAGTTGGGAAACGCTCTTGGACAAGGGCGATCATGCGCTCCAGTGCCTGACCGTAGGAGCGTTTTTTGTCGATGGCCTGTACCAGGCCATCCTTTACGCCCAAAATGGGCTTGATCGCCAGCAGTGAGGCTACCATGGCCTGCACCCGGCTGACCTTACCGCTGCGGGCCAGGTATTTCAGGGTGGGTACGGCTACAAACACAGCCGTTTTCTGCTTAACCCGCTTGATGATGTCCAAGATCTCCTCCCGGCCCATGCCGCGAAGAGCCGCCCGAGCAGCAGCGAGTGCGACAAATCCCTGCCCCATGCTAGCCGATTCCGAATCAACCACAGTGATGCGGATGGGGATGTTTTCCTTAAGGAGTTCCACGAGCTGAACGGTTCCGCTCTGTTTGGAAGTGACGTGGATCGAGATGATTTCTTTGGCCTTGTCGACTAGTCTGTTGTAAACCTCGAGGAAATCCCCTGGTGAAGGCTGAGAAGTAGTGATATTCTCCTTGTCCTCCAGCTGTGCGTAGAATTCCTCCGCTGTTATGTCGATACCTTCGCGGAGGAACCGGTTGTCGATCTGGATGCCTACTGGAACGATTTCCAGCTCAGCTTCTTTTGCCAACTCCGGAGGAACACTTGCGGCACTGTCAGTTACTATGGCTATGCGCTTCACGCGTTCACCAGCTTTCTAAACAAACTTGCTTCTCGTCTCCAATTATTCCCTCTAAAAGGCGTTGATCCTGCTTGCAGCCCGCAATTACGTTTTTTATTGTCTCCAGTTGTTTCCGGGAGGAAAATGGAAGCATCACAACGTTTTTCGACGGCTATCCACAGAAAGGAGTGGCAGAAAACGAAAGGTGCAGTAGGGAAGATGGTCCAAGGTACGCTGCTCTTGAGACCGTTCGGCTCCCCCAGGCCCCGAGCCGGTCAACCTTGTAGGCAGCGATGCGGTCTGGTGGACGATCCAGGGCATGGATGCCAAGACACCCTTTGATGCCGACTCTTGGGCACTCCATAGTAAGTTCCATGCCGAATACTATCCGCAGTCCGGCGGGTTCTATGCCACCAATCCCGCGTTGTTCTGGGACCGATCACTGTTCAAACCTCCGCCCATCGAGCGGATCCCGTCTGATGCAGCGATTCTGACCGTCCAATCGGAATACGATCCGTATACACCGCTCGAAAGTGCGGTGAGGACGTCCTCCGCTTTGCCGCAGGCCAGCATGGTCGTGGTCACAGATGAGTATCAGCACTTGGTCATGCTGCCGTACGGGAACGACTCTCTCGACAGAAGTGCTGCCGATTTCTTCCTGCAGCAGAAAGAGCCGCCTCGTTTGAGTGTTGTTGAAGGAAAGCCGCTGCCTTTGGTGCCGTGATCGGTTGGACAGGCAGGGCTGAGGAAGGTTAGCAGAGACATCCATGCCCCGAACGGGAACACAAGTGGTTCGCGTTTGGGGTTAATTTTTTGCTGGCAGAGAAGGAATTTTACGAGGAAGCAAGAATATTAAACAACGCAACTTGTACGTACAAGTGGACAAGAGGATGTGCCCATGTCCGCGCACAACAGCCTCCGGAGGTAGAACATGGTAGAGCGAAATGTACACAAAGACAGCGTCATACCCCTGTATCATCAGCTGAAGGAGATCCTGAGGGAACAGATCGCCAACAAGACTTTCAAACCCCATGAACAGATCCCATCTGAACCTGAGCTTCAGAAAAAGTACGGTTTGAGTCGGGCAACCATCCGCAAAGCCATCGATGGGCTGGTACGGGAAGGCTTGGTCTACCGGCGTCACGGCAAGGGAACCTTCGTCGCTGAACCCGAGGGCCGTCAGACGATAACCCTGGACTCCTTTTCAGCAAATATGCGGGCCCTTGGTTTTGTCCCCTCAACACAGGTCCTGGAGGCCAGGCTGCTGAGGGAAGAAGAACCGGAACTCGCTCAGAAGCTCGGACTGGAACCGGGTGAGCAGCTTGTCAGACTCCAGCGCCTGCGTTTCTTGGACGGAGAGCCCATCCTCCTTGCCACGTCCTATCTGCCGGCCAGCTTGTTTCCGGGTCTGGACGAGGAAGACCTGACCGGATCGCTCTACCTCGTTCTTGCAGAGAAGTATGGTGTTACTCCCGCCTGGGGCGAAGACTTCATCGAACCGGCTATCCTTTCTGAGGAAGAAGCCAAACTTTTGGGAGCTAATCCGGGCAGTCCTGCCCTTTTGGTGGAACGCCACGCTTACACTGCGGACAGCGACATAGTTGAGGTATGCTTTTCCTTGATCCGGGGCGACAAGGCCAAGTTCTACCTCAAGCACAACAGCTGAGGGAGTTATCTTTCCTTATTGGGAGGTACCTACTGTGCAGGAAACCCAGGCATCCACTGCCTTATCACGGAAACGGGCAGAACGGAAAAGGGCTGTCAAAAGAGCATTGGTGGGCTACACCTTTTTGACTCCCGCATCTGTTATCATGCTCTGTTTTATCTTTATCCCGGTGGGTATGGCCTTTTACCTCAGCCTATTCGATTGGGATCTCATCAGTCCCAAAACCTTTGTAGGGTTTCGCAACTATGTCCGGATTTTCAACTCCAGGGACTTTTACATCGCCGTGCGGAACACTCTGTACTTCGTGGGTGTCCAGCTTCCCCTGGACTTCTGCATCTCTTTGGGAATAGCGCTGCTGCTTAACCAGAAGATCAGGGGCCTGTCGATCTACCGCACCATCTTCTTCACCCCCGTGGTGACCTCCACAGTAGCCGTGAGCGCCGTGTGGATGTGGCTCTATGATCCCTTCGACGGCCTGTTCAATTACCTGCTTAGCCTGATCGGGCTTGGGCCCTACCGCTGGCTCAATGACCCCAAGATGGCCATGCTTTCCGTGATCATCATGACTGTTTGGAAAGGCCTTGGTTACAACGTTGTGCTCTTTCTGGCAGGACTGCAGAACATTGAACCCAGTCTGTACGAGGCAGCCGCAATTGACGGCGCTAGACCGTTCCAGCAGTTCAGGTACATCACTCTGCCGCAGCTTTCGCCCACCATGTATTTTGTGCTGATCATGGGAGTGATCAACTCCTTCAAAGTCTTCACTCAGATCGATGTCATGACTCCTGGCGGGGGACCCCTCAAGAGCACACTTGTGGTGGTCTACCTTATCTACCAACAGGCGTTTAACTCTTTCCGCTTTGGCGAGGCCAGTGCCCTCTCAGTGCTGCTCTCGGGGTTTATCCTGCTCTTGACTGTTCTGCAGCGCGTCTTTCTGGAAAAGCGCGTCCACTATAACTAGAAAGAAGGCTGGACCGTGAGACTCTCGCTGCTGAAGAAACTGATCATCCATCTAGTGCTCATCATCCTGGGCATCACCATGGTCGTGCCCTTCCTGTGGATGGTTTCCACATCCCTCAAGGGCTTTCACGAGATCTTCCGATACCCACCCACCTGGATACCAGAGAAACCGCAGTGGAGCAATTATCTGCAGGTGTGGAAACTCGCACCCTTTGGGCGCTTTTATGTCAACAGCGTCTTCGTAGCCGTAGCCACTACCGCAGGGCTGTGGAGCTCATGGCTCACGGGCGCCTGGACGCGGAGCGCATCATCACCCACACGCTGCCACTAGAGGAAGCGGAGCGGGGTATCAACCTCTCAGCGGAGCAGAAAGCTCTCAAGGTCATGCTGGTCACTGGGTGATCGCCATGTATCTGTCCATAGACATTGGCACGAGCAGGCTGAAAGCGGCCCTGGCCGCTGGAGGATCCTTTTGGGTTGAGCAGCGCACCCTCCGCTTGATAAAGAACGGTCCCCGCGCAGAACAGGATCCCGATGAGTGGCTGCAGGGCCTTCAGGAGCTGCTGCCGCGCTTGCTCTCAAAGGCGGCGGTTTCTTCCGACGCGATCGAGGCCATCTGCGTGAGCAGCCATTCCCCTTCTTTGGTTCCCGTGGATGGAGCGGGCAGGCCCCTTCACCCCTGCCTGACCTGGCGGGACAGAAGAGCTGCTCCCCAGGCAGCAGAACTGCTGCGGATCACGGGGGAATTCTTTGATCCTTCGTTCTTTGAACCCAAGATTCTCTGGTTCAGGGAGGAAAAGCCGGACGTTTATCTCCGAACCAAAGCCTTTCTGCAGCCCAAGGATTTTCTTACGGCGCAGCTCACTGGCGAGTTTGTGATCGATCAGGCTGCAGCCGACTTCAGCAGGCCTTACAAGATCCCAGGCTGGGATCCAAGCAAACAACCCCGCTCTGCGGCCAGCTGGGAAGTGGTGGGGGAAACGACTCCTCAAGCTGCCCAACTCGGCCTCCGTCCCGGCATCCCCGTTGTCTGCGGCGGCATCGATGCTTATGTGGAGGCTCTCGGAGCGGGGCTGGTGGAGCCTGGTGAGTTCGGCGATGCCACTGGCACATCCACCTGCCTCACCTACTGCTTGGAAGAAGCAAGCGCCGTGGACGGAGCCGTGCCCCATGTCATTCCGGACAGAAGGCTGTGTATCATGCCCCTTTCTTCCGGAGGCGGCACCTTGGCTTGGGCCCTGGAACAGCTGGGCGCCGGCTTGGGCTATGATCAGTTGGAGGAAGCAGTCAGCCGGGTGGCACCCGGTGCTGATGGTCTTCTCTTTCTTCCATATCTGGAAGGAGAACGCAGTCCTGTTTGGGATAATCGAGCTCAGGGAGTGTTTTTCGGCCTGACCTCTCGCCACACTAGAGATCATCTTCTGCGTGCTGTCCTCGAGGGTACTGCCTTTGCCGTCCGCCACAACTTGGAGTATCTATCTGACCTGGGCTTGAGGCCCGCTTATGTTCGAGCTACGGGAGGTGGTTCCCGGCTCAACGTTTGGAACCAGGTTAAAGCCGACATTACGGGGCTTGCGTATGAGCAGCTGGAAGTGGCCGACGGTGCGCTGCTGGGTGGAGTTCTGCTCTGCGCTCTCGCTGTGGAACAACGCGCTGTGGGCGAATTGGCGCAAGAATATGCACACACCAGGCGCCGTTTTGCGCCCCGCAGTTTTCCCGTCTACGATGAACTCTATACGAAGTACAAGAAGCTGTACGAGTGTACAAAGGAGATCATGCGGTGACGAACGCTCGGAAAAACGCTGCGCTGCTGCTTTTCAATACTGCCCTGTTCTTTGCCGGGTACAACGCTCTCTTGGCCGTGTTTCCCCTTTTTGTGGTGTTCCGAGGAGGGAGCGAAAAGGCAGTTGGCTTCCTCGTGGGGCTTTACTCCTTCAGCGCTGTTGTTTTCCGGGTTCTGCTGGCCAAAGCGGCAGACCGCAGGGGGCACAAGTGGCTTTTGGGGATAGCTGTCTTTACGTCCTTGACCAGCCCCGCGTTCTACCTTTTCGATTTCGGCCTTTTGTACCTGGCTGTTGTGCGCATCTTCCATGCCGTCGGGCTGGCTGCCTTCTTTACTGCGAGCCAAACGCTGCTCGCTGAGTTCTCACCTCGTCAAAGCCGAGGACGCCTTTATGGTCTCTACGGAGCAGTCAGTGGACTGGCTATGGCTGGGGCCCCAAGCATCGCTCAATGGATAGTGACAAACCTAGGTTGGCCCGCATTCTTTCTGTCACTAGGTGTTCTGGGCGTCGCCATGGTGCCCGGCCAGCTCCTGCTCGACAGTCCGAAATGGTCCGAGGAAAGGGAGTCTGCACGATCGGTATCCTTTTTGTCAGTGTTGATGAACCCGTCGGTATTCAGCTCTAGTCTGGGCATAGCCGCGGCATCTGCGGTTCTTGGTGGACTCTCCTCGTTCTTACCCCTCTATACCGCCCACGTGGGTTTGACGCAGTTCGGAGTCTATTTCGCCGCTTTTTCACTAGCTTACACTGTGAGCGGTTTTGCGGCTGGGGCTTTTTCCGATCGGGTCGGGGGAAGGAAGGTTGCCCTCTGGACACTGCCCCTGCTCAGTCTGGGGGTCTTAGGTCTGACGCAGCTCAAAAGCTATTTCTTGCTGGCATCCTGCGGGTTCTGCATCGGTTTTGGCTTTGGTGCGGCCAACACTGCCCTCTTGGTCCTGCTCACACATGGGGCAGGCGAGGCAGAACGAACCAGGGCAGTATCTGTGTTCAACAACTGCATCGACCTCGGCATGGCCGGCGGAGCGATGCTTTTCGGCGGCGCAGCCGCCCTATCCTTTAAGGTTCTCTGGCTGCTGCTCGGCGCGATCAATGCAGCTGGTTGGGCCTTGATCATGCTGTTCCGGCCCCATGTGAGCCCGGCAGCGCATCTTGCGGAGGGGAAGTGAACATGATGAAACTGGGTGTAAACACTGTGGATCTGTTCAGCGGAGATCATTTGATCCTTAATGCTCTGCCCGAGTTGGATGATCTAGCCTTGGTGCAGCATGTGCAGCGCCTCCGCGGGGAGCTGGGCGTTGATTTGGTGGAACTCCCCGCAAACATGCTGGTGGTCTGCCCGCACCTGTTCACAGAGCGTACTATCCAAGCTCTCGGAGAGTACCAGCAGAGTTCCGGCGTTGGGTACACGGTGCATCTTCCCTTCCGGGGGCTGGACCTTTCCTCCTTGGCTCAGCCGGTGTGGGAGGCCAGCATCGCAGCATACAGGGAGATCATCACCCGTTTGGAGGCTGAGCTCCAAGTGGAGCACTACGTTCTCCACCTCACTGAGTCCATGATCAAACAGGTGGAAGGCAAGGCCCATCTCGACTGGGAGCTCAGAGAAAAGCTGTTCGAGGTAATGTATGCTCGAGCTGAGTCAGGGCTGGAGAAGATCTTGGAGACAGCTCCTAAGGACAAGGTCCTGGTGGAGAATATCAAGAGCGGCTGGAAGGAACCGTTTGCCTTGGCCAGGAAACTGGGGCTGGGGGTATGCTGCGACTTTGGGCACCTGCTCTTGGAAGGGGCCGATCCGAGGGTTGTTGTGGAACAGAACCGCGACCTCATCCGAGAGTTCCATTTCCACGGAGTGGTGGAGCGCCAACTGGATAACGGAAGAACTGCGCTGCAGGATCACCAGGCTGTTGACCGCGGTGTCTTTGCTCTGGAAGAGGCTCTGGAGCTGCTCCTTGCCGATAGCTTTTCTGGAGTGCTGATGATCGAGGTGGGGCGCTGGGAAGCTGCCGAGGCAAGTGTGAGGGCGGTAAAGGCTTACCTGAACAAAAGGATCAACAACTGAGGCAGGGCCGCCGGCCCCTTCTGTTTTCCCTGCCTTCATGTTACAATCTCCCTAGAAGATCAGAGTTTTCTCCTGTTCATGTCGTAGAAGCAGTATGGGTTGCCAAGGGGTCGGAAGCATGGACAAGGACGATAGGTACCGGCTGTCCCTGTTAGGGGAGTTCAAAGATCGAACTACTGAAGCCGATTTCCTCGCAGAAAACTTGGGGCGCTCAAAGACCATAACTGCCTATCTGGCCCTGATCTGCGGCTCCATTTTCGCGCTCTTCCTGGCAAACAGCTACCTCACGGAGAGAGGCACACTGGTGTTTTTCAGGATTGCCCCCCTTCGGCTGGGGTTGATAATCTTTTCCGTACTGGTATTCCTGGCGGCCAGGGCAATCACCAAGCACACACACCTCATTCTGGTGGCGACTGCTTATCAAGTGGCGCTGGCTCTGACCTATCTGCTTACACTGAAGCATTACGATTCCCTCAACTTCTTCAGCATCCTCGGCCTTAACGTGATCATCCTGGGCATCTACCTCATGCCGAATAAAATAGCCTTGTCACAGGTTGTCTCCCTTGTCTTCAGCGTTCTCTTCTTCATTTCTCCCATCCGCAAAATGAACGGCCTGCAGGCCCATGAGTTCCGCAGGATCATCGCCTACCATGCCATACTGCTCGCCTACTGCAACGTAAGCTGTCTCTGGGCAGGGCGGAGTGCCCGGCAGAGATTTGCCGCCAACATGGAGCTGCTTCAGCTGTCCGCCAGAGATCCCCTCACGGGCATTTACAACCGAAAAAAGTTCGACGATTCGCTCGATGAATGCATCGACTCAGCACGGCGTTCTGGCGATCCCCTGTCCCTGGTCATATTTGATGTAGATGACTTCAAAACGATCAACGACCAGTTGGGCCATCTTGTGGGCGACAATGTTCTGCGGGTTCTGGCGGCTGCCGTTCGGAACGTGGTGCGAGATACGGATATCTTTGCCCGCTGGGGCGGCGATGAGTTTGTGATCCTCCTGCCCAACACAGATCTTGCGGAGGCAGAAAGAGTGGTAGACCGGATCAGGAAAAGCGTCAAGGATCTGTGTCCAGCTGCCCCCGACGGGATAACCTGCAGCTTCGGAGTGGCGCGCTATGAGGCAGGTGACAGCAAGGAGTCCTTGGTGCGGAAAGCAGATGATCGGCTCCTGCAGGCCAAGATGGGCGGCAAAGGCCGTATTGTCAGCTGAAAACGTCTCAGCGCCGCTGCCGGGACCTATCCCATTGACAACCACCCCCTCCAGACGTACACTGAGATAGTGCCAGATCGCACTAATCTATCTACTAAGAGGTGGACGTATGAAGAACTGGAAAAACATCGGCGCTTTCACCATCATCCTTGTCCTTGCCCTGTCGTTTGCTGCCCTGGCTTGGAATGACGGCGTTTATGTTGGCAAGGCAGATGGTCACAACGGGCCTCTCAGCCTGGAAGTAACCGTGGAAGGCGGCCAGATCACGGCCATCAAGGTCCTTGAACACAAAGAGACTCCCAACATTTCCGACGGCGGTTTCAAAGTTGCTGACACCATCATCGCCAAGCAGAGCCTTAAGGTTGACACAGTAAGCGGCGCTACCGTAACCAGCAAAGCCGTTCTCGCCGCTGTGAAGAACGCTCTCACCGGCCACTGGTCTGACGGAAAGTACACCGGCGAAGCTAAGGGCCACAACGGCCAAATTGTGGTTGAAGTTGAGGTAGCGGCTGGCAAGATCGCCAACATCACCATCGTCAGCCACAGCGAGACTCCCATGATCTCTGACGAAGCGTTCAATAAAGTTCCTTCCGCCATCATCGCTTCCCAGTCCACCCAGGTGGACACCGTTTCCGGCGCAACTGTAACCAGCAAAGCTCTGATCGCTGCCGTTAACGACGCTCTGTACAAGTAAGGACCAGCGCATCGCTGTTCATTTAGAGGCCACCGATCCTGTGGGCACACCCCAGGGGGTGGCTCTTCTCTTTTTATTCGCTTTTCCATCATAACAGTGATCATTGACGGCATGCCCCCTAGCTGGTAAAGTGAAAGTGAAAACAATCACAATCACAGCAGGAGGTATGAAGCAATGAAACGCATCACAGTCCTAGCTCTCGTTCTCGCACTTGTCACGGGAATCGTGGGCAGCGCAGTCGCAGCAAGTTTCGATGCCAGCAGCCTGATCGACTGGTATGTTGGCGAGCAGAAATTCCAGACCGTGAAGAACGGCGCCTGGTCCCAAGACCCGGCCGACCGTCCGACCGATGAAGAACTCACCAGGATGCTCACCATGGCCAACACCATGCAGAGTGCAGTCCACTGGACACCCTGGTACTTCATCGTAGTGAAGGATGTTGAGGAGCAGAGGAAGATCATCGGCGACCGTTGGGGTGCTCCCGAGGATATGGCCACCGAAGGTACCGTAACCGTTCTTGTTCTTGCTGACCAGATCATCACCGAAGAAGAAGGCCACGTTTCGCCTTACGAAGGTTACTACATGAACACTCCCAAGTACGCCTACTTTGACACCGGTGCAGCCTGCGCCCTGCTCCAAGTAGCAGCCTCTTCTCTCGGCTACGGCACCCACTACTTCGGCACCATCAACGGCGAGTACGCTCCCTTTGATGCAGCCGGTGGCACGTACCAGTCCATGGGCCGTTACGTATCCGATGAAGATATGCGCGGTTGGGGTTACATGGCCGGCGCCTATGGTGAAGAGCTCAACCCCGCCTACATCTACCCGGTCAAAGGCAACTGCGTGTTTGTGGCTGCCATCGTTATCGGTAAGCCCGCCGGTGGAGAAGATGTTGACATCGTAACCTGGGCTACCAACAGGGCACGTCCTCAGAACTGGACCTTCTGGGATTAAGCTATAAGAAGAAAACGGGCTGTTGGCTTAGGGCTAACAGCCCCTTTTGCATCTGCGCCGTTCCAGCCTCTACCACTCCACGGTAGAGGCCTTTTTGATCCTGAAGGTGCGCAGGCCAGGTCAACGCCGCGGCCCATCACCTCCCGGACGCACGAGTATTCCGAAAACACTGGAACAAGAAAGGGGATCCTCGGCTGAAAGTGAAATATGTTAAAAGAACTCGAGCGTTCTGCGATGCCTGAATTGGCGGGTGCAGGACGTGGCTCTTCGAAGGAGTGAAGCGATGCGCCTTATCATCCACGATCTGGATCAAGCTGACTTCCACCGAATCTCTGCTCATTCCCCGGGCGATCAGCGTGTTGTTTCGCCCGGTAACGGTTCTATAGCCCACTGCCTTGGCTGCTTCGGGTGTTGGGTTAAGACACCTGGCGCCTGCGTTATCCGGGATCAGTATGGAGACCTGGGTGAGCTCCTCGCCCAGTGCAAAGAGGTAACGATCATCAGCCGCTGCTGCTATGGGGGTTTCAGCCCCTTCGTGAAAAACGTCCTGGATCGCAGTATCTCCTATGTGCTGCCCTTCTTTGTGATCAAGGACGGAGTGATGCGCCACAAACGGCGCTATGCCAAAAGCGCCCGCCTGCGGGTCTGGTTCTACGGCGAGATCAGCGAACAGGAGATGGCGACTGCACTCGGACTGGCACAGGCCAGCGCTGTTAACCTCTGGTGGGATTTGGTTGGTGTATCGTTTTTCCGGGATGCCGCTGAATTGGAGGGCCAGATGCTATGAAGATCGCTCTGATCAACGGGAGCCCCAAGCCTCATAGAAGCGCTTCCGGCTGCGTCTTGAACTATTTGACGCCTCTACTTGAGCAAGAGGGGCATTCTTACGTCAACCTCTCCCTGAGCAGGCCGCACGTGGATCCCCAAACAGTTCACGAACTCAGCCAGTGCGACGCCTTCATCTTCGTCCTCCCCCTTTACGTGGACGGCCTGCCCTCCCACTTGGTCAGCTGCCTCATGCAGCTGGAGGCGTCTTTGGCTGTTTCCGGCAGGGGACAAGTTGTCTATGCCGTTGTGCAGTGCGGGTTCTACGAAGGACATCATGCCAGATGGGCGCTGAAACTCTTGGAAAACTGGTGCAGCAGAACCGGCCTGTGCTGGGGATATGGCCTTGGTTTCGGCGGCGGCGCCATGCTGACTGCCATCACCAAGGTGCCTCTCGGTTCAGGACCCACCAGGAGCTTAGCCCGCGCCCTCAAGCAGATTGTGGCGAGCCTTGGACGCGGCGAGGGCGGTGAGAACATATTTGCCACTGTCGACATTCCCAGGTTGATCTATAAACAGGCGGCGGAGATGGGGTGGCGCCTTTCTGCCAGATCCAACGGACTGAAAGTACGCCAGCTCTATCTGGGTAGATAAAGCTGAAGGGGGTATGACTTTTGAAAGGAAGACATAACATCCTTGCTGGACTGCTGTTGCTGCTTGTTCTCCTGGCTGCTGCCGGCACCGTTCCCGTCTGGGCGCAGGTGAGCGAGCTGCCCTCCCTGAAGGAGATCTACAGAGACTACTTTGACCTCGGTGTTTCCGTCACGATAGCTGGATGGTCGGATCAGACTATCGACAAGCACCGTGAGCTGATCGCTCACCACTTCAACAGCATAACGGCGGGGAATGAAATGAAGCCTGAGGCCACGCAGCCGTGGCCCGGCACGTTCCAGTTTGCCGATGCCGACCGTATGGTCGCCTTCGCTCAGGAGCAGGGCATGAAAGTGCGGGGGCATACCCTTGTATGGCATTCCCAGACCCCGCAGTGGTTTTTCAGGGATGCCAGCAACCACCTGATCTATACCAAAGAGACCATCACCGAGCAGGACCGCCAAATGGTGATCGACCGCTTGGAGAAGCATATCGAGGCCGTTATGCAGCATTTCGGCGACGCGGTCTATGCCTGGGATGTGGTAAACGAAGCCGTGTCGGACAACGCCGGATCGATTTACCGTCAGGATTCACCCTGGTTTAGGATCTTGGGCGAGGATTACCTCAAGATCGCCTTTAGAAAGGCCCACGAGGTAAACCCCGAGGCAAAGCTGTTCTACAATGACTACTACATCGATTCGCCTGCCAAACGCGCCCGCACCGTGGAAATGTTGAAACAGCTTCTCGCCGAGGGGGTGCCCATCCACGGCGTGGGCATCCAGGGCCACTGGAAAGTCAATGACACCAGGATCAGCGACATAGAGGAGTCCATCCGCATGTACGCGGAGCTCGGGTTTGAGATCCAGATCACCGAATTGGATGTGGGCATGACAGGTTTCACCGAAGAGGAGCAGGCCGAGCGCTACCGGGAGCTGTTTCAGCTTTTCAAAAAGTACACCGGCGTGATCACCAGCGTGACCTTTTGGGGAACCACGGACAACACCTCTTGGCGAAAAGATGAAAGCCCGCTGCTCTTCAATGCCAACCAGGAGCCGAAGCCAGCCTTTTGGGCCCTGGTGGATACGGAGAAGCCTTGGTACGTGAACAAGGCAGAGCACATGGGCGCAGCCGCCTTCATCGGCAGCTCCGGGGAACGGCTTGGCGTCCTGAAGCCTGGAGTGTACAACGCCGCTGACCTCGCGCCGCTCGGCTTCACCTTGGAACAGGTGTCAGCAATAGAACTGGAAAAGGGCTATGTGATCTCCTTCTACGCCCAGGAGGACTGCCGGGGACAGGCTTGGCACTTCACGGCAGCTGGCGGCTTTGCCGGCAGCGCGGCGGCATCTCAGGCTCAGTCTTTCGCCATCCGGCTGCTTGAGCCGGAGAACGTCGTCCTGAACAAGCCCGTCAAGGCGAATGCTCTGGCAGAACGGGCGGCAAGGGCGGTGGATGGAGATCGGAACACCAGCTGGTCACCTTCGGCGCAGCCACCGTACTGGCTCGAAATAGATCTCGAAGACTCCTATCTTTTGACGAGCTGGGCGGTGCGCCTGCACGGCAGCGGGCCGCTCGGTGGCCAAGTTGCGGAAAGCCCCTTCAATGCCGCAGACTTCCGCCTGCAGGTGAGTGAAGACGGCACGAACTGGCTTGACGCAGATGTAGTCGAAGGAAACACGGCAAGTGTTTACGAGAACAGTCTGGGTTTCGTTCCAGCCCGGTTTGTCAGGCTTTACGTCACCAAGCCCACCTCTGTGGAACTTAACACAAACCTGGCCGTCTACGAACTGGAGGTCTATACCGGTGGGTTGGGGCCGTCGGCCGATTCTTCAACCGAAAAGCTGCAGAACGGAGGGCAGGGGATGAGCGGGATTGAGATCAGCCAAGTACCAGTGGAGTACAGGCAGGCTCTGCCAAAAGAGCAGAGAGGCCGTTTGGAAGAGGTTTCTTACCCGGTCAGCAGCTACATCAACAGGGAACGCCGGCTGGTGACGGACAAAGACATCAGTCCCGAAGAGGCCGGCAGGGAGGTAGTCCCGGGCGAGCCCATCACCAAGCAGTTTTTCATCTACCTGCCTCCGGGTTATGATGCGGAAGACAAGGAAACTCAGTACAATGTGCTGTACCTGCTCCACGGAGTGGGAGGTTCCCGTTACGAATGGCTGCGGGGCGCAGGTCAAGCCCATGACAGCTATGTGATCTGCAATATTCTGGACAATCTCATTGCCAAAGGGGAAATCGACCCGCTGATCGTGGTCTTCCCCGAAGGCCGCAGTGCCCACGACTGGACAGACACATCGTTTACGCCGCAGAAGACCAACCTCCTTGGCTTCTACTACTTCGACTACGAGCTGCGCCACGATCTGATTCCCTTTGTGGAGGCCAACTACAACACCTACGCCAACATTGCAGATGATTCTCCAGAGGCAATCGCCTTAAGCCGCCAGCACCGGGCCATAGCCGGGCTGTCCATGGGAGGCATGCAGGCTTTGAACCTAACCTTTGGGGGTTACCGCCATGGTCTTGCGGAGTTTGCCGGTTCTCCGGCCGACCCCCGGAACGGGCTGGCGGCAACGGTTCAGACTCCGGGGATGCAGGATCTGTTTGCCTACGTCGGAGCATTTTCCAACGCCCCCACTTCCAGTCCCGGATCGGTGTTGGGGCGGGGAATTGCTGAATCGCCGCACAGGATCGAGCTCCTCTACCTCACCTGCGGTGATGCCGATTCCCTTGCCATCCAGAGTTATCGCGATGCCATCGAAGGACTGAGAGATGCCGCAGGAGATAGCCTAGGCGCCTTTTTCCAGGTCGTGATGCGGGGCCGGGGCCACGATTTCAGCGTCTGGACCAACGGGTTTTACAACTTTATCCGGCTCTGCTTTGGAAAGGTGGTTACGGATGAGTCAGTGGATATCGTGCTGACGCTGGACTAGCGCTGCTGGACAAAACCGCTTTTGAACCAAAACGCGCTGTTTTGTTTCATGTTTTTCACGAGACATGGCAACAGTTTTTTCAGGAAATGACCTTGTGGAAAAGGTATTTAACAACCTTTCTCGAATTATACAATCAGAGTTTTCAGTGAAGGGGGAGGATGGCTGGAGGTACGCTGAAAAACGGGTGACGAACAGGTGATGGATGAGTGATGGTGTCAGTACCAAGAAGAGAAGGGAGAGGATAGTCTTGAAGAGAAGCGTATTTCGAGTTCTGCCTCTGCTGCTGATCCTTGTTTTGGCTGGAACAGCTTTTGCGCAGCAGTATAAAGAGTTCACGGTCTTCACAGGCGAGCCTTTGCCGGATTATCCCGGATCGACCATCGTGGGCGACATCATTGAAAGGGAAACCGGAGTAAGGTTGATTTGGGAACCCCTCGTGGGCGACCTGGAGACCAAAGTTGGCTTGATGATTGCCAGCGGAGATTATCCTGATCTGGTAGTAGCGGCGCACTTCACCAGCCTTCTGAAGGACGCCGGAGCGTTGATTCCCCTCAACGACCTGATCGAGGAGCATGCTCCGAACCTGAAGCGTCTGTATGCCAACCATTGGGATATGCTCACCCAGGAAGACGGCAACGTCTACTGGCTGCCCATCCAAGCGATTCCCTATGGCCCGGACACCTCGCGTTATCCGTCTCTCGCTTTCTTCATCAACAAGCGGGTGCTGAAGGACAACGGGTGGCCGCTGCCCAGGACGCTGGATGAGTACTTCGCTCTGATCGAGGATTACATGAAGAAGAATCCCACGATCAACGGCGAACCCACCATCGGCTACATCACCCTCTTCGACGGCTGGCGCAGCTTCGCCACGACGAACGTACCGCAGCATCTGATGGGCTATCCCAACGAGGGTGAGTTTGTTCCCGTAATGCAGCAGGGCCGCTATGTTGTTACCGAGTACCACACCTCGCCAACAGCTAAGCGGTATTATCAGAAGCTCAACGAGATGTACAACAAGGGCGTTGTCGACAAGGAAACCTTTGTCCTGAACTGGGACCAGTACATCGAGAAGCTGAGCTCTGGGCGTGTTCTCGGCACGTTTAACCAGTTCTGGCAGATGCAGGATGCCCAGAACTATCTGCTCAGGGACGATCCCGACAGTATCTTCGTTCCTCTGCCGATCGTTATCGATCCGTTAGTAGAAGAGCGTCAGCGTGATATCCCCTACATCCAGGCAACGCAGGGCATGGGCATTTCCATCAACTGCAAAGATCCCGTTGGGGCCATCAAGTTCCTGGATTACCTGATCAAAGAAGATACCCAGCGTCTGCTCCAGTGGGGTATCCTCGGCGAGCACTATGAAGTCGATGAGGATGGGCTGTTCTACCGCACGCCTGAGCAGCTCGCGCTCTTCAGAGACCCCGACTGGGTACAGAACGTGTTCGGCAGACAGTACTTCTTCAACGCCTTCCCAAGCCTGAGGGGTATTGACGAGAACGGGAACTCGTTCTTCCCGGATGCCCAGCGGCACCTGATCTACGCCGACAGCACCGATTCCGAGAAAGAAGTCATGGATGCTTACGGTGTCCAGTCCTTCTCGGATCTGTTCAACGAGCCGATCCCGAAGAAGTACTTCCCGCTCTGGACCATCACGATGCCTGCTGGCTCACCAGCGCATATCGAAGAGACGAGGATGAAGGACGTTCTCAACCGTTACGTTCCCGAGCTCGTGATGAGCTCGCCGGATCAGTTTGAGAGCGTGTGGCAGAACTACGTCAGAGATATCAAGCCGCTCATGGTTGAGCAGATGAAGGTCTACCAAGAGGGCATCGATTGGCGTATGGAGAACTGGTAAGATCTCCAGTCACTGTGACGTAAAAGGGGCGCTCTCGGGCACCCCTTTTACGCTATTCAAATCCAAAGTGAGTGAGATGAGATACCATGAACACGTCAGTTACCAGGCGCGGCAGTACCTTTTGGCACCGTGTGAAGCAGCAGAAAGTGCTCATACTGATGACGATTCCTTTTCTGGTTCATGTCATCATCTTTAGATATGTGCCCATTTGGGGATGGCTGATGGCCTTCCAGAACTATTGGCCCGGGAAAGGCATCCTGCAGCAGACCTGGGTGGGTCTAGAGAATTTCAAGACTCTTTTCGACGACCCCGTTTTCTACCAGGTCTTGAGAAACACCCTAGCGATGAGCGTCATCAAGCTGGTGATGGGAACGGTCAGCTCCATCGCCCTTGCGCTCATGCTCAATGAAGTCAGACACCTCTTTTTCAAAAAGACGGTCCAGACCATATCCTATCTGCCCCACTTCATCTCCTGGGTAGTGGCAGCCAACCTTGTGCGGGACGCATTGTCCACAGACGGGGGCATCGTCAACGACGTGCTGATGAAGATAGGCCTGATCAAGGAGCCCATCATGTTCCTGGGCATCCCGGCCCTCTTTTGGTGGCTCATCGGTGTGACGCACGTCTGGAAAGAAGTTGGCTGGGGGGCCATCATTTACCTCGCCGCTATTGCCGGAATTGATCCCACTCTCTATGAGTCGGCCATGATCGACGGTGCAGGCCGCCTCAAGCAGATGTGGTACATCACACTGCCGTCCATACGGCCAACGATCAGCGTACTCGTGATCATGAACTTGGGCTGGGTCCTGAGCTCCGGTTTTGAGCAGCAGTACCTGCTGCAAAACGGACGTGTGATCGACTATGCCAGGGTCTTCACCATCTATGAGCTCGATTACGGGATCAAGATGATGCGTTACTCTTTCGCCACCGCCGTTGGTATTTTCCGCAG
>DURQ01000012.1 GCA_012840725.1 Bacillota bacterium
CCTCATACCTTTTTCTCCTTAAAAAGGCCTTTTTCTCCTCTGCGATAAAGGCCTTCGCTGTTCAGCGCTTCATCTTGAGATATGCCTCGATAAAGGGATCGAGGTAACCGTCCATCACCGCTTCCACATTTCCTACTTCTGCATTGGTGCGGTGATCCTTGACCAGAGTATAGGGGCAGAAGACATAGGAGCGGATCTGGCTGCCCCAGGCGATCTCCTGCTGTTCTCCCTTGATACTCTCCAGTTTGGCCCGCTGTTCCGCTAGCTGCCTTTCCTTGAGCCTGGCGCGCAGGATCTTCATGGCCGCGTCCTTGTTAGAGTGCTGGGAACGCTCTGACTGGCACTGCACCACAATCCCCGTGGGAAGGTGGGTGATGCGCACCGCCGATTCGGTCTTGTTGACATGCTGGCCGCCGGCACCGCTGGAGCGGTAGGTATCGATGCGCAGGTCTTCAGGGTTGATCTGCACGCTCAGATCGTCCTCGATCTCCGGCATCACTTCCACCGACGAAAAGGAGGTGTGCCTGCGGCCGGAAGAATCAAAAGGAGAAATGCGGACCAGGCGGTGCACACCCTTCTCGCTCCGCAAGTAGCCGTAGGCATAGGGGCCTTTGACCAGGAGAGTCACATCCTTGATGCCCGCTTCATCACCAGCCTGGTAGTCAAGGAGTTCCACGCTGTAGCCCCGGTCTTCAGCCCAGCGGGTGTACATCCTCCAGAGCATCGCAGCCCAATCCTGGGCCTCGGTGCCGCCGGCACCGGGATGGATCGCCACGATGGCGTTGCTGGCATCGTACTCTCCGCTGAGGAGGGACTCAAGTTCCAGGCGATCTATTTCTTTCTCAAGCTGTTCAACGCTGCTTGCCAGCTCGGCTTGGAGCTCTTCGTCTTCTGACTCCTCCACCAGTTCCAGCAGAACGACGGCATCCTCGTGGGAATCGCGCACGCTCTGCCACCGCTTGATAATTCTCTTCAGCTCGCTGATCTCCCTGGTGGTCTTCTGAGCCAATTCCTGGTCATTCCAGAAGCCAGCCTGAGACATGGTGTCCTCCAGTTCGCTCAGGCGTGCCTGCTTTTTATCTATGTCAAAGATAGCCCCGCATTTCTTCGATCCGTTTCCCCAAGTCTGCTAACACTTCATGCATTGCTTGACCTCCCATGACACTTCTTGTATTTCAACCCGCTCCCGCAGGGGCAGGGGTCGTTGCGTCCCACTTTCTGCCCCACCTGGCGCGGCGTGCGCTGCACTTCTTCCCCCTGGTTGGTCTGTGCCTCGGCCAGCCGGTCCTTGGGCTGGGCCTTCTCTGCACCGACCAGGCGCACCTTGAAGAGCATGCTCATGCAGTCCTCCTGGATGGCGTGCACCATGTCCTCGAACATCTGGTAGGCCTCCAGGCGGTACTCGATCAGGGGATCCCGCTGGCCATAGGCCCGCAGGCCGATGCCTTCCCGCAGATCATCCATGTTGCTGAGATGGGCCATCCATTTCTGATCCGTGATCTGCAGCAGGACCAGCTTTTCAATGTGCCGCTGCAGCTCCGGTCCGTAGTTGGCCATCCTCCGTTCATAGACCCTCCGGGCCTGTTCGTAGAGGGCAGGGCCCATCCCTTTGGGGCCGAGCTCAGCCAGCTCCTCAGGGCTCAACGGGCAGGGCTGGCCAACATCCTCGGCGTACTGCCTCCGGATGGCTTCCAGGTCCCACTCTTCCCGGTTGATCTTCTCATCGGCATGGCGCTGCACGAGCCTGTTCAGCACCTCGCCCATGATGGAGCTGATCTGCTCGGAGATGTTCTCGTTGAGAAGCACTGCCCGCCGCTGGGCGTAGATCACTTCACGCTGCTTGTTCATGACATCGTCATATTCCAGCACCTGGCGGCGGATTTCGAAGTGGCGGGTTTCCACGCGTTTCTGTGCGTTTTCAATGGCCTTGCTGATCTGGGGATGATCGATGGGCTGATCTTCCTCCCAGCCCAGGCGGTCCATGATCCCCATGATGCGCTCGGAGCCAAACAGGCGCATCAGATCATCTTCCATGGACACGTAGAACTGAGATGAACCCGGGTCGCCCTGGCGGCCCGAACGGCCCCGCAGCTGGTTATCGATGCGCCTGGCCTCATGGCGCTCACTGCCGATCACATGCAGGCCGCCAAGCTCCACAACGCCTTCGCCCAGGACAATGTCGGTGCCTCGGCCGGCCATATTGGTTGCGATGGTCACCATCCCGCGCTGACCGGCCAGCTTGATAATCTCCGCCTCTTTTTCATGGTACTTGGCGTTGAGCACCTGGTGGGGAACGCCTTCTTTTTTCAAGAGCTGGCTGAGGTGTTCCGACGCCTCAATGCTGATCGTGCCCACCAAAACCGGCTGACCCTTTTTGTGGCGCTCAACAATATCCGCGATGATCGCGCGGATCTTGGCCTGTTTTGTCTTGAAGACCAGATCGGGGTAGTCCCGGCGGATCATGGGCTTGTTCGTGGGAATAACCACCACATCGAGCCCGTAGATCTTCCTGAACTCCTCTTCCTCCGTCTTGGCCGTACCGGTCATGCCGGCGAGCTTTTTGTACATGCGGAAATAGTTCTGGTAGGTGATGGAGGCCAGGGTCTGGCTCTCCTTGAGCACCGGCACTCCCTCTTTGGCCTCAATGCTCTGGTGCAGCCCGTCAGAGTAACGCCTTCCGGGCATGAGGCGGCCGGTAAACTCGTCGACGATGATCACTTCACCGTCTTTGACCACGTAATCCCGGTCCCGCAGGAAGAATTCCTTAGCCTTCAGGGACTGGTTGAGGTAGTGGTTGAGCTCGAAATGGGCATCATCGAAGAGGTCTTCGATTCCCAAGATTTTCTCCACCCGGGACAGCCCTTCTTCCGTGATGGAGATCGTTTTTGCCTTTTCATCCACTTCGTAGTCGCGCCCCCGCCTAAGCTGCGGAGCGATCTGGGCGAAACGCACGTAGTGCTGGGCTGAATCCTCAGCAGCCCCGGAGATGATCAGGGGAGTTCTCGCCTCATCGATCAAAATGGAGTCCACTTCGTCCACGATGGCGTAGTTCAGCGCTCTCTGGACGATCTGCTCGGGGTAGACCACCATATTATCCCGCAGGTAGTCGAAGCCGAACTCGTTGTTTGTACCGTAGGTGATCTGGCAGCTGTAGGCGGCTTGCCGTTCCTCAAAGCTGAGGCCGTGCACGATCACGCCAACGCTCAGCCCCAGGAACTTGTAGACGGCGCCCATCCACTCCGCATCGCGCTTGGCCAGGTAATCGTTGACGGTGACCACATGCACGCCCTCATTGGTGAGCGCGTTAAGGTAAACGGGCAGAGTGGCCACAAGAGTCTTGCCTTCCCCCGTTTTCATCTCGGCGATGCGCCCCTGGTGCAGGATGATGCCGCCCAAAAGCTGTACATCGAAATGACGCATGCCCAAAGTCCGGCGCGCGGCTTCCCGCACGACGGCGAAGGCTTCAACAAGCAGGTCATCCAAACTGGCCCCGTTGGCCAGCTTCTGCTGGAAGTACGGGGTCTTTGCCTGAAGCTCCTCATCGCTGAGGGCCATCATCTGCGGTTCCAGGGCGTTGATTTCCTCAACCACCGAGCGCAGCCGCTTGAGCTCACGCTCCGTGGGATCAAGCCAGTTCTTCAGCTTCTCCAGCACGTCCCTACCTCCCAGGATTATTGTACACAACCTCCAGCCCTGCCGCAACCAGGCTAGCTGCCTTTCAAACCTGCATCCACGAGCGCCCACAGCCCGCCGGCGACCAGGGAATGCCCGCCCAGGAGGATGGGGATGGGAGCTTCGATCGCGGCGCGGGTAAACTCGCGCAGACCGTCATGGGAGATCAGGTCGAGTTCGCCCAGATCTGAAGCAAAACGGTCAGCAGCACTGAGCTGCCAATGAAAGTGTTCGAAAAGCACCCGCGTGTCTAAGACCGCACCCCCGGCCACTTCCGCCAGGAAATCGAAAAAGGCGCGGAAACCCAGCTCTTCCACGAGCTTTCCCATGAGGGCTTTGACTTCTCCCCGGGCATCGCGGCCCAAGGCCTTCATGCCCCGTTCTTCCGAGTAGAGGCGCAGGCGGCAGCGGGTGTTGGCATCGAGATACTGGAAAAGCGTTGAACCCACCCTCCCATAGATGATCAGCTCGCCGCTTGGCGTGCCGAGCAGCTCCTTGATGGCCTGAGCCCGGGAAAAGTCCCACTTCAGGTCCTGGACAGCCGCTCGAGTGTTCGCACCCAGCGAAGGGTGCACTGACATGATCATGACGTCGGTCGGTGTGTCCACATCGAAGTTCAGGCCTAACGTGCGCTGGAGGGGGATGAAGCGCAGGCCGCCTGCGTGGCTGAAAGCCAGCGGCAGAGCGTTGTCGATGGCGGGCAGTGTGATGCGCTCCAGGGCCTTCCCCGGTGCAAAACCCACGATATCTGCTGAGTAATAGTTGTTGGTCAGGAAGACATCCTCATTCTGCTCCAGGATCTCCCTCAGGTACTGAAGTTCTGCGGAAGAAATCAGGGGAGCGGCTGCTCCCCCCATGTACAACACCTTTTCCAGGCGGCACTTCTCCACCACATCCCGCAGACGCTGGCCGAAGTGGAAGGGCCTCTCGATTTCACTGCCCAGCAGCACCTGCGCCTGGCTTCCCCGGAGGCGCTGGGCCAGTTCCGGGTAGGAGGTTACGACCAGAATGTGCTCGAACCCCGCTTCCTGGGCCCGTTCAACCAGATCGAGGACCATACCCTCCCGCACTGCCTGCATCTGAGTCTCCAAGGCGCCGTGCACCGCACCGCCTTCAAAGATAACCAGACTTACTAGTTGAGTCTCAGAACTCTGCTTCAATGAGCCCATAGTGCCCATCACGCCGCCTGTAAACTACGCTCACTTCACCGCTGTCCGCATCTCTGAAGACAAAAAAATCATGCCCCAAGAGCTCCATCTGCATGACCGCTTCTTCCACATCCATGGGCTTCAGGGCAAAACGCTTCGTTCTCACAATCCGGGGAGCTGCCAACTCCTCCTCGCTTTCTGGGCCAGCTGCCTGAACTTCGCCAAGCTTGGGTCCCTGGCTTCTCTTCCAGAGCTTGGTCTTGAATTTGGTCAGCTGCCTTTCAATGCGGTCTACCGCACTGTCTATCGAGGTATACATATCTCCCGTTTTGCCTTCGCCCCTCAACAGGACTCCCGAGAGGTTTACGGTCACTTCGGCGATGTGAGTGCCCCGCTCAATGCGCATCATCACTTCAGCAGAGGCCGTCCGATTGTCATTGAGGTATTTGTCAAGCTTCGAGACCTTTTTCTCCACGTAGCTGCGTAAGGCTTCCGTAATCTCAAGGTTCTTGCCGGAGATGCTGATCTTGATCTTCGCCATTTCACTTCACTCCTTCAATGACGACTTTATCTCTAATATTACCCTTAGCGAAAGTAAAATCCTTCCGGGCAGAAAAAAATGGACTGAGTCTGCCCTCAGTCCCTGCCATGCTCAAAAACCGTTCTGGTCGTTATTTCACTCGCCTCTGCCATAGG
This sequence comes from Bacillota bacterium, assembly GCA_012840725.1. Taxonomy (GTDB): domain Bacteria; phylum Bacillota; class Limnochordia; order Darwinibacteriales; family Darwinibacteriaceae; genus DTU010. Next base: position 5,517 of record DURQ01000012.1, read on the forward strand.
CCCTGCCGGCCTGTTTCCGCTGTTCCGACTGCTGCGCCTGGGCCCGTTTCAGATAGGCGTTGAGCGCAGATTCGTTTTGACGCTCCTGGGTCTCCAGCTCTTCCAGAACCGGTACCAGTTCGCTGATTACTGCGTTCAGAGCCGCCAGATCATCCTGGTAATACTCTGGCGCGGCAAGCCTCAACTGCGGAAGAGAAAAGCTGGAGAGTCCAAAGTGACTGACCAGCTGATCCTGCAGAGTGCGGATCTGCTGTTCATGCTCCCCGGCACGCTTCAGCAGGCCCTCCTTGGTCTTCAGGACCTGCAGAAGGCGGTCGAGCTGTCCCTTTTCGATGAGCGCGCTCTCCTGCGAGCCTACCTCGCCGATCTCCTTGTACAGCTGAAGCTGTTCGGTGTAAGCTTGGTTGAGCGACGTGATTTTCTCGCGGATTTCTCTCATCGGACCTGGGCCACCACCTGTTCCCAAGTCTCCTTCAACTCGCTCAGCAGGTGGAGGGCTTCCTCGATGGCGTCCACATCCTTCTTGATGTTCGCCTTAACCAGACGTTCATAGATGTATTCGTACAACTGCTGCAGATTCTCGGCAATATCGCCAACGCGCAGATCGAGCGCAAAATTGAGTTCGCTTACGATGTCCTGAACCCGGATCAGTTTCTGGCTGGCTGCTTCCATTTCTCCGCGCTTGATATGCTCCTGAGCCTGGCGCCCGAAGCGGATCGCACCATCGAACAGCATGATCAGCAGTTCGCCTGGAGAAGCGGTAGATACTTGAGTCTGTCTGTAAGCTTGGTATGCATGTGCGTATGCGTTCATTTAAGGCCCAACCCCCTAAGCCCGTTTGTCGACGAGAACACCGATCATTTCCCGGATCCTGGCCACAGTATCCAGTACTTCTTCCGGCGGAATCTCCTTGATCACCTCATTGGTGTCCAGGTTCACCACCCTAACCTGCAGCCGCTGCGTGTCCTCATGGATGGAAAACCGGAGAGCACGGTTGATGTACTCCATGGAGTTATTCAGCGCCTCAACGGCCTCCTCAACCTCTAGGCGGTCCGGTTCTTCTCCGGGCTCGGCTTCTTTCTCCAACCTCTTTGCTGCCTTTTCCAACGCCCCTTCGGTGCCAGCGTGCTTGCTCCGTTCGACACCGAAAGCCGCGTTCATCTGAGGCATCAATTCAGTTTTCTTCAGATCCAGCGATCCCTGCACTTTCATCCTTCTTCCCTCCTTTACCAGCACGCTTTTTTAGAAATCGCCCTGAACATTGGGCCTGACTTCACGCAGCGCTTGTTCCAGAGTGTCCACATCGACTTGTCTCTTAAGCGCTGCCCGCTTATTCTCCGCCTGGATTTCCTCATATACCTCGTGCCGGTAAACCGTGATGTGGCGCGGAGCGTCGATGCCAAGTTTGACCTGGTCGCCGCGGACATCCACCACAACGATACGCACATGATCTCCGATCATGATGCTCTGATCCACTTTGCGCGTCAACACCAGCATGTCTGTCCCTCCCTGGACTCTATTCTACCCGGATGAGTCCAGATTTAGACGGATTCTGGAACCTCTTCCGCACTTTGCTGTTCCTTGCTCTTCTGCTGCAGCAGGTAAGCATTCTTATGCATCTCTGCAAGGACGTTGTGCTTCGTGTGGTACTTGTCCCCGCTTATGATCAGCTGCGCTCCCAGTTTATCCTTGGTGTTGATCACCACAGGCGCCTGCAGGTTAACCGTCATCTCTGCCACGTTTTCCGGGATAGTGACAATACCAAAAACCCTGCCATCCTCCGGCGAGCCTATCTGCAAAAGCTCGATCTCTTCATCGCTCAGTTCCACTTCATAATCAGCCCGCACAAGTTCAGGCATGATCACGACAAAACTCAGACCCGGCTCATCCACAGACTGGAGCAAGCAGAAGGAGCTGTTCTCCCGTTCAACGAGCACGTACCTGTGGTAGTCACCAAAACCCAAGATCCCTCTGGGGAAGTTGATGATCTGGTCTTCCTCAACAGCGATGGTGCCAAACCTCGTCTCTAATTGCACCTTGCCCACCTCACCCTTATCCACGAACATCCACGTAAACCCCACCTAAGTGCCAGGTTATGGTAGGAGGATGTATGTAGTGTTTGATCGACACCCCACCTTGGCGCCAGTCGATCTGCTGCGCATAGAAAAACCTTATCTCGGGCCGCGATGTGGGGGCAGCCTGAACGGTCAGCTCGGGGATGCTCTCTAATATGCTGCGCCTGGCCTGGTCAGCAAAGATCATCTCCTCCCGGAAATGACCGGCCCTTTCAACAACCTCATCCCCTGCGGCCGCTATGTCCGCAATGGCCTGCAGGGTTGTGTTCTGCGCCGTATCCCGCACCTGCCGGGCGAAGTCTTCCAGCCTGGGCATACCCAATTCAGCCCAACAGCGGCGCTGGTCGATCTCAAGGCGGGGACCTTCCGTCTTAACCTGCACCTGGGATACCTGCTGGCGGATCTCTGCCCTGGGCCAGTGATACGCCAGTTCAAACCGGGGATAGACGGTTGTGATCTGCAGCATGGTCCACCCTACCTTACCTCAAAAAGTCCACAAGCGACGGCTGGATGATGCGCGCTCCTACTGCCAGCGCAGTGCGGTAAGCGAACTCCTCCATTTTCAGCTCCATAATAGCTTCGGCGTAGTCCAGATCCTGTTCTTCAGAGAGGATCTTAGTTAGGTTCAACCTTAGGTCGCCCAAGCGTGCATTGGCAAGCTGAACCCTGTTCTGCTTTCCGCCAACTTCGGACACCTTGCTCAACACATTGTCCAGCGCCGCATCCAGCTCACCCAAGGGCACATCGGGGTTGCCTTGACCCTTCAACTCACCGTAAAGCTTCTGAAGAGCCTTGAAAAGCGGTTGGAACACCTTTTCCCCGTCTTTGGGATCATAGTCGATCACATTGACGCCCATAGTCACTCCAGCACCGATCTCGAAATCAATGGATAACTCTTCATCGCTGAGCACTATGCCCCCAAGGAAGACCACATCACCGATGCTGTCTTCATCCACTTCTCCTCCGGAGAACGGCTGGGTATCAGTGTGCTGTCCGGCAAATATGTACCGCCCACCGTGGGTGGAGTTCGCCAGCTGCAGAAGGTTCCCATGGAGCTGGGCTACCTCATCGGCCAGCGCTTTGCGAGCCGAGTCATCGAGATGGGTGGACGCTCCAGCAACCGCCAGCTCCCTGGCGCGATGGATTACGCTCATGACGTCCTGCAGTACCACATCGGTGGCATCCAGCCAAGATGCGGCTGCGTCCAGGTTGCGGATGAACTGCTCTGTCTCCCGGATGGAACTGTTTGTGCGCATGATCACGCCGGCTTTCACGGGATCGTCCGATGGAAGGTTGACCTTCTTTTTCGTACCGAGCTGGTTGTTGATGCGCTCCAGGCGTTCCATGCCGCGGTTTAAGTTCATCAGGAGGTTGTTGTTCATCATCTTGTTAGTTACACGCATTGGCAGCTGCCTCCTAACGTCCCACGACGCCTAAGCGGTTAATGATGATATCCAAGGCCTCATCCACGGCCGTCATCATCCGCGCAGCGGCGCTGTAGGCATGCTGGAAACGAATCATATTTGCCATCTCTTCATCCAGGTTCACGCCTGATACTGATTCCTTGAGGTTCCTCAGGTGGCTCTCCAAGACGACCTGGTTCTCAGTCATGCGGATTGCCTCCTGGGTCTGGACCCCGAGGGTGGAGATGAGTGCGTTGTACTGATCGGATATGATCCCGGAACGAAGGCCGGCAAGCCGACGAGCATTCTCTCCGTTTCCCTTTGCTGTACCAACCGAGCTAGCCCTGATCAAATTGACATCTTCCACTATTGCTGCGTTGACCTCTATGTACCGGGCCGCATGGAACAGCTCGTCAGGATCGTCCGGAACCTTGGCGTTGAAGGTGAAAAACGGGGCCGGACCCACTCCGCCGTTTCCGTACAGATCGAATCCCAGTGCGTGCTGATCGTTGAACGCATTTACAAACTCCATGGTCCACTCATCAAGGGCTTGACTGATGCCCTTAATGTCGGCCGTTCCGTTGATCTGATCGCGGATGGCCATCATGCCGCCGAGTTCTCCCGAGGTGATGCGCGCTTCGCTGCCCGTAGCAGCCCACACGACCCTGTTTATCTCGTAACCAGCATAACCGTCTTTTTCCGAGGTCATCACAGTCAAGGCGTATGCCGTACCACGGTGAACCAGACTGGCCCCGCCGATCGTTACATTGACCATGTTGCCGTAGTCCTGCGTAACGTCAATATCCACCAGCTTGGACAGCTCCTCCAAGATGGCGTCCCTTGTATCGAGCAGATCGTTGGGAGTGCTGCCAGTGGCGGTCACCTTGCCGATCTCCGTGTTCAACCTCGCCAGTCTCTCGGCTAGAACGTTGATCTCATCCACCTTGATGACGACGTTGTTGTTGAAGTTCTCGCTGAGTCTCTGGAGCTGCTCTCGTGTGCCCCTGATGGACTCCACCAACACCTGTGCCCTCTGGACGACCACTTCCCTCACGGCCTGAAGCTCAGGATCGCGGCTCAGGTCTTGAAGGGAATCCCACAGCTGGTCAAGGGCATTGCTGATGCTGTTCTCACTGGGCTCGTTGAAGAACAGTTCTACCTGCCGCAGGCCGTCTTCTAAGGTTTCCCAGTAGTTCCGTCCATGGAGCTGCTGGCGCAGGCGCAGATCGACGAAGGCGTCCCGCATGCGCACGATCTGGCTGACCTCCACACCTGAACCCAGCTGCCCCTTGGTGGGAGCATATCCCATTGTGGGCGCGGGATAAGGCTTAGTAGCCGTGTGCAGAGCCACCTGTCTGGAGTAATTGGGGTTGTTGGCGTTGGCCACATTGTGCCCTGTTACATCCAGCGAAACCTGCTGCGCTTGGAGAGCCCGGAGGGCTATATATATACCGCTGAAACTCGTCCTCATGGCCTACACCTTCCGGTCAAAGAATGATCTACCCGGTGCACTGCCTTTTGGCCTGGAGTAAGTAGGTGCTGCCTCTTCCCCTGTGAGCAGGTTCATGGAAAACTGAACATAGCTCAAGGCTTGGGACAGCAGCTGCTGGTTAAGGCTGTTCAACGCCTGCAGTTCTCCCAGGTTTTCGGCTAGTTTCACCAGAAGAGGCTCTGCCTCCGTCCGCGGCCCCTCTTCCAAAGTGAGAAGCCATGCCTCCAGGCCGCGGCCTCCCGCCAGAACGTCGAAAAGCTCAGCCCGGCGGCGGTCAGCGGCCTCCAAGCGCTCCAGCACCTGCTGTTCGTCTTCTGCGATGCGGGCGACTTCCGGCGCGCTGTTGATCCGCTCCTGCTTCAGCTTGCCCAGGGCGATGAGTTCCTCAAGCAGGGCATTCTCTTCGGCGAGAACTGCCACAAACTCTTCCCAGACGGTCATCTAGCTCAGCTCTCCTTCTCGGCCTTAAGTATCGCCTGGGCGATCTGCTTGGGCGACACCTTGTAGGTGCCGTTTTCCACTGCCACTTTGATCTCTTCCGCCTTAGGGCGCACATCGGGGGCCGCCTGCAGTTTCTGCAGCAGAGCCTGCATCTCCCTGCCCTCTGGCGAAAGGGTCACGGCATCGCCGTGGGAGGCGCTGTCGGTCTTTCTGGCGGTGCGCCTTGCCTGCTTGTTCTCAGCGTAGATCTGCGCAACTCGCTGAACCGCCGGCTTGTTGGAAATAATCATGGTCTATCCCCTCTCCCCTCTCTACATTAGTCGGCAGATTCACAGCAAAGCTTTAGTCAGCGCTGCCGCCTTATTTGATCCAGGTAGCGCACCCGCGAACCATCGGAATCCTTCTCAGCCGGCGGCTTGTAGGCTTTCCCCTCCAGTTCAGAGCGGCAGTTGTGGCAGATGCGCCCCACGGTGATCGGCCTGCCGCAGATCTCGCAGGTCAGCCCCGCATCTTTGGGAACCACACTGAGCCTGCCTTCCCGGATGAACTGGTAGATTACCTCCACATCCGTTTCTGCGGCCTGGGCGACCTCCGCCACAGTTGCTCCCGGGTTCTTCTGCAGGTACTCTTTTACCGCTCTGTACTTGGCCTGCACTTCGTTGTAACAGTCCTCGCAGAGAACACGCGTGGGGTGAGCGAACACCCGGCCGCATACTTCACAGTTCTTCAGCAACTTCCTCAAGCCCCCATTTCTCAGTTCGAGCCGCAAAGAGCCCCATGGGCCTTCCCCCGTAATGCTCCACAAGCCGGGCAAGGGCGGCAAATGTCTGGCCCGACGTGATCACATCGTCAATGATGAGGCAGCACCTGTTCTTAAGGCTTGTCCCGGGGAGGAGTGCAAAGGCTCTGCGCAGATTGCGTTTCCTTTCTTTCAAGGAAAGACCGCTCTGCGGCTTGGTCTCCCGCACCCTCACTATCTGGCTGCAGACAGGGCGCTTCCAGACCCCCCTTATATTATCGGCAAGCACCGCTGCCTGGTTGAATCCCCTTTCCGCCATCCGCCTTGGTGCTAGAGGAACGGGCACCAGAAGATGCACTCGGGCGAGGTCCGGTTCTTCCCGGCAGGCTGTGCCCAGAAGCACGCCCAAGGCTGCGGCGATCTCGATGCGCCCCTGGAATTTCATCTCGTGAATCAGGTCCCGCCCAAAACCCTGGTAGGGAAAGAGCGAGAAGTAGGGATAACTACCCGCGGCGCCCTTTTCCCAGCGGATGTTCAGAGCATCCAAGCAGATCCGGCAGGCCCCTACGTCCAGGGCAGGCCGCTCCCGGCAGAGGCCGCAGGGCAGCTCCGGAGGGAAGAGCAGCTCTTCCAGGGCACGTCCCCACTCACGAAAGACCTGCACTGGACAGCAGCCCCCTTTCCCGGGCCTGCTTGTTCAGCTCCGCGATCATGGCAGCAGCCTCGCGCAGCGCCGCGGCCGGCCTGGCCGCAAAGAAGAGAACCGGCCCGGTGGGCGTTTCGGCGCTGCGGCCAACCCGCCCGGCGATCTGAACTAGGGCGCTTGCGGAAAAGACGGAGTGATCAGCATAGAGCACCATCACCCCGATCCCCGGGAAGTTCACGCCCCGCTCCAGGACCGTTGTGGTCACGAGAACGTCCAGCCTGCCGCAGCGGAAGTCTTCCACCACTGCGCTGCGGTTTTCCAGTTTGGAGTGGCAGCGGACCACCGGGCGCTGCAGTACAGCAGCCAGCACACGCTGGATCGTCTCGCACGCAGCGATGGTTGGGGCAAAGACCAGCCACCTATGAGCCGTAGATCCCAAGGCCTCCAATATTGATACTGGCAGGTTTCCCGGCTTCAGTTCGACCCAGGGAGGCAGCTTTTCCAGCACGATCTCTGGTTCCGGGAGGGGGAAGCCGTGGTGGCGGGCTGGAATGGTGATCACCCGCGGCGGCCTGCGGCCCGCAGGGGTTGCAGTCATCTCCACCAGCTGCCCGTTGGGGGCCAGCGCCCGCTCAAGCCCGTAGCGCAGCATCTCACTGCCCTGGTAAGGGAAAGCGTCCACTTCATCCAAAACGACAAGCCCGAAGCGCCGGTAAAAGCGGAGCACCTGGTGGGTCGTGGCGGCCACCAACCTGCCCGAAGCCAGCCAGGGCTGCCCGCCGAAATGGGCCGCAAGTTCCGTTCCGGGGAAGGCGGTGCGCAGGCGCTGCACCACCTCCCGGACAATATCCTGCCTGGGTATGGCAAAGAGCACTTCGTGGCCTTCCTCCAGCGCCCGCTGGATCAGGGCGAAGGCCACCTCGGTCTTGCCCGCGCCGCAGGCTGCCCAAACCAAGGCCCGGCCCTGGCGCTTTTCCCAAAAATCCAAAAGTTCGAGGGACGCCTCCTTCTGGGCTGGCGTGAGCTCGAAGTCCAAAGCGAGCTCAACGGGTTCTGGGCGGGCGACGCACCCCGGCCCCGGAACAGCCAGCAGAGTACTGCAGGAGCGGTGTTCTCCCAGACTGGAACAGCTTTGGCAGAGCAGGCAGTCCAGGCTTCCGCAGTGCCGGCAGGGAAGCGCCCTGGCTTCACTTCCTCCGCAGCGGCTGCAGATCTGCTCTCCCCAGGGTGCTGGAGCAAAACCCGGCATCTGGATGATCTCGCCCTTGAAGACCCCCGTGTCGAGGGCACGGCCGATCTGGCTGGGCCAGTACCCCTCGCTGCGCAGCACTCTGTGGAGCCTGTGCTCAGCCACGATCCTCCCGGCCAGCACCTCCTTGATGCGCATCAGGAGCCCAGCGTCGGGTGTGTCCCGTTCAGGCGGCTGCACCCTGGGTCTGTGAACCCTTCGGTCCAAAAAGCGCCAGCGCAGACGCCCCAGCGGCCCCTGCAGCCTGCGCCTCCAGAGTTCCAGTTCCCGGTAGGCCTGAGAGCTGGGGAGTGGTGGAGTGAGAAGGGCTGCTTCCTGCTCACATCCTGGTGCCAGATCAGCCAGGTGCTCGGGGCTGCGCAGCAAGCCCAGGTTCAGCGCCCCGGAAGATTTGCACACAAAAATCTGTAATCTCTGCATAGATCCTCCTCCGTTCCCTGGGCGCGAACACAGTTCTGCAAAGGCTGCCGGGTTTCCTGCATGAAGAAAGCGACACCTATGTGACATAAATGCCGCCTTCACTGTCTTACTCCCGCTCCACCAGGTCCTCCGAGCGGGCCAGGAGTGCCACCCTGGTCCGGTCATTCTCCCCCAGTTTGCGGTAGATATTGCTCACGTGGTTCTTTACCGTGTGCTCGCTGATGAACAGAGCGGAAGCAATCTCCCCGTTGGACATGCCCTGCGCGATGAGCCTGAGCACTTCGCGCTCCCTAGGGGTAAGGAGAGAAAGGTTTTTCGCTGCCATGGGACACCCTCCTACCCAGTGCACTGATTCAGAGTTTGTTCATCTTATTCTCCAGCGTGCCCGATGTCCACTGAACTGGGGAGAGAAAGAAAAAACAGTAGCCGGGGGTTGGGGTTGGGGGTGGCTACTGTTTTTGTGAGGCTTTCTGTATTTAGTCTAACACGGAGGTGCTCCCTGCGGGAACTAGACTAAGGTCCCGTTTTTTTTGGGACCTGCCCCGCAGGACCCCTCTTGCTCAGCCCGCTTTCGGTATGCTATACTTAGTCAATTACTTAAAAGGGGGCCCAAGCATGATCACTCTTGCGGATATCCAAAGCGATCCGGACTTCAGGACGCTCATCGAGCGATCCGGTGCATCTCTCAAGGGGCGGGGCTACACCGAACACGGCCTCCGCCATGTCACCTATGTCGCAGAGAAGGCTGCCCAGATCCTCACTGAGCTTGGCTTCGATGATCGCACGGTGGAACTGGCGGCTATCGCCGGCTACCTTCACGATGTGGGAAACCTCTTCAACCGTAAAGACCACGGTATCGCAGGAGCAGCCCTGGTCTACCAAGAGCTGCGCCGAAAAGGCATGGACCTGGACGAGATCTGCACCATCACAGGGGCCATCGGCAACCATGAAGAAAGCAATGGAAGGGCTGTCAGCCCGGTCTCTGCAGCCCTGATCCTAGCAGATAAGAGCGATGCCCACCGCACCCGGGCCAACCGCCGGGAAGACGATCGCCGGCCTGGGGTCCACCACCGGGTGAACCTGGCCATCACCGACAGCCGGCTCTACGTAGACCGGGAGTCGAAAACGATCACCCTGGAAATCTCCTTCGACCAGACAATCTGCCAGATCATGGACTACTTCGAGATCTACCTGACCCGCATGGAGATGTGCAAGCAGGCCTCCACCCTCCTTGGCTGCCGCTTCCGCTTGATCATCAACAACCTGGAGTTCCTGGGGAATCTGGACCTGCGTCAGTGCTGAGCGAAGAGGCCTTGGCTGACGGCCCAGACAGCGGCCTGCGTGCGGTCTTCCACATCTAGCTTGCGCAGCAGGCTGGTGATGTGGTTCTTCACCGTCTTCTCGCTGATGAAGAGGGCAGCAGCAATTTCCTTATTGCTCATCCCCTCAACGATATACCTGAGAATCTCCAGTTCCCGTGAAGTGAGCGCCAGATCGCTGATGGCAGCTGCGCTCTGGAGTTTCCCGAACTTAACCTCAAGTTTGTGGTAGTGCTCCATGACCCGCTCCATCAAGTCGGTAGGGTAAACGGACTCGCCGGCTGCCACCTTCTTGATGGCCGCTATCACTTCGCGGGGTTCGGCGTCCTTGAGCAGGTATCCCTTGGCTCCGCTCCGGATCATCTCCTTGACGTAGGTTTCGTTGTCGTGGATGGTCAGGACCAAAATGGCCACAGCGGGATGCTTCTCCCGCAGGATCTCAGCCACCTCGATACCGTTCATCCCCGGCATGTTTATGTCCAAAAGAATAACATCGGGCTTGAGCTGGTCGACCAGGCGCAGAGCTTCCGGCCCGTTGCTGGCTTGCCCCACCACCCTGATCTCCCCCTCCAGCTCCAGCAGGGTTTTTAACCCCTGGCGCAGCAGAGGATGATCGTCTACGATCAGTACTGCGATGCTGCCCGCAGTCACTTCGCCACTCCTCCTTCTCCGTTGGTCAGCGGGATCGTCACCCGCAGGCGCGCCCCCCTGCCCGGTTCGCTCTGAAACTGCAGGGTACCGCCGAGCACCTTGGCCCGGCTCTGCATGTTCAGCAGCCCGAAGTGCTTGCCCGATTTCAACTTTTCCTGGACGGCGGCGGTATCGAAGCCGACCCCGTCATCGCGCACGGAAACACTGATCTGCTGGCGGGCGTACTCTAGAATGACCTCGATCAAACTGGCACGGGCGTGCTTGATGCTGTTGTTTACAGCCTCCTGCACAATGCGAAAAACCGCCATCTCCAGGTTGGGTTCCAGGCGCTGCTCCTGCCCAAGAAGGATGAAGCGGGTTTCAACTCCAGATTGCTTGGCCAGATTGTCCAGATAGTTTTTTATGGTGAGCACAAGGCCGAGATCCTCCAGGGTCATGGGGTTGAGATCGTAGATGATCCGGCGCAGTTCGGCCATGGTTCCCTGGGCGATGCGCTTGACGCCGGAAAACTGCTCCTGGGCCTCGCCCTTCCTGCCCGCGCCGTACAACCGCTCGCAGATCTCCAGCTGGACGACCAAATTCGCCAGGTCCTGGACCGGTCCGTCGTGCAGGGCTCCCGCCATACGCTTGCGTTCGATCTCCTGCCCGAGGAGCATCTCCTGGCCCGCCTGCTCCCGGAGCTGCAGGTTCTCAAGCTGCTTGTTCAGATCCTCAAAGCTGCCGGAGAGGTAACTTAAGGCCACCCCGACTTGGGAGACGAGCCTGTCAGCCTTGTCTGCGATATCCTTCATCTTGGCCAGGGTCTGCTGCAGGTTATCCCGGCGCACCCGCAGAAGACGCTCCCGCTCTTTGGCGGCGGCCAGGGCCGTCCTGATCTGGTCGGCCTCTTCGTAGATACGGCGCCTATCTGCGTCCGTGTATTCCTGAAGGTCTCGGCTGGCTCTCAGCAGTTCCACCCGGACCTTGGTGAACCTTCTTGTAAGCTCCTCGACCTCAACGATGGACTCTTCCATCTCTGTCTGGACGCTTTTCAGAACGGCCTCCGTGCGGCTGCATTCGGTGCGGGCGGCTTCAGCCACCTCAAAGACCTGCGAACGGCCTTCTTCCAGAGCCATCCGCGTCTTCCGCAAGATCTCTTCCAAGGTCTTGGTGGACAAGAGTTCCTTAGCCATCCCGACAAACCCGCCTCCCCCGAGCTCTCTGTTCCTAATATAACATTTTTTGCTAAGCTTGGCTAGAAGTGCTTCCGGCTATTGACAATGACGGAACTGTTGATCTATACTGATTTCAATTTAATACTGCAGCTGCTGCTCTTATCCAGAGAGGCGGAGGGACTGGCCCAATGAAGCCCGGCAACCACTGCGCATGGTGCGCAGAGCGGTGCCAATTCCAGCTGAACCGGTGGTTCAGAGAGATGAGAGGAGAGGCACCCTATTTAGTAAACTAGATAGAAACCTCTTCTTTCGAGAAGAGGTTTTTTGTTAGGAGGGGTAGGTTGATCCGCCTGAAGAATGTGAGCAAGACATATCAAGGCAAAAACTCAGTACACGCACTTACCGGGATCGATCTGAACATCCCGGCGGGCCAGATCTACGGCATCATCGGCCAGAGCGGTGCGGGCAAGTCCACCCTGCTGCGCTGCATCAACATGCTGGAACGGCCTGAAGCGGGTGAAGTTTGGGTGGGAGACACGCTCATGACCAGCCTGAGCCCGAAGGAGCTGCGGGCGGCGCGCCGCAGGATCGGCATGGTCTTCCAGCAGTTCAATCTGCTGAACTCCAGGACGGTGTTCGGCAACATCGCTTTCCCCCTGGAGCTGAATGGGACGCCGGGCAAAGATGTGCGCAGTCGGGTGGAAGAGCTGGCGGAACTGGTTGGGCTGGCGGACAAGCTTCAGGCCTACCCAAGGCAGCTCAGCGGAGGTCAGAAGCAGAGAGTCGGCATCGCGCGGGCACTGGCCACAGAACCTACAGTTCTCCTCTGCGATGAACCTACGTCGGCCCTCGACCCGGAGACGACCGGATCCGTCCTCAACCTGCTGCAGGAAATCAACGAGCGGCTCGGACTGACCGTCGTTCTTGTCACCCACGAAATGGCCGTCATCCAGGAAATCTGCCATTCCGTGGCCGTGCTGGATGGAGGCACCGTTCAGGAGGCGGGGCCGGTAACGGAAATCTTCACCCACCCGAAGTCAGAAGCTGCCCAGCGCTTGCTGCAGGGCCTTCTCGCCACCAGGTTCTCCCTGCCCCCAGGCCATCCCGACGGCACCTTCATCCGGCTGACCTTCGGAGCCAACCGGGCCACCCAGCCCATCATCTCCAGAATGGTCCGCAGTCACGAGGTGGAGGCGAACATTCTGTTCGGCCGCATCGACCAGATGAAAGGCTCGCCCTTCGGCATGCTCCTGGTGGAACTGCGCGGCACTCCCAGCCAGAAAGAAGCTGCCCTGAACTTCTTGGCTGAAAACCAGGTGGAAGTGGAGGTGTTGAACCAGTGAATTCCGAAGCCCTTAACATGCTCTGGAACGCCACCCTGGAGACGCTGCTCATGGTGGGTTCCGCCACTGTCTTAGCCGTGCTCGGAGGACTGCCCCTGGGCATACTGCTGGCGGCCACAGCCCCGGGGGGCATCCTGGAACGCTCCTGGTTCAACCGGGTGCTGGGGGCGGTGATCAACCTCGGCCGTTCAGTGCCCTTCATCATCCTGATGGTGGCCATCATCCCCTTCACCCGCCGGATCGTGGGAACCTCCATCGGGACGACAGCGGCCATCGTGCCCCTCACAGTTGCCGCGATACCGTTTTTTGCCCGGCTGGTAGAAGGGGCCCTGAAAGAGGTGGATCCGGGAGTGATCGAGGCGGCGCAGAGCATGGGGACAACGCCGCTCCAGATCATCTTCAAGGTCCTGCTGCCGGAGGCCCTGCCGGCCCTGGCCCTGGCGGTCACGGTGACGGCTGTCAACCTGGTGGGCTACTCGGCGATGGCCGGGGCGATCGGCGGCGGGGGACTGGGCGACCTGGCCATCCGGTACGGCTATCAACGGTTCAGAGGGGATATCATGGTGCAGACCATAGCCATCCTGGTCCTCTTGGTTCAGGGCATGCAGATGCTGGGAGATAGAATCGCTCACAAACTCTACGAAAGACATTGAGGAGGTTCGAACATGAAAAGAAGGCTTGTGATCATCAGTGCAGTACTGCTCATCTTGTCTGCCGGCCAGGGGGTTCTCGCTGCTTCCCTCAAAGTCGGCGCCACTCCTGTCCCCCATGCCGAAATCCTGCAGCGTGTCGTACCCATCTTAGCCGAACAGGGCATCACCCTGGAAATCGTGGAGTTTACGGACTATGTGCGCCCCAATCTGGCACTGAACGAAGGCGACCTTGACGCTAACTTCTTCCAGCACGTCCCCTACCTGGAATCCTTTAACCAGGACGCAGGCACCGACCTGGTTTCCATCGGCGGGATCCACATCGAACCCCTGGGCGTCTATTCCCAGAAGGTGACCTCTCTGGAGGAACTTCCGGCACGGGCATCCATCGCCATCCCCAACGATGCCACCAACGGCGGTCGGGCGCTGCTCCTGCTGCAGGAGGCGGGCTTGATCACCATCGACCCGGAAGCCGGTATCACCCCCACTGTCTTCGATATCACCGCCAACAAGCTCCAGATCCGCTTTGTGGAACTAGAGGCAGCTCAGCTGTCCCGCAGCCTCCCCGATGTCCACGCCGCCGTGATCAACGGGAACTACGCCCTGCAGGCCGGACTCAACCCGATCAAGGACGCCATCTTCTTGGAGGGTGCCGAATCCCCCTATGTGAACGTGATCGCCGTGCGGACGGCAGATGCGGAACGGGAAGACCTTAAAAAGCTTGTGCAGGCCCTGCTCACTCCCGAGATCCGCGAGTTCATCCTGGAAGAATACCAGGGCGCAGTAGTACCTGTTTTCTAACCTAACCTGAACGTGAAAAGGGGCTCCTCCGGGAACCCCTTTTTCCTTTAGGCCAAGATCCGCACTCCGTATGGCCCCATCTTCAGACTGCCAAGCTTCAGCTTCTCCCCGCTCAGCAGGTCCCGGAGCTGCTTTGGCGCGGCGAGAGGCCAGCTGATCTCCCTCAGATTAACCTCCTGGGGCTGCCCGGAGTTGTTCAGCAGCACTAGGATCTGCTCGCGCCCTTCAAAGCGCACGAAACCGAAGACGTTTGTGATGCTGTCCGCCAGAACAGTCCTGGTGCGGCCGCGGCGCAGGGCTTCGTGCCTGCGGCGCAGAGCAATAAGCTCCTTGTACCAGCTGAACAGCTCCCAGTTCTGTTCCTCCTCGTTCCAGATCATCCCTCTGCGGCAGTCTGGATCGTTGAGGCCTTCCATACCCACCTCATCGCCGTAGTAGATCATGGGGGCGCCTTCGTAGGTCAGCTGGAAGGCAGCGGCCAGGGCCAGCTTGGCCGCATCACCGCCGCAGCTTGTGAGAAAGCGCTCAGTGTCATGGCTGCCCAAGAGGTTAAACATGGCTAGGTTGACCCCGTGGGTGTGGTTAACCTGCACCTTGGCAAGGCGGTTGGCGAAGGAGCGGGCCCGGATCGCCTGGCGGGCGAAGAAATCGAAACAGGCCTGCTGCAGCGGATAGTTCATCACGCAGTCGAACTGGTCGCCCCGCAGCCAGTCGCTGGCTTCATGCCAGACCTCCCCGACAATGAGGGCCTCGGGATTTACCGCCTTCACGGCCTGGCGGAACTCCCGCCAGAACTGATGGTCGATCTCGTTGGCCACATCAAGGCGCCAGCCATCGATGCCAAACTCCCGCACCCAGTAGACGGCAACGTCCAGCAGGTACTGCTTGACTTCGGGGTTATGGGTCATCAGTTTGGGCATGGTGGCGATCTCGCGAGCAAAGGTCTCGTAGTTGGGAGGATCGGTCTTCACGGGAAAGCCGCCGATGTTGAACCAACCTGCGTAGGGCGACCGCCTGCCCTTTTTGAGCACGTCCTGGAAGGCGGGGAACTCGCTGCCGCAGTGGTTGAACACGGCATCGAGGACGATCTTCATCCCGTGCTCGTGGCAGAGGGAGATCAGCTCCCGCAGGTCCTCTTCTGTCCCGAAGTGGGGATCGATGCGGTAGTAATCGGCGGTGTCGTACTTATGGTTGCTGGGCGAAGCGAAGATGGGAGTCAGGTAGAGCACTTCCACGCCCAGCTCCACCAGGTGGGGAAAACGCTGGATGATGCCCCGCAGGTCTCCCCCCTTGAAGCTGGTGCGCTGAGGCGGCAGATCCCAGGCTTCCACCTTCGGCGGATCGTTTTCCGGATCGCCGTTGGCAAAACGCTCGGGGAAGATCTGGTAGACCACCGCCCCCTGCGCCCACCTGGGCGGTTCCCAGAGATCTCCCGGTGCGATGTAGGGGTAGTGAAACTGGGTGTTGAGCGGCAGATCCTCAAAGAAGCCCTTTTCTGTGTAGAAGAGAGACTGCCCGCCGTCGTCCAGCAGGAACACGTAGGCAAAGCGCTTAGTGTTCAGCTGCACATCAGCTTGGTAGTAAGAAAACAGCTCGTCCTCGGCTGCAAGGTTCATGTCTGCATTCAGCACGGGCGAGCTCCCGTAGCGGTCCCAGTAGAGCACGGCTACCCGCTTGAGATCCCCGCGCCCTGTGCGCAGGGTCAGGCGCAGGGTGTCTGCAGAAACGGGATATGCCCAGCTCCCGTGGGCAGTGTGGAAAACCGCCTCCCTCAGCATACGCTCACTCCTTGTATGAAAACGTTAGCACACTCTCTCTATTCGCATCATCGGGGAGTTTCCCTGCCGCCCAGGGGCAGGACTATCCCCGCCTTCCAGTGCAGCCCGCGCTGACTGTCCCAGCCAGCTGCGGCCACCAGATTGGGCTTGGGAGTAAAGACCGCGCCAAGCCCTGCGCGCCAGGCTGGCTCGGGGCCAAAACCAAGAACCCCCTCGGCATAGAGTGTGCACCATGGAGAGAGCACATAACCCGCGGTCTGCCCCACCTCCCACAGAACGCGTCCATCCTTCAGCTGCCATGCCCCCCGGCTCGCAAACAACCAGCGCCCCTTTGCCCAGGCCTGCCTGAAACGCAGGCCCAGTTCAGGTCCTTCAGCACTGCATCTCGCGTAGCCTTCCCAGGGGGGGAGCTGTCCTTCCAAACGGACTTCTTTGGGGTCGAGGAGCAGACCGAACCGGCTCTGCCCATCGGGACGCCAGTCCGCTTTCAGGCGCTCTCCCTGCAGTGCGAGGCGGAAAGACCGGTCCCGCCGTTCCAGCCAGATGGTGCCGGAAGCCGCAGCTGCACCCCAAGACCAGCCGCCTTCTGCGAACTGGAAGCGCAGATCTCCTGGATCCAGCTGCAGGCGCAGCTTCTCTGAGCGGTACTGCACAGAGCAAGCTGGCGTCTGCCCCTCCTGCGCGGGCAGATCCACTGTTAGGCGCCACCTGCCCTCCTGCCAGCTGCCCCGGTAACCCGCGGAAGTGCGCTGCCACTCCCAGTTTCCCTCAGCGGCATGGCTCCTAACTGACAGAGAGGCCCGCAGACCTCCGGGCAGACCTTCCAGCAAGAGCGGTCCCCAACTGAGCTTGACGCCCTTCGGATAGGCGTGCATCAAAGCCGGATCAGACCAGGCAGCGATCCGCCAGGTAAAGCCCTGATCCCAGAGGAGGATGGGCACGAAACCGCTGGCAAAGCTATCTTCACGGGGTTCCAAAGACCATTCAACCGCTTCTGAAAAAGGAAGACCGGTCCAGATAGGCGTGTGGGGGCTGTGTAGCGGAAGAACAACGTCCAGGGCTCCGCCGGGCACGCTGACCGCGGCCCCGTCCCCGGCCAGGCGCCCGTCGGGCAGGAGAAGCGGTCCGCTGCCTTCTGCTATCCTGATGAGCTGCCGGCCGTGATAGTTCAGCCAGCTTGGCCTAAGCGGGCCCTCAAGATCGGGATCGGCACTCTTGGGTGCATCCAAGGCCTGTTCTGCCCCCAAAAGCAGTCTCTGCCCCCGCCAGAAGACAAAGTCTTCGGGCTGAACCAGAAACCACCTGTCTGGCGCAGGCTCGATACGCTCTCCGAGGCGATCAACTGCGAGCTGATCGCTGCCAAAGGGAAGGAGCCACCAGCTGCCGTCGATTTTGAGCCCCACCACGCCCCCGGCCCCCTGCAGAGCCAGTTCAAACTCCCACTCATAGGTGCCCGCGGCGAAAGGGGGCTGGCAGTGCAGCTCCAAACAGAACTCTCCGTCCAGCGAGCCATGCCCCTCGAGCAGCACTGCGGCGGAACGGACCCTCCCTTCACCATCCCTGACGGCCAATCCAGGTGAGCAGTACGCGGTAAGCTGCCAGGGTCCAGAGGCATCCACCCACAGGTGCAGATGCTGTTCGATCACGACCAATTCCTGCCCCGCCTCCGCCACTGAGAAGAGGCGGGGTGCCCCCGCTTGAACCCCTGAGGTCCAGAGGAGCACCCCGATGATCAGCCAGCACAGCATCAAGAGGCCTCACCCGGCGGCTCAGGCCGGAATTCAGATCGCGGCACCAACGCCTCCCGTCCCAGGCACGTGCCGTCTTCTTCCGTGGAAAGCAGCAGGAGCACAGCCAGGCGCGCCGACACTCCCGGTTCGATCGCCCTCACGAGCAGAGCCGCCTGAAGCTGGTGGAAATCTGCGGCTGCGACCTGCACCTGGATGGTCTGCACTTCTCCTGGCCGCAGGCTGAAACGGCGCGGTTCGAGATCCAGAAACGCCTCCGCCCTGGCTTTGCTCAACTCATCTTCCAAAAGGAGCACGCCGCCTGGGCTGTTTCGGGCAAACAGAGCTAAGGAGAGCTCGATTTCGACCTCCTCCTGGCCCTGGTTGCGGCAGGACACGCTGAAGCTTCTCCCTGCCTGAACAGAGACTGCCTCGATGATCGCCGGCGCCACAGAAATGCGGGCTTCGGCGCGCCCCCATCCTACCAGGAGCAGGAGCAGAAGGGCCGCGCAGAACCGTTTGAACCTCATAGCGCAGGCACCACGGTGAACTCGAGCCGGAAACTGTAGTTGCCAGGAAGGTCGCCATATGTACCTGTGCAGCGAATGGGAACTTTGATCACTCTTCCCTCCGACCCTGTCACATCCTGGTTCCAGTACAACAGCTTGGTGCCGCTCAAGGTGACCCATGTCTCTTCCATGTCCTGCATTTCCACCTTCATGGGTGGGTTGGAACCTTCGGCAAGGGTCACGCTCAGCTCCCACGGCACATTGGACCACACGTTCAGCTCCATATCGGTACGCCGCTGCTCTTCTGGCGCAAGAGCCCCTATGATGATGTTACCTGGGCCGGATATGCTGAATCCCTTTAGGATTGTGACCTGAACAGTGACCGTTTCAGAGGCCTGCGCGCTGGCTGCGGCAAGCAGCACGGCCAGGCTAAGCGCCATGCAAGCCGCTTTTCTTCTCGCCATCAGTCTCCTCCTTACGCGATAGACCCTGGGCATAGTATACAATACCCATATGTTTCTGTCAATTACCTGTTTTCTGAATCATGTTCGCAAAAAAAGGGGGAGCTTGCGCTCCACCCTAAGCCTTCAGTGCTGAGACTTTGTCCAGCCGCTCCCAGGGCAGGTCCAGATCGAGGCGGCCGAAATGCCCGTAGGCGGCAACCTGCCGGTAGATCGGGCGCTGGAGGTCGAGGTTGCGGATGATCGCCGCAGGCCGCAGGTCAAAGTTCCTGCGGATCAGCTCCTCGATTTCGTAGTCGGGGATCACCCCGGTGCCGAAGGAATCGACATGCAGAGAAACGGGACTGGCAACCCCTATGGCATAGGCGACCTGAACCTCCAAACGCCTGGCCAGGCCAGCCGCGACGAGGTTCTTGGCCACATAGCGGGCAGCATAGGCCCCCGAGCGATCCACTTTTGTCGGGTCTTTCCCGGAAAAAGCGCCTCCACCGTGGCGGGCACAGCCGCCGTAGGTATCAACAATGATCTTTCTGCCGGTAAGCCCCGAGTCCCCCTTTGGGCCCCCGACAACAAAGCGCCCTGTCGGGTTGATCAGCACCTTGGTGTTCTGGGTCCACAGCTCGGCAGGGATGACCGCTTCAATGACATGCTCGCGGAGATCGCGCTCGATGGTGGGCTGGTCAACATCGGGGTGATGCTGGGCGGAGACGACCACAGTGTCCACGGCCACGGGCTTGAAATCCTCGTCATAGATGACGGAGATCTGGGTCTTGCCATCGGGCCTGAGGTAAGGAACAATGCCCTGTCTGCGCACTTCAGCGAGGCGCCGTGCCAGCCGGTGGGCGAGATCAATGGGCATGGGCATGAGCGACTGTGTTTCATCGGTGGCATAGCCGAACATGATGCCCTGATCGCCGGCACCGACCTTGGCGAACTCGTCTTCCTGGCCCAAACGCGTCTCCAGAGCGTGGTTCACCCCAAGGGCGATGTCTGGAGATTGCTCCTCGATAGAGGTCAGTACGGCGCAGGTGTCGGCGTCAAACCCGTACTTCGCCCGGTCATAGCCAATATCCCTGATCACGCCGCGCACAATGTTGGGGATGTCCACATAACAGGCGGTGCTGATCTCTCCCATGACCAGCACCAGCCCAGTGGTGATGGCGGCTTCGCAGGCCACTCGTGCCTGCGGATCCTCGCTGAGAATGGCATCAAGAATGGCATCGGAAATCTGGTCGCAGATCTTGTCCGGATGTCCTTCCGTCACAGATTCAGAGGTGAAAATGTACCTTCGTGCAGTCACTGCTGCCCACCATCCTTTCCAAAAACAAGTCCTCCCCCGGACGGGAGAGGACTAAACGCTCCTTGAGTGTTTCTCCCATCTTTCAAAACCTTCTCCAAGGCTTTGCAGGAATTAGCACCTTTCGCAGGCAGAGCCTGCACAGGTTGCCGGGCTTCATTGGGCCAGTCCCTCCACCACTCTCGATGAGAACCTAATATGATTGTACCAGGCTTATCCTAACTCGTCAAACCCTGGCGCTACTTCTGGTCGACTTTTTCCCAAGTGTAGTAGGGCATGATGTCTGCCGTGAACTTGGTGACAGCCTGCCGGATGGCATTCTGCCTTACCCAAGATACCTGGTTGGTGCTGACGGCGGGCAGATCCCAGGTGCTCGGCCGCCGATCAGCCGGCCACCATTCCCGCGGATAGCGGATGATCTCCTTGCGGTCGCTGGAATACTCGCCTTCAGCCCGCACGCGGTGGATGACGTTGCCGCCGTTAGTCTCCATCACCCGTCCGGTGAAGTTGACCATCACCTTGGTTGTTTCCATGTATTCGTACTGGTACTCCAATCTGCCATCTGCCCCAACCCTGGTGCGTCCCGTGGGATAGGGTGGAGTCTGGGTCACGGGCTGGAAGTATCCCGATACTTCACCGACAATAATGGCATCCACGCCGAGCATCTGCCCCAACCTGATCGCTTGGTTGCGGTCTGGAGACTGGCCGCGGAGGAGCCCGATGCGCACCAGCGCCCACTCAACTTCCGAGGGCTGCAGTACCCGGTAGTACCCGGACAGGGTCTTGATTATCTCCTGTTCCACATCATGGGAGATGGAGTAATCACTCGTGAAGTTGTCGAAGAAGAGAACAGCTACCGTATTGCTCCCGCCGATCGTGATCTTGGGCGGATGCTGCACCTGCTCGTAACCAAAGCAGCCCGCGAGCAGCGCAGCTGCTAGAACGAGCACCACCAACAACAGCTTGCGTTTCATGCCTGTTCACCCCACGTAGTATTTTCTCATCAAAAAACCGAGCTAAGCACAGGTGCCTTACTAAGACCTTTTCTGAATTCGTCAGCGCGCCTGGTTTTCCCTACCTGTTTCACCAGGTTTCGATGAAAAAAGAGGAAATCCCCAGCGAATACTAGAAGTAGGCAGTGCTCTGCTGCTAAACTTAAGGGAGGAGGTGCTCCCATGCAACACGAGATCTACCTGGACAACAGTGCCACCACCCCCGTGGCCGAAGAGGTTGTGCAGGCCATGGAACCCTACTGGTCTGTCCAGTTCGGCAACCCTTCTTCGCCGCATCTCCGGGGCGTGGCGGCCCAGAAAATCGTAAGCAGCTGCCGGGCACAGCTAGCCGCAATCCTGCGCGCGCAGCCCAGTGAACTCTACTTCACGGGCAGCGGCACCGAGGCCAATAACCTAGCCCTTCAAGGGGTGGTAAATGCCCCCTTTTTCCTGCGCAATCCGGGCCACATCATCACCACGCCTGTGGAGCACCCTTCGGTGCTGAACGTTGTCAAGCACCTGGAGAAACTGGGCTGGGAAGTAACCTACCTGCCTGTGGACAGGTACGGCAAGATCAGCCCGGAGGAGTTTCTGAGACATCTGCGGCCCAATACCAAAATTGTCAGTGTGATGCTGGTCAACAACGAGCTGGGCACGATCAACCCTGTGCGTCAGGTGGGCGAGATCATCCAGAGAGAGAATCAAGGGCGCCAGCACAAGATCATCTTCCATGTGGATGCTGTCCAGGCTCTGGGGCACATTCCCGTAAAGATACCAGACCTTAAGGCCCATCTCTGCACCTTCAGCGCTCACAAAATCTTCGGCCCCAAGGGCATCGGCCTGCTCTATGCCCACAAAGACGCCCAGCTGCGGCCGATCATCTTTGGAGGCAACCAGGAAAGCGGGCTGCGGTCGGGAACTGAAAACGTCCCGGCCATCGTGGGGCTGACCAAAGCTGCACAGCTGGCCAGCGACGGCCTCGAAGAGAACATGGCGAAACTGGAGCAGCTCAAAAGCGCCCTGGTTGAGGGCATCAGGGGCATCCCCGATGCTCAAATAAACAGTCCCGAGGACGGTGCTCCCCACATCATCAACGTCAGCTTCCCCGGCGTGCGCGGCGAGGTTCTGGTGCACTTCCTCGAGCAAAAGAGGATTTTTGTCTCCATGGGCGCGGCGTGTTCTTCGCGCAAAAGGGATGTCTCCCACGTGCTTAAGGCCGTTGGCCTCGAATCGGATCAGGCCCTCTCCGCGGTCCGGCTGAGCCTGGCTCCGCAGATCACCCTTGCCCAAATCGAATACGTAGTTTATAGTCTTAAGGAGACTGTGGAAGAAATCCGCAACATCTACATCTAGTATCCTAAGGAGATGCTTATGTATCCTCTTCTCTTGGTGCGCTACGGAGAGCTGAGCCTCAAAGGGCGCAACCGCAAAGTCTTCGAAGACCTCCTGCTGGCAAACATAAAGGCGAGCATCGCCGGTCTGCCCCACGGTGGAATCCGCAAAACCTACGGGCGCATCTACCTGGAAGCCCAGGACAACTGGGAAGAATTGGCCGAACGCCTCGGGCGAGTCTTCGGGATTGTTTCTATCTCCCCGGTCCTGCGCCGGGAGCTCGATCTTGAGGAGATCCAGGACGGAGCCGCCCTGGTTGCGCAGGATACACCTGGGAACACCTTTAAGGTTGAGGTTCGGCGGGCTGACAAAACCTTTCCCCTGAACTCGCCGGAGCTCGCCAGGCTGGTCGGGGGGCACCTGCTGCGCATCTTCCCCCACCTCAAAGTTGACGTGCATCAGCCAGACTTCACCGTCAACATAGAAGTGCGCCGGGAAGGCGCCTTCATCTACTCCAAGGTGATCCCCTGCCTGGGCGGGCTGCCTGCCGGTTCTGCCGGCAAAGGCCTTCTGCTCCTCTCCGGCGGCATTGACAGCCCGGTAGCCGGCTTTTTGACCATGAAGCGCGGAGTTAATGTGGAAGGAGTGCACTTCCACTCCTATCCCTTCACTTCCGAGCAGTCCAAAGAGAAGGTGCTGCAGCTCGGCAGGCTCCTGGCACCCTACAACGCAAAAGGCAGGTTCCGGCTCTGGCTGGTCTACTTCACCGAGATCCAGAAAGCCCTCCACAAGGGCTCCTACCCCTCTCTCAGCATCACGCTGATGCGCCGCTTCATGCTGCGTATCGCTTCCGAGCTGGCCAAGAGGGAGGGAGCGCTTGCCCTGATCACAGGAGACAGCTTGGGGCAGGTGGCCAGCCAGACGATGGAAAGCATCCACACCATCAACGCTGTGACCTCAATGCCTGTGTTCAGGCCCCTGATCGGCCTGGACAAACAGGAGATCGTTGAGCTGGCGGTGAAGATCGGAACCTTCGAAACCTCCATCCTCCCTTACGAAGACTGCTGCACCGTCTTTGTACCGAAAAACCCGGCAACGAGGCCCACGATCGAACAGGTGGTCAGGGCCGAAGCGGAACTGAATGTTGAGGACCTCATTGCCGAAGCCCTGGCCAGGACGGAGCTGGTTGAGCTCACCCCTGGAAAACACTTCTGACTTTCTCCCGTACGGCAGGAAAATCCCCTAAAGTGACGAAGGGAATTCTTAGCATCTTGGTGAGGAGCCACATCCCATGAACATCTCCCTTGAACAAGTCCAGCACCTGCTCGATGAGATTGAGCGCCTGCGTCGAGAAAACGCCATGCTGCGCAGAGCAGCGGGCATCAATGTTACCCCTGACGACTCCGACGAACCCGTGGAAGTATCGACGCAGGAACGAAAAGCCCTCTTGAGGAAAACCATCTGAGAAAGCCAAAAAAGGCCCCGAACTGGGGCCTTCTTCTTTTGTGACAGCTATCTCTAGCGGTAGATACCAACGTTCAATATCCGTCCGATATTCGCTTCGGGCTCGAGGCGGTAACCCAGAGTACCGTCAATGCAGGTGAAGAGGGTGGTCACTCCAGGTCCGTGGCCCGCAAGCAGGCAGTCGGAATGGACAACCACGCCGATGGACAGCGCACCCTTGCGGTAGCTGCGTCCGAAGCGGTTGTCGCAGTCCTCCAGGGCAACCAGATCGCCGAAGCGGAGCCTGTCGATGCCCAGGGCCTTGATCTCTTCCTGGTCGGTGGTGGTAATGTCATAGTCCCCCGAGGCGGCGCTGGCAGAACCGATGCCCGATCCCATCAGCCTGGCGGGAACCACACCTGCCACGGGCACGATCAACCTGCCGTTTTCCTCGGTAATACCCAGCTTCTCCAGGAGCGCTGGATCCAGGTTGCGCACGGTGATCCCGGGGTAGTCCAGGAGCTCCAGCCCCACTCCGCAGGCCTTGATCTGGATCTTGTCATCTATCGCCATCTTCTCCAGGTCTTCCTGGGCAAAGTCGATCAAAACATGCTCAATGCCCCCGTGTTTGCCGGTGACAATCCCTTTCGCTCCCTTGGCATCACCTGAGACGACCACAGCTTCGTTTCCCACGCAGGCCAGGGTGTTGTAGGCCTGGTTTTTTGCACTGCTGCGGTCATCGATGGTCGCCGCAGTTGATACCCCAGGCTCAACATGGTCAGCAGCCCAGCCGAAGGCGGGATGGCCCACCTTGACGTTGTAAGCGATGCCGCCCACCCCAGGCAGGACAAAGGGGACGCCTTCCCTGTCCACGGCGTAAGCGGTGCGCCTGACGGGCGGCGCAATCTGGCCCTGCACCGAAAGCATGACCAACTTAGATGAGTTAGTTCTCAGCATCTTTTTCCACAACCTCCCTGTGTTTTTTCCTGGCGGAAGACCGCAGGCCGAGAGCTGCGGCAACCGCAGCTGTGCCAAGGGAATCGATCAGTACATCCATCCACGCCCCACTGCGGTGCTGCAGGCGCCTCTGGTAGCTCTCATCGGCAGCTGCGACCAGGAGAGCCGTGAGCACGGCGATGATCAAGGCCCGGCCGCGCAGCCTCTTTGTGCTCCGGGATGCGGAATAGACCAGAAGGGTCAAAACCGCATAGGCCAGCACATGCCCTGCCTTGCGCAGCAGCCAGACAAGCTGCCGCAGTTCAGCACTGCTCAGCTGAGGAAACCACCTTGCCAACAGCTGAGCTGTGTAGCCAGCGCTGGAAACGTCCTGGCGGGTAAAGACAAACATGGCAAGGATGTATGCTGCGACAATGGCCCATTGGATCAATGCGATTCCCCTTCCGCTCACACCCTAACTGCCTGCATAGGCAGGACAGGATTGGCACCGTTCCAGCAGATTGAGATCGATCCGCCGGTCAAAATGCCTGCAGTAAAACTCCAGTTTTCCCTCCCGATCCTGCGAAGTGTGCATGAACTTACAGAAAACCACTGGCAGCACCTCCCGTTCTAATATACGGAAGGGCCGCCGGTCTTATCCACTCTTCACCGCCAGAATGGGAAGAGGCGGCGTTTCTTAACGTACTCCCTCGGCTGGCGCTTGACCGCAAAGCTTCCCGCCAGCATCTCCCGGGGGTTGTCCTCCACCAGTTCCCGCGCCCGCTGAGCGCCGAGGAGCTTCACCAGTGCGGTGTGGGCCTCCGGCAGATCCAGCGGTCGGCGCCGCATACTGTGCCCGTCGCTGGCAACGAACTGGGCCCAGTCGTGAGTGAGGAGGATTTCCGCGGCTGCCGCCACCTCGCGGCCGAACCGCCCCAAGATGCTCCCCGTGTTCACCTGCACCAGACAGCCCTGCTCCAGCCAGCCGAAAACCATACTGGGGTTCTCCATTACGGCAGCATAGCGTTCAGGATGGGCGATGATAGGTGTGATCCCCTTGGTCTGCAGATCAAAGAGCACTTCATCAGTGTACATCGGCAGGTATCCCATGGGAAACTCGATCAGGCAGAACCGGCCCGCAGCCCCGTAGGTTGGGATTTCTCCAGGCTCGAGCTGGAAGAGGTCTGTGTCCAGCATCAACTCCGCGCCGGGAACCAGTTCCAGGGGAATCTGGGCCTGGGCAAGATGCTGCCGCAGCTCTTTAACCTTCTCTTGTATGTCTGCCCACGTAATTGGGTTCAAAAAATGGGGAGTAGCGGCGACCACTGTAAGCCCCCGCTCTACCCCATCACGCGCCATTGCTAAGGCAGTCTCCACATCGGCAGGACCATCGTCCACTGCGGGCAGAATGTGCGTGTGAAGATCAATCATGGCATCTACTCCGCTTCTGATGAGGAGTAATAGTAGTGGTAATGATAGTAATAATAGCCTGAACCGCCGCGGCCCGCTACTCTGTTCAGAACCACGCCGAGAATGTTAGCCTTGGCCCGTTCCAGAAGCTGAACGGCCTGGGCTGCCACATCTTTTGGTGTCTCTCCCGCTTCTACAACCAGGACTGTCCCGTCTGTCTGGCTGGCAACCACGGCAGCATCGGTCACGGCGATAACCGGAGCACCATCGCAGATAACCACATCGTAACGCTCCCTCAGATCCTTAAAGCACTGCCGCATCGCTTTGGACTGCAGCAGCTCGGCTGGGTTTGGCGGCACGGGCCCCGAGGGTATGAAATCGAGGTTTGGTACAGAAGTGGGCACGATGACAGCATCGAGTGATGCCCGGCCGGTGAGATAACCCGTCAACCCGGGAGTGTTCCGGATCCCAAAGATCTGGTGCAGAACCGGCCTGCGCAGATCGCAGGACAGGAGCAGCACCCGCGAACCGGATTGAGCCCAGGCTGCTGAAAGGTTGGAACTCACGGTGGACTTCCCATCGCCAGGCGCCGCACTGGTTATCAAGATGGTCTTTATCTCCCTATCCGGGCTGGTAAACTGAAGGTTGGTGCGAAGAGTCCGGAAGGCCTCGCTGGCCACAGCTTTGGGGTTACCTTGTACAATGAGGGGATGATCTTGCTTCTGCTTCTTCCGTCTACGCACTCAACCCACGTCCTTTTCTCATCCCAAATCGCTTCCCATCGCCAACAGCTTCAATCTTGTTCAGATCGGGAATTTGCCCCAGCACTGGAAGCCCCAGAACCTTCTCCACATCTTCCTTGCTCTTGATGGTGTTGTCCATAAATTCAAGCAGGAAGGCCAAGCCCACACCCAGGAACATGCCCAGCACGCCCCCGATGGCTATGTTCAGCTTCACTCTGGGTTTCACGGGTTTGCCGGGCACCACTGCCGGATCAATTACCCGCACGTCTGCCGTTTCCATCGCTTCCGAGATCCGCGCTTCCTCACGCCTGGTGCGCAGAAGGACATAGAGCTCTTCGAGAACCTTGGCATCCCGCTGCAGGCGGGCAAGCTCCAGTTCCTGAGCGGGCAGGTGGCTGAGGTCCCGCTCCCTCTCCTCGATGACAGAGGTGAGGGCGGCCTCTTTGGCAGCCAATGCGTTGGCTTCAACTTCCAGGTTGATCAGGGTACCGTACAGCTGCTGGTAGATGGTGTTCAGGGTTCTCGTCTCAGTCCCCACAACCCGCTCTACTTCCGCAGCCAGCTTCTGCCGCACATCTTCGATCTCAGCCTGCAGGGCCAGGATCTCCGGGTGGCGGTCAGTGTATTTTTCCCTGGCACTCGACAGCCGGATCTCGAGATCCGCCAAGCGGGTGCGGTACTCGGTCACAAAACGGTTATCAGCAATGGTAGTGGAAGAAATGAGAGTTTCATCCTGCTCGGCCAAACTGGCCCGAACCTGCTTGATCCGTTCCTGGATCTCCTCCTTGGCTATGGCAAGCTCGGTGAGATTGGACTGCAGGGAAGCCAGCTGGCTGACGAGAGCCGTCGTCTCCTGGCTCGGAGCCAGCACACCCTGCTCCTCCTTGTAGGCCTGCAGCCTCTCCTCCGCTGC
Organism: Bacillota bacterium; assembly: GCA_012840725.1. Lineage (GTDB taxonomy): Bacteria > Bacillota > Limnochordia > Darwinibacteriales > Darwinibacteriaceae > DTU010. Next base: position 33,441 of record DURQ01000012.1, read on the forward strand.
GCGGAGGTCCTCCTCCACCTTCTGCAGCTGCGACTCAATAAACACCCGGGCCGCCCGGCGGTCATCCTGCCGGTAATCCAGGTTCCAGTTGATAAACACATCGGCCAGAGTATTGACCACCGCTTGGGCAAGCTCAGGTTCGGGGGACTGCATGGAGATCTTCAGGACATCGCTTCCCTGGACCGTCTGGATGGTGATCGCCTTCTCGAGCATGCCATGGGTGAGGTCGTCCCGCCCGAGCCTCTGCACCACCTGTTCCAGGATGGTCCGGCTCTTCATGATCTGCATGTAATTCTGGGCCGTGTTCTTGCCCACGGTCGTTATCCCGTCAAAGAGTATGGCCTCCACACCCGAACCAGCTTCCCGCACCATCATAGTCGTAAATGCTTCATAGATGGGTGTGGCCATCAGACTGTAGACGGTGACTCCTGCAACTGTAAGTATGAAGACTGCGACAATAAGGGCGCGTTTCTTGACTATTATCTCCCAGTATTCTCGCAGATCCATTTCTTCCATTTCCATTGCTCCCACCACCTACCTGTCAAAGATGTTGAATATTGCGCTCTTGAAGGAACTGATTGCGCCGACAAAGCCGAAGATCTTGGTCCAATCAGGTTTCTTCGTCTCTGGCACGTAGATGATATCGCCTGGGCGGAGCAGAGGATTCTCCTGCGCATCGCCTGTGAACAGCACCTTATCCTGTCCCATGGGGACCTGTTCCGACTCGCCAAGCGTTCCGTCGCGGTAGATACCCACATTCTCCAAAGCAGCCCGATCCTGAGGCCCGCCGGCCAGGGCAATGGCATCCATCAGCCTTGCCCCCGCCGGGAGGTTATACGCTCCGGGGTTCTTGACCATGCCAAGAACCAGGATCTGGCGGCGCACCGCCGGCACGTAGACAACATCTCCGCCGGAAAGCGGGAGGTTGTGCGTGCTCTGTGCGCCCATCAGTTCGGCATAGGTCACCTGCCAGACCTGCTCCCCATCATCGGACTGTCTCGTGATCACTACCTGCTCAGTACCGATGTTGGACTGGAGGCCGCCTGCTTCCGCCAGGATGTCAAGGAGCTTGCCTTCGGGCGGAAGCGTGTATGTTCCGGCGCGCACCACATCTCCAAATACGAGCACCTTGTTGTTCAGCTTCGGCACGGTGATGACCTCTCCGCCTGCCAGCTGGCGGGTGTAGTCGGATCCGGTGAGCACATCTAGGTTCACGGTCTCGGTGACCACGCCTTCAGCACCCTCCAAGGCCACGACCACCTTGGTGGGATCGGCATCGGTGGTAAAGCCTCCCGCACGCCCGATCAGATCAAGGTAAGTATCGCCTGGGCGGAAGGTGTAGTAGCCGGGGCTGCGCACCTGGCCCAAGACCAGGGCGTTGAGGGTGCTGCGGGGCACAACGATTACATCGCCATCTTCCAGGAGGCGGTCAGATTCAACGTAGCGCTCTTCCCTAAGCCGGCTGAAGTCGATCATCTCTACAGCTGCGCCGTCTTCGGCCCGCTTTGTCACGGACACCCGGGCTTCATCCGCACTGTCCAGGAATCCTCCGGCAAGCATTATGGCATCTAAGACGCTGTCACCGGCCTTAAACTGGTAGTATCCCGGGCGCTGCACCTCACCAAGGACTATAACCCCGCGGGTGGCCTTCGGCACGATGATCACATCGCCATCCTCAAGCGGACGGTCACCCTGTACAACCCGATCTTCCTTGAGGAGACTGAAGTCGATCATCTCGACCAGGGAACCATCTGCAGTCTGCCGGGTCAGGGAGACACCTGCCTCATCGGCACTCTCCAAAAAGCCTCCCGCCAGCATGATCGCATCGAGAACCTGGTCGCCTTCCCTGAACTGATAGTATCCGGGACGCTGCACTTCACCAAGGACGATCACTCCCCTGGTGGCGCGGGGCACGATGATCACATCTCCGCTCTGCAGGGGCAGGTTATCTGCCAGGAAACGGTTGCTCATCAGGGCGGTAAAGTCAATCGTCCTGACATCGACGCCCTCTGCTGTCCGCCTGCTCAGGGAGACCTGCTCCTCCCAAGCCTCATCGGTCAGCCCGCCGGCCAGGCCGATTGCGTCGAGGAGCCGGTCGCCCCGCTTGAACTGGTAAGAACCGGGCCTGGCCACTTCTCCCAAGACCAGCACCTGCCTGCTGCCTTCTCCTATGTAGAGCACATCACCGGGAAGCACCTTCTCGTTCTGGAGGCCCAAACGCTCCAGGGCCCCGAGATCGATGGTCCGGGCTGCGCCTTCGCGGATCAGAGTAAGTTCTTCGCCGGCCCGATCGGTGGTCCCGCCGGCAGCGGCAATGAGATCGAGAATACGGGTCTGTTCCCGCACCGTAAAGGAGCCTGGGCTGCGGACTTCACCGAGGACCAGCGCATTCTGGTAACCCTCAGGCACGAAGATCAAGTCGTCGGGCTTGACCACGGGGTTATCCGCGCCGCCCTTGCCGCTGAGTGCGGGCAGGATGTCAGCCACGATAATCTCCTGCTCCTGGCCGCGGCGGGTGATCGATACCGCCGATGGATCGCCGCTGGCCAGCACTCCGCCGGCCTTGGCGATGATTTCAAGAAGTCGGGTTTCACTCTGCAGCTGGTATATGCCTGGGCTGCGCACCGCACCCAGCACCATGACCTGCTGCTTCTTGGGGACAAAGACCACATCGTTGGGTTTCAAGACCAGGGTACTGCCCCGTCCGCCCAGCAGCTCCTGGACGTTAACTACCTGCTCCACCGTTTCGCCGCCGGTCTGGCTGGTCACCACGACCCGCTCCAGGTCTGCACTGTCTAGGGCTCCACCGGCCATGGCCAGCAGTTCCAGGATATCCATATCCCGGCTCAGGGAATAGCTCGCCGGTTCGCGCACTTCCCCGAAGATCGCTACAGTGCCCGCGCGCGGGACGTAGACCATATCGCCGCTCTCGATGAGGGGATTGGCTGTAAGATCGCCAGCGGTCAAAAAGCTGTTCACGTCCACCTGAAGCACTTCGCTCCGTTCCACGCCGCCTTCATCAAGCACATAGCGGGTTACCGTGACGCTGCTGAGGTCAGCGGTGGCGTTGGGGCCTCCCGCCAGGGCCAGTACGTCTGCCAAACGCGCCCCGGCCTTCAGCTGGTAGTAACCTGATTGCTTCACTTCACCCAGCACCTGCACGTGCAGCGTGCGAAACTGGGTTACAAGCACAGTGACCTGTGGTTTGACGATGAACTCAGACAGGAGGGTCTGCAGCTCTGCAGCTACTTGAGGCGGGGTCTTGTCCACTGCCCAGAGGTCTCCCACGAGAGGAAAGGTAAGGTAGCCATCTGGCCTGACGGCAACCTCTGTGGTCAGATCGGAATGCCCCCAGACTGAAATGCGAAGAACATCGCCCACACCGAGCGTGTACTCGCTGGCCGCGACGGGAGTGACGAAAGTCACTAACGTCAGCAGGACCAAGGCAGAAACAAGACTTGTCCCCAACTTCTTCATGTTAGCGCCACCTCAGATCCCCAAGAGTTAAAGGCAATCACAAAACGAGAACCGTGGAACCATCACGGGCCGCGGTTCTCCAAAGCCCCACGCAGGTATAGTTCTACTGGACGAGCGCAGGCCTAAAATAGAAGCCCAGTACAGGCGCGGAACGCTCGGTTTCTACGTAGAACTGAGTGTTGGCTTCGATCTGCACGTCCTTACCCTTAACGAAATAACCACCCACAAGCCCGACCGGCCCCAAGAGGATGATCCCGGCCATGCTGGCACCGGCGGCCAGTTCGAGGGAGCGGTTCTTTTCCGTGGCCCGTTCATCGACTTTCAGGCGGATGGAGGTTCCGTCCAAGGCCTGAACAGAGCCGAAATCCACGAGTACGCGCCCATCCTTGCCCAGGCGCCCCGCGGCCGTGACTTCGGTCACTGTAGCGGTGCTCTTCGTGCCGGCAGGGATGACAACCCGTCCATCCACCATGACGTCTTCCGTCACCCTGAACTCCACCCGGTCGCCCACATCGGCCGTAGCCGAGTCAATAGTCTTCTCCAGGGCGATTTTCACCAGAGTCTGGGCAGGCAGCGTAACCTGTTTCACATCAAGTTTGGTGGTACCCCAGATATCCATCATGAGGTTCTCCGCCCGCTGAGAGATGTTCCCAGGCTGCTCAGCCCCGTAGAGCACGATCTCCAGCCCCTGAAGCCTCTCCAGGAGGGGCTTGTTCCCGGACAGGGTCGCAGAAAAGCCCCACTCGGCAAGGTTCAACTGCAGATGAAGACCGCCATCGCCATCGTTGTTCTGAAGGAATGTGAGCATGCGGTCGATGCGCACCAAGACTGCGCCTTCTTGAGTCTGACCGTAAATATCCAGCTCCACCCGCTCGATGCGCTGGAGCAGAGCCCCTGTTTGAGCTTGTCCATAGAGAAGCTCTTCCACCATCTCTAATGACCGCAGTGGCGTGACATTAGCCGCCATGGTAGAGGGAACAAATACTGACGATAAGAGCAGTGTTAGGGTCATCAGGGCGATGCATTTCCTCAAGGCTATCCCTCCGTATTATCTAAAACTTGATCGAAAAAGCCGCCTCAGCTTCGGCCCCGAAATCCCGCTCCATGCTGCTGAAGTCGATCAGGCGGTAGTTAAAGTGCAGAGAACTGTCGTTAAACAACTGGTAGCTGAGTCCCAACTCAGCGACATTGCGCGTCGTCTTAGATTCACCGCCCGCGGGACCAAGTCCTCCCAGTTCAGAAAGATTCCATTCCTGGGTCATGCCCAACCGCACCTGGCCTCGGTTCATGGGCACGGTCAGCTCGACTGATGTCACCAGCGGCGCGCCGCTCTCATCTGCCGCTCCGTCCTGGAGCCTTTCCCGCAGTTTGTAGCCTGCGCTGAGGGTAAACAGATTAGCCCAGTCCCAGGCCAGGTCCAGCGATGTACTGGCCGCTTTCGGAACGAGCTGCGGATCAACCGCGAGATCAACCGCCGTCTGCAGCGAAACATCGCCCACCTTAAGCGATAGGCCGTAGCCCGCGCTTCCATCAGACTCTAAGTTCTGCCAGGAAGGGGTGTTAGACGGATATGCCCGTAGGGCACCATTCAGCACGAGGCTGCCGATCTGGATCGGAGCCTGGGGTTCTTGAGCAGCGGTTTCCTCTGCCACAAGGCTTTGGGCAGGAGGAAGCAGACGGACGGACGAGGATAACTGTCCGGTCCACAGGCTGCGCACCTCCTGGGCTGAGTCACTTGGTGTCGGTTCCAAAACTTCCTCAACCGGAGCCGGAGCAGACAGAGCCCCAGTCTCAACTCTTCGGGCAGCAGCCAAGGCCTGTTCCGAATACACCAAAGGACGGCTGGTAAGAGACAGCCCGCGCTCCCGCGCGAGGTTTTGAGCCAAGAGGAGGTTGAAGTCCTGAACGTCAAAACCGAGCACCTCAAGCTCGGTACGGAATTCTAGGACTAGGCTGTATAGAGTTTCCACCTCGTTGACCGTAAAGGCCTTTTCGGGTTCCACCCGTTGGTTGTAAGTGAAGATCATGTCATCCAAGTAAACAGTGCGGCTGACGCCGAAACGGCGCGAATCCAGGCGATCCTCACCGCTGATGTGCTGGAGAAGCCGAGCCAGAAGAAGCGCCTCCTGACTGCGGTTCGGATCCTCGGGCACGGCGAAGCCTGGGATATCGCGGCTTTGGCCCAGCGCCCTGATGGCGTCACTGATCCAGCTTCCCCCTGAAGGCGTACTCGTCAAGGAAGAGCCGGCCCAGGCAGGCACGCTGAAACAGGCCCCCATAAGGACCACCAGGAACAACAACCACACTGCTCTGTTCCGCACAGCTCTCCCTCCCTTCTACCTTTCTGCCAAAATGGGGATAATCCGGTATTTCTCCAAAAACCGCCGAAAACCTTCCGGTTCCACCTATTTTCCAATAGATGGCTGGCCGTCGCTCAGACGAGCTTGAGAGCGCAGAAAACGGCGTGCCAAAATGACGGCAACATAGTCATCATAGGGCTCCGGCGGGACCTGCATGCTCACCGGCAGCAGCCGCCGCCATCCCCGGGGCGGATGGTCAACCCAGTAGAGCTTGCGGGCCTCCTCCGACGAAAACCGTTCGTCGATAGTGGCGGCTGGTACATCGGGCAGGCTTCTCCTGACCTCTTTTACCACCGCCCCAGATCCCGTTCCATCTCCTATTATAATCTGTTCTACCCGAAATTGGTGAACCCAATTCGCTGCCGTTTCCAAGAAATCTGCACGCGGCACAACCTTTTTGGCCAGGACCCGTCCTTCCCGTACCACAGCCAATCCGCATTTATCGCTGCCTGGATCAATGCCTAAGACGACCATGTCACCACCACCCTGCACCCACACCCTTCGACTCGTACGCTGACCTTATGAGGGTAAAAAAAGGCCCTCCCAAGAGGGGAGGACCTTTTGAGCAGTTGTGCTGTTCGAAGCTGGGCTTAGAAAGCGACGGTCAGACCAGCGGTGTAACCGAACTGGTTCGAAATGTCGTTCTTGCCAGCGATGGTCTGCTTAACCGTTCCACCAAAGGTGAGTTTCACATCCTTGGTGAAGCCGTAAGCGATGTCCAGCTTGTGGGTCAGGGTCATGTTCTGATCCTTCGGCTGGGTCGGCAGGGTAAAGGCGGCCTTGTAGTCCACATCAAACTTGGCGCTGCTCAGATCCAAACCGTAGCCGATGTTGGCGCCGATCCGCACTTCATCGTTGGTGGTGTACTGCTTTGGATCTTTCCAGTTCGGGTTGTCGGGATCCTTCCAGAGGTTCTTCTCGTAAGCCGCATTCACGCCGTAGCGCAGACCATAATCACCCGTCTTCGCCACTTCGATCTTAGCCAGGGCATGCTGTACCATGTCGCCGCTGCCCTGCTTCGCCGCCGAATACTCAGCAGTTACGGTCACAGGCACGAAGAGATCGAAGGAAGCGGATGCATCGGCCCGGAAGGCCAGGATGTCCTTGTCGCCAACAGCGGCACCCGTCACGGCCTTTTCAGGAAGCCCTTCATAGTAGGCACGGCCCTTCAGGGTCAGCATGCTGAGTTTGGTCTCAACGCCGCCTTCAACACTGAGTCTGTTGTCGTCGTTGTTCACCAGCGGTTTGGTAATGTCGTAGTTCTTCTCTTTGAACACGACTTTGCCATCAAGCTTCAGGCCGCTGAACTCGGTCTTCAAGGTGGCTACTCCGATGTAATTCTTCTCCTTGACGGTGTCGAAGTCCATCGCGAAGTCACCAGTGTACTCAATGCCAGCTACCTTACCGAACAGGCCGGCACCGGCTGCATAGCCCTCAAACATGCCGCTGTAAGGCTTGGTGGCTTTGCCCTTCAGGCGGAGACCGATAGCATCGCTGAACTTGTACTCCAGAGCCAGAGCGGCATCAGCTTTGCCATCATCCTTGCCCTTCTGGGCGATGAGGAGCTGTGCGCTGAGGTTGTCGATGATGTCGACCTTAGCAAGACCGCCGAATCCGTAATCGGCGCTGGCGAGTACATAGCCAAACGGCGAGAGGTTGGCCTTCAGAATCTTACCAACCAGCAGACGGCTGAGCGGCGTGGACGAGGTCACTTCAACGTAGTAGTTGTTCAGCTGGGCAGCACCCTTGTCGAACGGAGCAAGCTCCCAATCGACGAAGGTCTTGACGGTGGTGGCGTCGGAAGCCTTGATGGTGAGGCTGACCTTGCCGGTTTGAGTCAGGGTCCAGCTGCCTGCGCCAACCTTCTTCTCGCCTTTCAGGCTCAGGCTGCCGGACATCTTGATCTTCTCCAGCTCAGCAACGCTGCTCTTCAGGCCGGCAACGTCTTCCTTCAGAGTGGAGACATCACTGTCAAGGTCGTTTACCCAGTCGGACAGAGCAGCGATCATCGCCCTGTTCTCTTCGATCATCAGCTCGAGCCTCTGAACCTGAGTGCGGATCAGGGCTTCAGCGATGAACTCAACGTCTTCTTTCGTCAGCTCAGGAGTGGTGGCAACAACGCGCTCGATGATCGTGGTTTCCTTCGCAGCAGCGGCTGCTTCAAGGATGCTCTCTTCGATCCTCTTGGCGATCAGAGCTTCGATCTCGTCCATTGACGGCGGCTCGACATAGGCAGCCTCATGGGCTTCCTGCTGAGCCTTCAGCTGTTCGAGATCATAGCGGATGCCGTCCATCAAGCCGAGCATTCTGGCTTCGAGGTAAGCCATATCGCCTGCAAGGGCTTCGGTGGCAACCTCAGCAGCGCGGATGCGGGCTGCTGCTTCTTCATCGAGTTCCTTCTCGACGATGACTCTTTCGACAACGGTGGTCTCGATGGGCTGCTTCTCGGCTGCAGCTGCGGCAGCGGCCTTAGCGGCTTCGATCTCGGCCATCAGTTCAGCCTTGATCTTGTCCAGCTCAGGCAGCAGATCGATGGCAGCAATCTGGCCTTCGAGGCGCTGCAGGGCACGAGCGAAGACCATAGCAGCTTCGTAACGGGTCATCATCCTGGAGCCGCCATAGGTTCCATCCGGATATCCCTCGATCAGGCCGGCAGCGGCGAGCTGCACGATGGCATCGTATGCCCAGTGATCAGCGGGAACATCCGCGAAGGGACTGGCGAATGCCGGTGTCAGTGTACCAGCCATGAGTACGATGGCCAGTACCAGGGCAAACTTCTTAAACTTCATGTTCATGTTAACCCCCTTGGTTAATTGAGATTTTCATCATGTTGCGGGTATGTGCTTGATGAAAACCCTCCCGTCCGTTTGCCCTGAGTTTCCTAGTTCCCTCAGGTTAAGGTCGGAACAAGAGTGTAATCATCTCTCAGTATCTCCAGCTGGCGGTAACCGCGGGCACCTCCTTTCCAACCGCCCTAGCTTGTAAGATACTGAAATTGTTTACTTGTAATAGAGCGTAGTTCTCCACTTGTTTCCCAATTCCTCCTGGCCTTTGATCTTTTTGGCTCGCATGGGAAACAACGGGCGCCCCCTGTATTATAGCATACGGAGGGCTGTCCACGACAGAATGATTTCCATGTCGGGCGGTAAATTCCTGCACAGCCATACCTTACATTTTTTGGTTACGAGACAATCTCAAGGTAGAGCAGTACGGGGCTGGTGGAGCGCCAGGCGTCTTCCGCCACCACTAGGCGGATTTCAACTGGCTGGCTGATGGAGCGGGAAGCCTCGATGGCATCGAAGAAGTAGCTGCCGGGCAGGAGGACTGCCCCCCTCCGATCTGGGCTGAGGGCCATGCCGACATTGAGCGCGGCGTTGTTGGCCTGGTTGAGGATATCCAGGATTGCAAGGTCGATCTCATCGCCGCTTCTCGGATCCCATGTGCCAGTGGCCAGAACGGTGCCTTTGGAAAAGACCATCTGGTCGAGGAAGTTTTCAAGGTAGACGCGCACAGGCACTCCCGGGATGCTGTTAGCTTCGCTGACAGCGCGCACGATCACATCCCCGGGAGCCAGCAGCACATCCTCTACCACGAGATCAACCACTCCCGGCGGCAGGTAAATAGCCCGGTAAGGTTCAGAGTCGCCTGCTCTGGCACTCCGCCGGTAGGCTACCTCGTCTACTTCGAGGAGGAAGTCCTCGAGGGCGGCCCGCACTTCTGCGCGGCTCTGGCCCTTCTCGATCACTGTGGAGAGGATAACTTCACTGGCGTAAAAGGCGATGTCCGCCGAGCGGATCTGTCCGAAAGCCGTCTCAACGAGGTCGTAGAGCCAGCTCAGCTGCTCCGCAGTGGCCTGCAGCGCTGCCACTTCACCTTCCAGGACGGACCTTTCCTGCTTGAGGTCCTCCACCGACTGCCTGGCCAGTTCCAGTTCTGATGTGATTACGGCGTAGCTTTCCTCCACGGCAGCCAGCCTGGCTTCGGCCTCGGTGAGTTCTTCCTGGGCAGAGTCGCGCTGCTGCCTCATTTCAGCGTAGTCTGTCTGCAGGTCCCGCAGCTCCTGCTGAATCTCCTTGATCCGGAACAGAGCGATGCGCACATCCTGCGAAGCTATGCTGAGCACAACGATGGAAGCGGTGGCGATCAAAACTCCTGTGACGATCGTCACCAAGATACTTGTATGTTTCGGGCGCAGGCCAAACAGGGTGAGCTTCTTGCGGCCGATCCGCATGCCCAAGCGATCACCGATATAAGCGATAGCACCGCCCACAACGGCCAGAGTAACGATGAGGGCAAAGCCATACATGGGCTGCACCTTCTTTCTCTAGAGCGTAAAGTTCTCCCCCAGGTAGTACTTGCGGGCCAGTTCATCTACGGCCACCTCCTGGGTCGGGCCTGAAACCAGGACTCTCCCCAGGTGGATGATGTAAGCCCGGTCGGTGATGCGCAGTGTCTCCCGCACATTGTGATCAGTGATGATGATCCCTAGATTGCTCGACCTCAGGTGAGCTACAATCTCCTGGATCTCCCCTACTGCGATTGGGTCAACGCCGGCAAAGGGTTCATCGAGGAAGATGAACGCGGGATCGAGGGCTAAGGCCCGGGCGATCTCCGTGCGGCGCCGCTCGCCGCCGGAAAGCTGGTACCCCTTCTGATTGCGGACGTCTTCCAGGTTGAACTCGGCAAGCAGGCGCTGGAGCACATCATGCTGCGCCTTTTTGGACAGGTCTCGGCGCAGCTGAAGAACACTCCGCAGGTTCTCTTCCACGGTGAGTTTGCGGAATACGGAGGGCTCCTGAGGCAGGTAGCCCAACCCCAACCTGGTCCTCTTGTACATGGGCAGGTGCGTGATATCCCGGCCATCGAGGCTGATCCTTCCGCCGTTGGGTTTGGTCAGGCCGAGGATCATCCCGAAGATGGTTGTCTTCCCCGCCCCATTTGGCCCCAAAAGGCCCACGATCTCGCCGCGATCTGCCTGGAAATCAACCCCCTGCACCACCGTTCGCTTGCCGTACACTTTGACCAGCTGTTCAGCTGCTAGCTGCGCCATCGCTGCCCTCACATCCAGCCATTCTCAAGACTACCCGTGCAGCCCGCTCCACGGCACCGGGCTCTCCCAGCTCCTTGTCCAGCTGGGCAAGGTCCGCAAGCAGCGAGCGGCGGGCCTGATCATCGTAGATCAGTTCCTCAATTGTCTTGGCAATTTTCAAAGGGTTTGCATCGCCCTGAATAAACTCGGGTATTACATTCTTTCGCAGTATCTTGTTGGTTATGGTCATGCTTGGTCGGCGGTCAAGTACTTTTTCTGCTAAGTACGCGGCGTGGGGTAAGCGGTAAACCGCAAGAGAAGGCACGCCCATCAGCGAGGCCTCCAGTGACACGGTGCCGATGGAAGTAACGGCCGCATCGGCGGCGCTGAGCGCACAGTACGTGTCCCTTTCGATGTGCATATCGCTGAAATGTGCGCCTTTCAGGATCTCCTCTGCCACTGCCCCGGGGACGGTGGGCGGAAGAGAGAGCACGGCCTTGAGTTCTGGGTGCTCTTGGGTCAGGTGACTGAGCGCCTTAAGCACGGGAGGCAGCACATGCTTCACTTCTATTTCCCGGGCTCCTGGCAGAACTGCGACCACCTTCGCCTCCGGGGATATGCCCAGCCTTTCCCGGGCCTGGTTGGGAGACACAGAGCGATCTGCCAGGTCCATCAGCGGGTGCCCCACAAACTCGGCAGCAATACCTGCTTCCTGGCAGAGAGCTTCCTCTGTTCGGCTGATGGCTGCGACCTTTGTCACCACGCTGCTGAACTGGCGCATGTTAACGCTGGCGAAGCCGCGGCTGAACGGTGTGTAATAGTAGAGGACCGGGATCTCCCTGGCCCGAGCGATCCCCAAGAGTTTAAAAGCAAAAACGGGCAGTCCGATCTGGAGGACCACCGCAGGGGTTTCCTGGTCCATCGCTTCGACTACCCGCGCGATCAGGCGCTTGATCACAGTAGAACCACGTAGAGAGTGAAAAGCACCCAAGCTCACAATCTCGGAAATGTCAAAAAGAAGACGCACTCCGGCGTCGCTCATTAAGGGACCCCCAACCCCATAGACATTCGCATCCGGGCAGAGCTCGTGGATCCTAGAGGTGAGAGCGGCTCCAAAGCGGTCACTGGTATTGTCGCCACCGAGCATCAAGATGTTCTGATTCATAGCGAGCCATCCTCCTGGGCAGGTGAAAACCCCACACCCCTGCCGACTTCTATAGAGGGTTCGGCATCACTCCGGCTTTTCCTCTTTTTCCAGACGATGCTCCTCCCGCCGCCCATTCAGCTGATCAGGAGTTTCCTGTACAGCCTGGCGATTTCAGACCTGGGCTCGGCAAAGACCCGCTCGGGTTCGCCCTCCTCTACCACCTGGCCCCGATCCATGAAGACGATGCGGTCAGCCGCCCGCAGGGCAAAGGACACCTCGTGGGTAACGATCACCATAGTGGTACCGGAGTGTTCCACCAATTCCTCCATAACCTCCAAGACTTCGCCCACAAGGATCGGGTCCAGGGAAGCGGTGGGTTCGTCCCAAAGCATGATCTCGGGGCTGCTGACCAGGGCCCGGGCAATGCCCACTCTCTGCTGCTGCCCGCCGCTGAGCTGGTCGGGGCGGCGCTCGGCTGCGGCTTTAAGTCCAACCCGATCGAGAGCAGCGAGGGCCCTCTCCGCGGCTTCCTCCCTCTCCATGCCGCCCATCACCAGATGGAACATGACGTTCTCAAGCGCCGTCAACCTGGCGATCAGATTGAAATGCTGGAAGACAAACCCGACCCGGCGGCGGAAATCCTGGAGCTCCTTCCCCTGGAGAGCCAGGACGTCCCGGCCCCCTAAGACAATGGAGCCGCTGTCCGGTTCGGTGAGGCGGTTCACGCAGCGGATCAGTGTCGATTTGCCGCAGCCCGACGGCCCCATGATCACAACCGTCTCACCCCTAGCCACGTCGAAATCCACTCCCGCTAAAGCGGTCGTTTTCCCGTAACTCTTGTGCAGATCCCTGATTTCCAGCAACACCCCGCACCTCCTCTCACTCAAAACTGCTGCTTCCACCGGTTAAGCAGGTTCAGCAGCCCGGGCCGGCTGGGCGGGATGACCACTTCCCGCATGAGCTGCACATTGGACAGTCCCAAGGCCTGGGCTGCCATGAGCTCCATGCTGTCCACCGGACTGAAACGCTCCGACAAAGCCACGACCAGCACTCCCATGCCAAACCCCAGCAGGGAAATGACCACCGGGCCGCAGAAGGGAATCTCCCCGCCGGCCAGATGGTAGATGCTGCTCAGCAGCACGCTGCCCACTGCTCCGCCCAAGAGAAGAAGGGGGTCAGCCCAGCGCAGCAGAGGCCTTTTCTGGAACCTGCGCCCTGCCCGCAGTTGTTTCAGGGTGCTGAAGATGGTTGCGTGGTCCAGCACCAGAACGATCAGTGCGAAGATGATGGCCAGAAGGCCGGCAACAATCGAACGGACCTCCCTGAGGATGCGGAAGATCTCCCCGCGTGCATCGGGCGAAACCATGCCTGCCGATGTAGAGTAAGTGTGCAGGTAGGAGTTGCCCAGTTCTTCCTGGAAGGTCCTTTCCAGCTCCTTTTCGTTGAGCCTCTCGCCCCGGATCAGCAGCTGGACCCGCTCTCCAGGGATGACCTGCCCGCCCAGGTAGGTGTTGATCAGGCGGATGGACTGGCCGATCTCCGCGTCGCTGAGGTCAGGCAGAGTATCCCGGACAAAACCTATCTGCTCCATGATCGCCGCCACATCAATCTGCTGCACATTGGCGATCTGGGTGCTGATGCCGTTCAGGCTGCGGCGCATCTCCTCGATGTCCAGGTTCTCCAGGGAATCCAGGGATTCCTCACCGCTGCTCAGCACACCCTTGGCCAGAGTCTGCAGCAGGCCGTTGAGGAGCAGGCTGACCAGGAACTGCTCGCCTGTGGGTTTGGCCTCACCATTGGCGATGCCTTCGTTGAGCTGGCGCATCTGGACCTGGAGCACCTCAAGCTGCAGGAGCGCTTCCTGGAACGTGACCAGAACAGCCTCGGCGTTGTCCACGGCGGCGCTGGCCTGCACCGCCAGCTCTTCCAGCTCGCCCAGGAGCCTGAGACTCTCATCCACAGCATAGGCCAGGCGGTAGCGCTCGTTTTCGATCTCCACCTCGCCGATGAACTCGCCCAGCTCGCCGTTGTCTGCCGGCCGGAAGCCCCTGTAAACCACCCGGTCTGTGGACTGGACAGGCGACCCCTCAATGATCATCCCTTCGCCCAAACCGCTGAACACACCGGTCACTTCAACGATCAGCTCTCCCTCTGATTGCCCTGCTCCTTTCAAGACCAGGCGCTCGCCGATGGCCAGCCCAACCCCTGGCTCGGGTGAAATGCGCACCTTCGAAGCGTAGCTGCCTAGAAAATCGCGCATCTCCACCAGGGTCTTCAAAAAGGCGTCCAGATCCTCGCCGTACTGGGCGGAAGTGACGTTGGCAAAACGGCTGCCGGAAGAGCCTGCCTGGGTCCGCAGAACCTCCAGAGCCCTCTCGCCCACCTCCTGAGTATCCACGGCAAAACCCATGGGAAAGCGCAGCTCGAGAATCTGGTACTGCCCGAGGATGTCTTCAATCTGGGCACTCGCCTTCGGAAGGTCGTCTTCGCTTTGGGCGAGCACCACCAGGTTGCTCCCGTCCTTCACCGCAAAGCGCACTGCGGGCAGGGCTTCGATCCTCTCAATCAGCTCGTCCCGCACCCCCGGGTGTACTCCCCGGATCAGGACGCTGGGCTGAACCATCAGGGTGTAGCCGCTCAAGCCCGGAACCGCGCCAAAATAGGAGGTAATGCTCTCAAATACCTCCCTAGTGCGGTATTCCGGCGGCAGTCCGAAGAATACGTTGGCCTGCCCGGCGATGGTCAGGGTCTGGCCAAGTTTGTACCCGGGAAAGGACTGCTCGCCGATGCGCCTCAGCTCGCGCAGGGCCGCATCCACTGCTTCTTCTCGGATGTGCAGCATCAGATCATACTCTCCGTACTCGCCGATCATCTGGTCGAGGGTGTCGCCGAAATACTCATCGATTGCCCAAGCGGTTCCCTGGGAAAAGCCGGCGCCCAGCAGTATGGTGATCACAAGCAGGAGGGCGAGATCTTTATAGAATCCATCGCGAAAAAAATCGAGCATTACCCTTCCTCCTCACCCAGTGGCTTCATTATAACACGCCTCTAGCTGGGTCTTAAGTGGTAATGCCCGTCAGTATTGTCACATCTTACTCTGCTTCAGCCCGTTAATCCTCCGTGTTGAACAGGCCTTGGAACGCTCCGAAGAACTGAAGTTCGCTGGTCTCCAGGAACATCACGAACTTCTCGCCAGTCAGCTCTCCATCTTCGAAGACCACCCTCACGTTCCCGATGAACACCGCCTGGTCAGTTTCCTCATCGTAATCGAAGGTATCGGAGTACACGGTGGCGTCCTCGGTCACCACAACCACGCTGCCTTGACCTTTGAGCTTGTTGGCATCGCCGTAGTATTCTATGGTCTCCGCTGTGAGGGTGAAGTCCTCTTTGGTCAGGGTGGCTCCGGTGGTGAAGATCAGGTAATCATCGTCTGTGCGCCACTCCATCTTCTGGCCCACGATCTTCACTTCCTCGAAGGTGACCTGGACCAAGGCCCCTTCGATGCCGGTCACGTCTGCAGAAAAGATTCCCGCCTGACGGTCATAGCGCCCCGTGGACAGCTCGGGGGGTGCACCGATAATCTCCAGCTTCCCGGTGTCGCCCTGGGCCCAGCAGACCGCCGGCGCCGCCACCAGCAGAACGACGAGCAAAGATGGTACGATCAACTTCCTAATCACTGCCAGCCTCCTCCTCCAGAATAACGTTCCCGAAGAAATCCATTGACTCTGCCTGCAGGTCATAGACCGCTTCCTCCAGCTTCCAGAGCAGGCCACCATCGCGGATCTGCACGCCTCCGGAAAGGTGCACCAGCCCTTTCTCGGTGTCCATGCCCATCTCCGCCGCCTCAATCTCCATGCCGCTCCAGAGGATGCGCACCGGCCCCGGAGAGACCAGTGTCGCGCTGGACCCGAGCCACTCCAAATAGTCGCTTTCCAGCTGGAAGTTGTCTTGCTCTCCCACAACAAGCACCGGACCGTACAGCCTTAGAACCTCGGTCTTGCGGTTCCACTGGGCCCGGGGGGCCTCAATGTTCAGGTAGGGCTCCTGGTCTTGGAAGACGACCATTTCTTCCAGATCGCCCAGGGTGACCAGCTCGCCCTCCTGCAGCACCGAGCGGCTGAGGATCTCCCACTGCCGCTGCCCATCTTTGCGCCCCACGAGCCTCGATTCCAGCAGCTGCACGCTGGGGGGCACGGCCACTGCCGGGGGCGCCGGCTGGCTGAGGAAGCGCACGGTGATGAAGATGATGACCGCAACCAGCACGGCGCTGCAGGCAGCGATCCGCTTCGCTTTGGTTGACAGGGGCATCACTCCTCCACATCGATAATATCCGCCACATCCTCGAAGTCAAACAGGCTCAAGCCGCCCTGGCTGTCCCAGCCGATGGGCAGAGTGGGAAAAGCGTTGATGGTCAGCTGCACCGCAACCCGGCCCGAAACGTGATCGTAGGCAAAGGTGAGTGTGCGGCAGTGCAGCTCCTGGTTGACCGCCAGCACCCCCTTGGTGAACTTCCTGGAACCGGGGTTGTAAATGCTGTCATAGGTCACCGACAAGCTCGAGGCCAGGGGAAGGGTGAAGCGCATGTCCACCCGCTCCAGCTCATCGATATCCGGCCGGTAGCGCAGGCCGAACTTCAGGCTGAACTGGTCCCGCTTGTACTCGATCAGCGGCACGACGCGGGTCAGCTTCTTGGCGTTCAAATCATAGCTGGCATAGACATCCAAGCGCCACTGATCGCTGGCCTTCAGCCCTGTATTGAGGGTCAGGCCGCTGAACTTTTTGGTCAAGAAGTCGTATGTGGTCGTGGCGCTGGCCTGCACTTTCCCCTGGTTGTAGTTCAGGCGCACATTCAGGTCTTGGAGCGGTTTTTGGGCGTCAAACTTAAACGGCGTCGACCCCCAGACATCCCGGCGCCGGTAAGTGCCGCTCAAAGACAGCCTCTGTCCCAGGCTCTGGCTCAGGCTCACCCGCCCGTACAGCCAGGCTTGGCTGTGCTCGTCGGAGTAAAGCGCTCCGTTCAAATCTCCCTGGTAGGTGATGGTGGTGCCGGCTCGCGGACGCCAGGTCTTGGACCGCAGGGTGAGCTGGCCGTAGGCCCGATTCTTCACAATATCAGACGGTTTTTCTCCGTAGCGGCCGACCATCAGCTGGGCCTGGAGCGGCAGGCTGCTCAGGCCGAGGTCGCTTATTTCCCATTTAAGCTCCGGCACGCGCTGCACGCTGCGCCAGTCCTTGGCTCCCGACCCTAAAAGGTCGGGGTTGAACTGCTGCTCGAAGGTGAGGGTGAATTTATTCTTGCCCTTGGTATAGACCGCCGAGCCGAGGTAGTCCAGGATGCGCACCTCTTCGCTGGTGAGCTTCTGGACATAATTGCCCTTCACGTTGACGGTCAACCGGTCAGTCAGCTTCTTGGTGGCCTGCAGCCCCAGGTCAGTCTGCTTCTTGGTGGACTGTTCGGGGGTGTTTTTGTAGTTCAGCCATACCTTCCCTGTGAAATCATCTGTGGAAAAGCTCAGGGTGGTGTCGGATGTTGTCTGCTCGCGGATCCAGGTCTTCTCCACGCTGTTCTTCGTGGTGAGGGTCCAGCTCTTTTTGCTCAGGCTGTGTTCCCAGGCCGCCTTGTAGGCCTTCTCGCTGCTGGTGGGGATGCCCCACAGGTAGAGGTGGCCTTCGCCCAGCTCTTCGAGCCTGTAGTTGTGCTTGATACCCAAGCCGACTCCCAAGCGGGTGTAGAGATCGACGTAGATGTTGCCGTAGGAATTGGCATTCCTGTAGTAATTGAAGGCTGTCTTGATGAAGTATCCTTCCTGCTCGCTGTAGCCGATAACCGGCAGGCTGACCAGAAGATCCTTCAAGTCTTCCCTGAGGGGCACCACCAGATAAGGCCAGTAAAAGAGGGGCAGCTTCCCTTCGTAGTAGATGACGTGGCGGACGATGGCCCTATCCCCCGGATAGAGCTCAACCTCCCGGGTGACCAGGCGGTAGTGGCTCTCCTCCAGATCGCAGGTGGTGAAGGACGCATCGCTGAAGTTGTACTTTTGCGCGTCGAACAGCACGGTGTGGCCAGCCACATACACCGTTCCGTCTGGAACCAGCAGATCGGCCCGGATCTCCTGGAAAGTTCCCTCGCCCGTTTCCAGATCGTAGGTCAGAAGCTCCCCCCGGATCTCCTGGTCGTCCCGGACCAGGCGCACCGAACCATGCAGGGTGGCCACCGCTCCAGCCAGATCAGCATGGAGGTAGTCGCCGTAGAGCACCACATCATCCCCCACGTGCACCTCCACACCGCCCTCTGCCGTGAAAACCCGGCTCTCCAGATCATAGGAGCCCGAATTGGACGCGACGATGCGCACCATCTGCTCAGCACTGTGAACAGGCGGTGCGGGAAGGGTCAGCATGAAAATGAGAGCTGCGGCCAGCAGCGCAGTGCCCTTCCGGAGCAGCATGGCTACCTCCCCACTTCTAGTACCAGCGGTCGGAAAGAATCAAGAAGACAAAACCGGTCACTGCGAACAAGGTGTTCACCAGCCAGGCCGAGACCAGCGGCGGCAGGACCTCATTGATGCCCAGGGAGCGGGCGACGGAGACAGCCACGTAGTAGACGAGCAAAATGGCCAGGCTGAGCACGATCCCAAACGCCCGCCCGCCTTTGCCCATCAGGGCCAGGGGCGCCGCAAAAAGGGCAAAGACGAAGGAAGCCATGGGCAGCGCGAGCCGCATGTGGTGCTCAATAACCCAGGAGCGCACCTTCAGCCCGCCCCTCTGGAAGCGCTCAATGTACTCGGCCAGCTCCCGGCGGCTCATCTCCTCCACAGAGCGCTGATTGCCGAAGTAGACCTCGCCCTCCTGTTCGGTGACGATTTCCATGCGCTCAAAGCGGCTCTCGAACTGAACAAAACCGTCCTCATCAAGCTCCTGGTAAACCCCGTCAAAGAGGACCCAGACCCTGTCGTGGAAGATCCCGGTCTGGGCGGTGGTGATGTTGGGGAACCCGTTGGTAGACAGTTCGTAAACCAAGATCTTTTTCAGCTCGTGGGTCTTGGTATCAACCTCGCCGATGTAGAAATACCGGTCATCTCCACCGTGGAAAAACACATTCTCTTCCACCAGGGGCACCCCGTCAGAGAAGATGATCCGCCGCAGCGTGTTCTCAAACTTAGTGTTGGCCGGAGGCACTATGTACTCCGAGGCCAGGTAGGTACCGGCACTGATCAGCAGGCCCAGGACCAGGATGGGCACGATCAAGCGGGGATAGGCGACTCCGCTTCCCCGCATCACGGTCATTTCGCTATCCTGCACCAAGCGTCCCACGGCCAGCAGGGTGGAGAACAGGGTAGCGATGGGCAGTGTGGTCACCACCGTGGCCGGTATGCGGTAAAGCAGCATCCTGGCCACCGTCCCCACGGCCACATCGTGCACGAAGATCAGGTCTGTCAGCTGGAACAGCAGCCCGGTCAGAAGCACGACGGTAAAGCCGAAGACGCAGAAAGAAAACGGTCCCAAGAGTTCTCTGGTCAGATAGCGGTCGAGGATCTTCATCCCAGCAACACCTCGCGGTGAGCGTGAACTAAAAAGCCAGCTTGAAATGGATCCCGAAATTCAAGCCCCTTCCCAGCGCCACGCCCAGGTTAGCCCCAAGCTCCGGGCTGAACTGGGCTGTCACTCCTCCGCTCAGGTTGTGGCCGTCGTACTCCATGAAGAGCGATGCGGTTGGCACGCTGCTTACCTTGACGGGATTGAGCATCAGCGTAACCCCGGCCATGCCCCGGGAATAGCGGCCCAGGCCCCAGGCCAGGTGGCCGCGGAGGTGGGGTGCTCCCAGCTGCTTCGAGAGAACGGCGTACAGATCCTGGCTCCCCGAGGAAAACTCTCCGCCCACGGCGATCCCCGGCAGCTGAGCAGTCTCCTCCATCAGCACGGCCTTGGCAGTGACGTAGAACCTGCCCCCCACGACCTGCCTCACCCCAGCGCTGAAGTTGGGATGGAGCCCGAGCTCAAGGCCGACGGCATGCACGCCGCCGTAGGTATAGGCAAGCTCCACGGTGCCAGAGGCGACCGCATCGGCAGTAGGCACGGCAGACAACTGAACCGCCCCCACAGAGCCGGAACAGAACGCCAGAACCACAAATATGCTCCAGATCATGCTGCGAATGTTCTTCATTTCTGTCCTCATCTCCTAGCTTTGCTGGTCACTATTCTCCCTTGGCGGAGCGATCACCTGCCGGGGTGGGGTTGGGAGTTCGTGGATTCAAAAAAACCGCCTGGCGGCGGTCATTTTAACTTACTGATCACTTCGTCTGTAAGGTCGGTTCCCCCATAGCGGATCACATCGCTGTCAAACACCACTGAGATCTTGCGGCTCTCGGCAACTTCCTTGACGGCAGCGTTCACTTCCTTTTCCAGCTGCAGTTCCAGTTCCTGGCGGTAGGCTAGGTATTCGGCATAGGCTTCCCGCTCCCGCTGCGCCCGGCCCACGTCGTCTTCCGTTGGTTCCTCCTCCAGATCGAAGCGGGTGAGCAGTTCCTGGTAGCGTGCGGCCAGTTTCTCGTTCAACTCCTGAGCCCTGGGGCTTTCGTCCACCACCCTCAGGAGATCGACAACGCCCACCGCTCCGCCCCCGAGGCCGGCGAAAAGCGCCCAGATCAGGGCGGCAGCCAGCACGCCGGCCACGGCCCAAGGTAGATATTTCACTCTGCGGTCACCACCTTGCTTTGGGATAAGAGCGCCGTTCCACCTTATTATGACCGATCATACGCAGACCTAGACAGGCGGCCAGCAAGTTCAGCCCAGAGCTGCCGGTCAAAGGCCGCCACTTCCTCCGCCACGGCTTGCTCCAGCTCTGCCTGGAAGGCCAGCAGGCGCTCCCGGGCGGCTTCAACGTGTTCTGCCTGCAGCTGCCCCAACCTCTCCCCATACTCCACTTGCAGCTCTTCCTGCTTACTCTGAAGCTCATCCTGGAGTTCGGCGAGCCTCGCCAGCCGCGCCTCTTCTTCCTCGGGCGAGAGGGAGACCAGAAACAGTTCCAGCTGCAGCTCCAGCATTTCCCTGGTCAGTTCCGCCTGTTCCGCTCGGGCTTCAGCCTGCAGGGCATCCCGCAGTTCCCGGGCAGCGTCGTGGAGCTTCTGAGCGTGCTCCCGGCGGATCTCACCGGCCTTCTCCGCAAGCAGCTCTTCAGCGGGGGCCAGAAGCTCAGCCCGGAAGGCAGCCAGCTCCTCTGCCTGCTGGGCAGCGAGACTCTCGGCGGCGGGCTCACTTCCTCCCTCAGAAACCTGAACCCCTTCCGCCGCAGTTCCGCCAACCGCAAGCGATGACCCGCTGAGGAGGCCAGAAATCAACAACAGGATCAAGACTGCCGGCAGAATTCTCATGGCCGTCCCCCTTTCCAAGTGCCTAACGGGGCCATTATACCAGCGGGGAGAAGGCCAGGACAAATGCAAAAAAAGCCGGTGAACCCGCCTTTTGGCAGGCTCACCGGCCTTACGTCTGCTTTTGATTGTCTCTAGAAAGCCTGGCCGATCCCGAAGTAGAACTGTCCTTTGCGGTGGTTCTCCGCATCCTTGCCCAGGCCGTAGTCCAGGCGCAACAGTCCCAGAGGCGTATCCAGGCGCACGCCTATACCAAAGGAGTTCTTGAGATCCTTCATGTTGAACGACTGGCCTTGGTTCCAGGTGGTTCCCCAGTCGGTGAAGACTACGCCCTGAACCTTCTCCACGATGGGGAAGCGGAACTCGGCATTCATGACCAGCATGTTGTCGCCAACAAGGCCAAGGGACGAATCTCCATAGGAGTAGCCGCGCAGGGTGTCCGCGCCACCGATGCGGAACTTGTCCGCCTCGGGCAGGCTGCCGCCCAAGAGCCGTCCGCCCATTCCCCGCAGGGCCAGGACGTAACCGCCGTCTTTCACTTCAAAGAACCGGCTGTGCTCCAGGCTCAGCTTAGCGTAGGCGCTGGTACCGCCGAAGAGCGTGGTACCCAGTTCCAAGTAGACATCGTTCTTGTAACCCTCTGTGGGGAAGAAGGGATGGTCGACGGTGTTGGTGTTCAGACCGACACCGATGTTCCTCGTCTTGGAATCATCGGGCACGCCGCCGATCGGTCCGTCCTCATGGGCATAGGTGTTGTTCTCCAGCTTGAAGGTGAGGCGCCCTCTGGTAAACTCGGTGAGGGGCTTGCCCAGGGTGAGATCGCCGCCGATGGAGGTGCGCTTGCTCTTGGTTTCCTCATCGCTGTCAGGATCAGCCGTCTTGACCTCGCTGATGCGCCGGTAGAGGCTGGTACCAAGCGAGATACCCGACTTGGTGATATACGGTTCATAGAACTCAAACTCGTAGGAGGTGACCTTCTGCCCCAAGCTGACATTGGCCTTGACCATCTGCCCGCGTCCGAGGAAGTTATCATCGGACACCTGGAGGAAGCCCACCAGGCCCTCCGCCGTGCTGTAGCCAACACCAAAGGTAGCGGCGCCGGTCTTGCGCTCCTTGAGGTTGATGGTCAGCACCGTTTTGTCCGGGTCATCCTCTTGGGAAAACTCGCGGCTGATCTCATCGAAGTACCCGAGCATCAGCAGGCGGCGCAGGCTCTGGTCGATGGCCTTGATGTCCACGGGATCTCCAGCCTCGAAGGTGAGCTCGCGCTCGATAACGAAGTCTTTTGTCTTCTCGTTGCCGGTGATGACTATATCCTGCAGTGTGGTTTGGGCAAGCTCAATGCCGATCCGTCCATCCGTATCCGCGCTCAGGGAAGTGACGCGCACAAGATAACCGTACTCACCGAGCACCCATTCCCACAGCCCTTCCAGGTCTTCCCAGATATCATGGGCGTTGAGGATGAGACCAGGCTGCGTCTTCATGTCCCTGGCATACTTCTCGAAGGCTATGCCGGGCACTCCCGAGAAGGTGACTTCCCGTACGATTGGATTCTCCACGACGTGAAAGACTACCTCGACTCCGCCCAGCGCAGGATCGACTGTGGCCTGCACGTCCTCGAAATACCCCAGGTCATAGATGGCCCGGATGTCGTCGATAATCTTCTGCTCGGTTGCCTCTTCACCGAGCCGCGTCTTGAGGATGCTAGCTCTGATGGTCTCGGTGTCCACGAAATTATTGCCTTCGATCGTGATCAGCCTCACGACCCCGAGCTCCTGGCCCTGCGCCTGCACCGCCGAGCTGCCGACCGAAGCCAGCAGGCCCAACACGAGCAGCGCAATGACCAACCTGGCTGAACGTTGCCTCATTGTCCTGCCTCCCACACAGTAATTTTCGATCTCCTAACTTATTTCTCCCCGTATGCACAGATTCCTCTTGCCAACTCCGGGGGTGTATGACACAAAAAACCAGCCTGACTCAGCGGGAGATGCTGAGGTCGAAGGTTGCCATGCCTTCCAGCACGAACTGTGTGGAAAGACGGGCCACAACTGGTTCCACAGGCTCGGCCCAGGCGTAATAGCCGAGATCATTGAGAGCCTGCTCTTCCTCGGTCGCATCCTCTATTTCCGGGCTGTCCAGGAAGGGGTAGAACTCTGCGACCAGTTCGTTGTTCCTCTCCCTATCCATATATTCTTCGATCAGATCATCCAAGGTGTCCGCATCGGCGATGAAAGAGCGCATGGGCTCCTCATCGTCCTCCGCTTCGCCCTCAGCGGACAGGATGCTGGTGTGCACCGGCGGATCGATGTCGTAATAACTCTCTGCACCGCTGCGCACCGTCACGGTTAACAGGCCTTCAGCCGTATCCGGCGGGATGTTCAGCCGCAGGGTCCTGGTCTCCAGCTGCCCCCGGTAGGGCCTGATCAAGACCTCCACATCTACGCTCTCCCCGGCCTTAACATGGGATGTGCTCGGGGTTGCCCTTTCTATCGTAGCCGTCTTCCGTTCCCGGGAGATCTCCACCTCGATCTTGATCTGCTGCAGGTCCACCGCCTGGAGGTTGTTGTGCATGAGCAGTTCCAACCCGGACTCGAGATCGACCAGGCACCACACGGCGATGTCTGAATCGCTGTAGAACAGGTTCTCCCTGATCATCCTCTGGGTAAAGTCCTGGGAGACAAACTCCACCCGCACATAGGCGGTGCCATCGCCGATGCGGTCCAGGGCAGCATCGATGCTCTGATAGGCACTGCTGACCACCAAAGGAATGAGCACCTGCTCATCCTTGACCGACTCCACGTAGTAGCTCTTGCGCTGGCCCCGTTCGGTATCGTTGACCACAATACTGATGGGAACGTAATCCACGGGTGTTCCCAAGATGCCGCCCACGCCGGCGGACCGATCCTGGGCGACCTTGCCGACAGTTGCCCCCAGGGACACGATCTTCATGGGCGCCTCCAGGTTGGGGAGGGTGTAGTGCACGTAGGCTGCAGAGGCGAAGAACTCCACAGCTCCCCGGTGGAAGACAGGGTGTCCCATGGCGATGAACCTTCCATCGTCCTTGACATGGGTAACAGTGCCAAAGCTGGCTACTTGAAAGTCTCCCCTGAGAAGCTGGACTCCAAACATGCTCCCCGGCTCGAAAGCCGCTGGGATGGAAATGGACGCTGCCGAGAAAGAGGGCATAACTTGACTTCTGGAAGCACCCAGCCCCTTGAGCAGGTAATCCATGTTTCGCTCATTCAGTCCCTGCACCAGAAGGGGCGCGGCTACCGCAACCACATCTTCTGGGAGAACCGGTTCGGGTGTGGGCATCTCGCCGTAAATCTTGAACATGTCTACCGCTGGTGTCACCAGGCCGATGCGGTGATCCGAGTAGGTGTAGACATGGGAAATGGCGCCAAGCAGCCTATCCTGGATGTAGACAGGTGATCCGCTCATGCCCAGGGCAATGCCCCCGGCGCGGTCAACAGCATCGCCGCTCACTCTGACCATGATGTAGCTGCTCAGAGGAGGGCTCTGGGGAACGACGCCCAGGACCTCCACATCGAAGGTCTCAATTGTGTTCCCCGAAATGACCGTCCTGGCGATGCCGCGCAGGCCGGGCCTGACTTCTTCTGGCAAAAAAAGCTCTACCGCAAAAACCTGCCCGGAAACGCCGCAGATGATCACCAGCAGGGCCAGTCCATACCATAACGGCAGTTTTCGCATGAAGCCACCCCTTCACTACCCTCTACTTAGAACCTGGAACAACCACTATGGCGTTTCCTACTGCTCGCTCTTTTCCGTCTGAGGGCAGATTCAAAACCAAGTCCCGGATCACCATGGTCGTGGAACCGCCTCCGTCAAGATTCATGGCCTCAAGCGCTCCCAGCTCAATAAGGAGGTTCCCAAGTTCATCCAAAGTCATGCCTACGCTGATATTCGGCTGCCTTCCATTCACGGTCACCAAGAGAAGCTTCTGATCAGCGGTGACGCCGATTGCGGTTCGGGGAGCCCGCCCCTTAAGGATATCATCCTTAAAGAGCTCCGCCTCGCCGGTTATGTCCAGCACTCCGTTCCGCACGAGCCTGGGCCCGCCCCCGATGATCTGGTCGATCCCCAGCTCTGTCCAGTCCGGCTGGAGCTGGACGTGCACTTCCACCCTGTCCCCCACCTTCAGCTTGGACAGGGTTTCCCGCTGCACTCCATGGCCGGAAAGCACCAGGCCGCCTTCGGGTATGGTGCTGTTACCCTGAGGCTGGAGCTGGGTGACCACACCGTGAACTACAACTACCTCGTAACCGTAGACATTGGTGTTGGTCTTTGTCCCATAGGCTTCAGTGTAGACGATCAGCTCGTCCTGGAGCCGGGGCCGGTTGATGCCGGAAACAGCTGCGAGAAGCTGACCCTCATGCCAGATTTCGCCGGTAAAGCCCACATTGTCTATCACTGCCCCGCCGGGCCCGAGGCCTATCGCGGTTCGGTTGGCATAGGGCTCGGTGATGAGCTCGCCATCGATCATGAAAACGCCCAGGGGCCGCCCGTTCGAGGCGAAATAGGCGCCGTTGACCGCGGCAAGGGCACCGACCCGCTTAGCCATATCGCTCACCCGCTCCGCTCCATAGATGCAGTCCTGAGCCAGGACAAGCTTCACTTCATAGCTGCGCCTTAGGTCTATCTCCAAGTAGTTTACCACATTTGGCCCGTAGCTGTCAGCCCTGCGCTGATGCCCGTAAACCACGCCGGGTTCCACCAAACGGGTGGTGGTGTGGGCAAAGGCCTTGGGGATGACCAGCTGGAAGCGCTCCGCATCCTCACTCACTTCGCCTTCGGGCAGCTGGTAGTTGAATTCCAGTACAAGGCGGTAAGACCCGCCCTGCTGGGCGAAGCGCACCTCCTTGAGGGCAACGTCGCCAACCGCCTGCTGCGCGGGCCAGCCTTGCAGCGGCAGGTTGGAATCGATGATGGCCTTCATGGGGTGGGAAGTGTAGCTGACCCGGAACTCCTGGCCCGGGGCTTTGGGCAGGGTGAGGACGACCTGTTCCGGCAGCACGAGCAGGGAATCTGGCAGAGCAGTACTGGCCAGCGCAGGACTGATGGCAGTGAAAAATGTCAATAATATGAAAACAGCTGGCCGGGCCCATCTCCCCTGCACACGCAATCCCCCTTTATTTTCCTATTACAATTCGGGGCAGCAGGGTGTTTTCCTGCAACGAAAAAAACTCCACAACGGCTTGCTGTGGAGTTTACGAACTTCACTCTTTCTCATCGGGAAGGTAGCGGGACATCTGCTCGTAGATCAGCTTCGCCAGGCCGAGGCTCTGGGCTTGGGAGCTGTTTACCGCCAGTTCCTGGTCCAAAAGGGACTGGAACAGCTTCTCAGCCCGCCTGTCGCCAAGCAGGTCGTTGTCTGGGACAGTGCGCCGCATCTCGCTGAGGAGCATCTGGACAAACAGGGCTTCGAACTCCTGCGCCGCTTTCTCCAGTTCCTTGTGGGAGGAAGACTGCTTCTTGCTGCCCAGATTCTCTGCCTTTGCAGCCAGCAGATCGTCCGGGTTCCAGTTCACCCGCATGGGCAATCCCCCTATAAAATGATCAGCTCTCCGAACAGCGCGCCAGCCGCCTTTACGGCCTGGAGGATGGCGATGATGTCCTTCGGCGAGGCGCCAACCGCATTGAGGGCATCGACCAGTTCCTGAACGCTGGGGGTGCCGCCGAGCACGGTCGAGGTTCCATAACGCGCCTCCTGCATCATCAGTTCGTCAAAGAAACCGTCCACTCCTTCAGCTCCGCTCCGGTTTTCGCTGCCGATCTGCACCTTGAGATTTCCGTGGGACACGGCTATGGGTGCGATGCGCACCTGGGAACCCATGACCACCGTACCCGTCCGCTCGTTGATCACCACCCGGGCATTGCTGTCGGGCCTGATGGGCAGTTCCTCCAGCTCCGCGATGAAGGCCACTACGTTGCCGAGGTAACCGAGGGGAACCTCAACCTCGACCGTTCCCTGATCTCTCGCACGGGCCAAAACGGTCCCGAAAGCCGCGTTGATCACATCTACAAGGCGCTGGGCAGTGGTGAAATCTGGATCCAGCAGTACAAGGGAGAGGCGGCCGTCGGCAGCCAGGTTCCTGTACTCCAGTTCCCGCTCCACGATCGCGCCGCTGGGCACGGTGCCAACTGTGGTGATGGTACTCGAGGAGCCCGAGCTCCTTCCAGAAGCGCCGCCCACCGAGAGCGGCCCCTGGGCCACGGCAAATATCTGCCCGTTCGCCGCCTGCAGAGGGGTCTGGAGAAGGTACCCGCCGGCAAGGCTTCGCGCATCGCCGATGGAAGCAACGGTCACATCAATCCGGTCGCCCACCCGCAGGGAGGTGGGCAGGTCGGCCGTAACCATCACCGCCGCCACGTTGCGCAGGCGCAGGTCGGAAGCGGACACGGTGATCCCGAAATTCTCCAGCATGTTGGCAATCATCTGCAGGTTGGCTCGGGAACCGGCACCGTCGCCGGTACCTTGAAGGCCCACCACCAGGCCCAGCCCGTAGATCTGGTTGTCCCGCACTCCCTGGACGCGGGCCACATCTTTAACTCTCACAATCGGTGTATCGTAGCGCAGGGGTTCCACGCTCTGGCCCAGGGCAGCCCCTGAAACAAGCAGGATGATCCCCAGCGCCAACCAAGCAGTCTTCTTCCACATCTGCCTTCCTCCTCGCTGCGCTAGAAGAGCCAGTTGAACACGCGGGTGATCAGGCCGGGCTTGTTCTTCTCGGCCAGCGCACCGGTGCCGACAAATGAAATCTCTGCATCAGCAACAAACGTGGACAGCACCGTGTTGTCTGAAGCCACGTCTTCAGTGCGCACCAAGCCCGTAAGCACGATCTCCTGCTCTTCGCCGTTAATAACTATCTTCTGCCTGCCTTCCAGGCGCATGGTGTTGTTGGGGTAAACCTCCACAACCTTGGTGGTGACCTTTGCTGTTAAGCTTCCTCCCCTGGTAGTGGCACCGTTGGCGGCGAAGGTGTCGCCGCCGCCCAGGCGCAGCAGGGGGATCAGATCGGCCAGCACTCCGCCGCCGGGTCCCACCGACACTTCCGAATCCTTGCCGGTGCTGGTCCCCGCCGTCTGCCTCGCTTGGGCCTGCTCCACGATGATCACCGTGACCAGATCACCGGGGCGCCGGGCCTTGCGGTCGGCATACATGGACGCAGGCTGATCCACCGGGAAGAGGGACTCGGCCAGCGTCAGCAGGGAACATCCCATAACCATACCCAGGATGGAAAGCAGAGTCACGGACACCAAAAGGAACCTCCTCACGGCATACCTGCCCCTTTCATAAACACCTGAACAGTCTGGGCATCGATGATCTCACCGCTCACCCGCTGTTTGGACAGTGTGTTCTCAACTTCAATAACATCTCCCAGCCCGCCGCTCTGCCTGGCCACCCCCGGTGCGCTCACGCTCAAGGTGCCGGTGTGCACCAGGATGGTCACCGCGGCGCCCTTTTCGATGATGGGAACTGCCTCCACGTGGAGTTCAGTGATGGCCGTCCCCTCGGGGACGATCCTCGTGGTGCGCAGCCCCACGAAATCCTCCAGGCTGCGGGCTTCCGCGGGCCCGCTCCTCAGCTCCCGTTCCTCCACCCGCAGGTCTTCCCGGGAGAGAACCTCGCCGCGCTTGAGATCCCGGGCCGCCACCACTACTTGGTATATCCCCGCTTCCTGCTGCGCCCCGCTGCTGGCGGAAGCGGCAGCAGTGCGGAACACCTGCACGGTTTCGGCTCCCTGGAACTCCACCAGCTTCGGGTCGATCCCCGCCTGGCGCAGGCGGACCTGGATCTGCCCCCGGCTGAGCCGCCGGGAGCTGCCCGGCTGGGGCGAGGTGCCGGCGCTGACCTTGGCCAGCTCGGCTGCGAGATCAAGCGGGCCGCTGATCTCCGCGATTTCCCCTAAAAGAAGCTCGGCTCCCTGCACGCTGGCTGTTTCGGGAAGAAGGATAACAGCCCTGTCCTGCTCAGCTCCCCAGGCCGCGGAGCCGGCAAAGACCAGCACAAGGACCGCCAGGGCCAGAGCCCTCAATGCAGCTCGCTTAATCATGGACGCTTACCGGCGCAGGTTGTTTGCGGCCTGGAGCATCTCATCGGAGGCCTGGATAGCCTTGGAATTGCTTTCGTAAGCCCTTTGGGCCACGATCATGTTGACCATTTCTTCCACTACCTGGACATTGGACATCTCCAGGAAGTGCTGGGCCAGCGTTCCGAACCCGTCTAAGCCCGGTGTGCCGATCACGGCCTCACCGCTGGCTGCGGTGGCAGTAAAGAGGTTGCGGCCTTCGCTCTTCAAACCGCCGGGGTTGACGAAGCGGACGATCTGAAGCTCACCGATGCGCTCCGGTTCTTCGCTGCCCGGGCGCATAACGGTGACAGTGCCGTCGGAAGCGATGCTCAGTTCCAGGCTGTCTGCGGGCACGACGATCTCCGGCTCAATCGGAAAACCATCTGATGTTGTGATCCGGCCGTCGGCATCGAGTTTGAAGGCGCCGTCCCTAGTGTAGCGGATGCCTCCATCGGGGAGGAGCACCTGGAAAAAGCCATCACCCTCGATGACAACGTCTAGGGGGTTGTCCGTCTGCTGGTACATGCCCTGAGAGAAAACCCGCTGCGTGGCTACGGTGCGCACGCCGTGCCCGATCTGGATACCGGTGGGCACCTGAGCACCGAGGGTGCTGGGTGTCCCGGCGTACTTCACCGTCTGGTAGAGAAGATCCTGAAAGTCTACTCGGCTCTTCTTAAACCCGGTGGTGTTGACGTTGGCCAGGTTGTTGGAAATCACATCGATCTTGGTCTGCTGGGCGGACATGCCGGAGGCTGCCGTCCACAAGGCGCGCATCATAACAAAAAACCCTCCTTTTTGCTGTCCATCATCAAGCACAGCCTAAGAGAGGGGTCTTTGAAGCTATTTCAGTCGGTCAATAGCTTCGCGGCTTCTGTTTCCAGTCCAGCCTCTGCCTTCCCCTCATATCTTTCAGCTGTTCGATGAAGATGATTATACCTCGTTGATAATCTTGCCGAGCGTCTCATCGAAGGCCTGCACAACCTTCTGGTTGGCCTCGTAAGCCCGCTGGATGTTGATCAGGTTCACCATTTCTCTGACCACATTCACATTGGCCAGCTCGATCATGCCTGGTGCCAATACCGCCCGGTAGCGGAAGGCGTCTCCTGCCTCTGGCGTTGCCTCGAAGAGGTTGGTCCCTCTTCTCACCAGTCCGTTCCGGTCGTTGAACTCAACGATGAGCAGCTTGTCCACCACCTGACCGCCCACCATCACCTGCCCAGTGTCTGTGATGGAAACCGGCCCCTCGCCCACGTAGATGGGCCCGTTCTCGCCCCGGACCAGGTTGCCGTCCAAGGTCGCCAAAAGCCCGCTGGGGTTTACTGTGAAGCGCCCATCCCGGGTGTAACGGGGCCCTTCCGGAGTAGTGATGGCAAAGAACCCTGCCCCCACCAAGGCGACATCGAGGGGGTTATCAGTCTGCCTGAGCGTTCCCGGCATAAAGGAGGTGTGGCTTCCTTCCACCAGCGCCCCTGTGCCCAAGGCTCCGAGCATCCGGGATTGTCCCTGGTGAACCCGAAGCACCGGCCGTTGCGGAGTAGCGTAGATGTGGGCTGTCTGCCTCTGAAATCCGGCAGTATCCACGTTCGCCAGGTTGTTGCTGGCCACATCCATGCGCATTGTTTCAACTAACATGCCTGAGGCTGCTGTATAGATCCCGCGTAGTATAGGATCACCTCCCCACTATCCTGATCCCCTTATCGGCAGAGAAAGGAAAAACTTTAGGGCGCTCAGCGCGCCCTAGTGTAACTAGCTATGAACGAACTCCGATTGCTGTCGCGGTCGAGGGAATCCAAGATTTCGCCTGTACCCCGCACTACACAGCTGAGGGGATCTTCGGCCAAGGTGACCGGTACTCCCGTCCTTTCTTCAATCAGGCGGCCCATGCCGTCGAGCAGAGCCCCGCCGCCGGTGAGGGCCATGCCCTTGTTCACAATATCGGCAGCCAGCTCGGGAGGGGTGATCTCCAAGACGCCGCGGATAGCATCCACAATAGTGACCAAAAGTTCCTCCAAGGCCGGGAAAATGTCCAAGGAACTGAGCTCCACCGTCGCCGGCAGGCCGGTGACCAGATCGCGCCCCCGGATGCTCATGCGCTTATCTTTGGTGGGAAACGCGCTCCCGATGGTGATCTTGATGTCTTCCGCAGTGCGCTCGCCGATGGCCAGGTTGTACACCCGCTTCACATGGCGGCTGATCGCCTCTTCCATGTGAATGCCGCCCACGCGCACAGACTGGGAGGTTACCTCGCCTCCCAGAGAGATGACGGCGATATCAGTTGTTCCGCCGCCGATATCCACCACCATGTTGCCGCTGGGGGCAGAAATGTCCAGCCCGCAGCCGACCGCAGCCGCGATGGGTTCGGTCACCAGGTAGACTTCCTTAGCCCCGGCCATGTTGGCCGCTTCAATAACAGCCCGCTTTTCCACTGTGGTGATCCCGGAGGGAACGCAGACCATAACCCGTGGCCGGAAACCGCGCCCAGCTGCTTTCCTGATAAAGTGCTTGAGGATCTCCTCAGTAATGGTAAAGTCGGCGATGACCCCTTCCTTGAGGGGCCTGATCGCCCTGATGTTTCCAGGGGTGCGCCCGAGCATCTCCCGGGCTTCTTCGCCAATCGCGCAGATCTTCTGTGTATTGACATCAACTGCCACCACTGCAGGCTCGTGGATGACAATGCCTTTGCCTCGCACATGCACAAGTATATTAGCAGTTCCTAGATCGATGCCGATGTCTCTTCCAAACACGTTATGTCCCCCTCCGCAAACACTAACCGCATTGGTCTAGCCTTAGTGTTCGCCACGGACGGGACAAATCCTTTTTTCGCCAGCGACTCTAGGAAGCCCGGCTGGCCCCCTTGACACCGTATTTGCGCTTCGTTGCTTCACCGCCGCGTATGTGCCTTTCTGATTTATTTATCTCAAGGACCCTTTTCACCTGCTCGGCCAGTTCTTTGTTGATCCGTGGTAAGCGCTCGGTCACGTCCTTGTGAACAGTGCTTTTACTCACCCCGAAGACAAGAGCCGCTTGCCGAACAGTGGCGTTCGTCTTGACTATATACAAGCTGACATCCACTACCCGCTTGCGGATATAGTCTCTCATCTGCGCTTCCCCCTAGCACTTTTTATACAATGTATATGCCGCAGGGCTTTGGTTATGCTTCGCTAGCGGAGAAACGCTTCTGGATTGACCGGCTGGCCGTTGTGGGTCAGGCCGAAGAAGACCCGTCCGCTTGTGCCCGGCACAGCGATGTTCTGGTTCTGCTTTACCTCTTCACCCGGCGCTACCTTGATGCCCGTGACCGAACGGTAGATGCTTGCCCAGCCGCTGCCGTGCTCGATCACCAGCTCCATCTCAAGGCCGTTGGAGTTGACCGCGGCCACCTTCCCCGGCAGGACCGTGCGCACCGCCTCGCCGGTGGCATCGAACTCTACCCCCGCGTTGAAGCGCCAGTCACCATAGACAGGATGGCGGTACCAGCCGAAGGGTGTGGCGATCTCGCCCTGCACCGGCCAGATCAGCCGTTCAAAGGAGATGACAGGCTCTGGTTCGGGTTCCGGCTGCGGCTCTGGTTCCACCTCCGCAAGGGGATTCACCGGCGTTTCCACCATCACCACCTGGGTCGGGCCGTCCAGCACCCAGGGGTAGAGGGTGGCGATCACCGTCTGCACCCTCTCCTGCACCAGGTCATTGAGCTCGTCCCGGGTCACCACATTCACGGCCGAAGCCGGCTCCTCCGCGGGCCAGGCCCGGTAGGCTCCAATGCCGATCCCTGCAAGCAGGGACAGGCCGATCACCATGCCCGTGACCGCCCTGCGGGTTTCGGGCCTCTGAACAGACGCGCTGAGCTTGTCTCTGAACTTCTGCCATACTCGCATACTATCACCGCCTCGGCGCTAGTATGCTCCTAAAACCTGGGTTGTATGCAAAAAAGCCCCCGTTTGTCGGGAGCTTCCTGTGCAGAAAATTGAAGTTAAGCGTTATTCACCATTGGCCACTTTCAGGCGCAGAAGCGCCTTCTGCAGGGCAATTTGGGCCCTGGCCAGATCCACATCTGCCTGGCGGGAGTTGAGCCTTTCCTCAGCCCGGCGCTTGGCCTCTCGCGCCCTGAGGACGTCGATCTCTTCCTCCAGTTCCGCTGTGCGGGCCATGACGGTCATCTGATTGGCGTTCATCTCCATGAAACCGCCGCCCAGGGCGATCTTGCGGCGCCGGCCGTGCAGGGGACCGAATTCGAGGACCCCGATGTCCAGGGCCGCCATAATGGGCTGATGGCCGGCGAGAACGCCAAAGGTTCCGTCGGCGCCCGGCAGCTTCACATACTCCACTTCCGTGCGGATGACTGTCCTTTCCGGCGTGAGCACCTCAAGAGTTAAGACTGCCATCAGGCACTCTCCCTCTCCAGTGTCTTTGCTCTAGCCACCGCCTCATCGATGGTCCCCACCATGTAGAAAGCGTTCTCCGGCAGATGGTCGTGCTTGCCTTCCAGGATCTCTTTAAAGCCCCGCACCGTCTCCTTCACAGGTACGAACTTGCCGGGCATGCCGGTAAAGGCTTCGGCCACAAACATGGGCTGGGACATGAAGCGCTCCAGCCGGCGGGCCCTGGCTACGGTCACCTTGTCTTCTTCAGAGAGCTCATCCATGCCCAAAATGGCGATGATGTCCTGCAGCTCACGGTAGCGCTGCAGCACCTGCTGCACGCCCCGGGCCACCTGGTAGTGCTCCGGGCCGACGACGGCCGGATCCAAGATGCGGCTGGTGGAGGCCAGGGGATCGACCGCCGGGTAGATGCCCTTCTCGGCGATGCTCCGCTCCAGGTTGGTTGTGGCATCCAGGTGAGCAAAGGCAGTCGCCGGCGCCGGATCGGTGTAGTCGTCCGCCGGCACATAAATGGCTTGGATGGATGTGATTGAGCCGTACTTGGTGGTGGTGATGCGCTCCTGCAGCTGGCCCATCTCTGTGGCGAGGGTGGGCTGGTAGCCCGCTGCCGAAGGCATCCTGCCCAGCAGGGCCGATACTTCCGAACCGGCCTGGGTGAAACGGAAGATGTTATCTATGAAGAGGAGGACGTCCTGGCGCTCCTGATCCCGGAAGTATTCGGCGATGGTCAGGGCTGCCAGCCCCACCCGCAGGCGGGCTCCTGGCGGTTCGTTCATCTGGACGAAGACCATGGCGGTCTTCTCGATGACGCCTGAACCCTTCATTTCATAATAAAGGTCGTTGCCTTCCCTGGTGCGCTCGCCCACACCGGCAAACACCGAGTAGCCGCCGTGCTCGTAGGCGATATTGCGGATCAGCTCCATGATCAGGATGGTCTTGCCCACTCCGGCGCCGCCGAAGAGTCCGACCTTGCCCCCCCGGGGGTACGGGGCCAGCAGGTCCACGACCTTGATGCCCGTTTCCAGCATAACACGGGCGGGCTCAACTTCGTCCACCTTCGGCGCTGGGCGGTGGATCGGCCAGCGGGCGACTCCCTCAACATCCGGCCCGCCGTCAATGGGCTGGCCGAGGACGTTGAACAGCCGGCCGAGGGTTTGAGGCCCTACGGGCACGCTGATCGGGCCGCCCAGATCCTCCGCCGGCATCCCCCGCTGCAGCCCGTCCGTGGAGGCCATGGCGATGCAGCGCACCA
>DURQ01000071.1 GCA_012840725.1 Bacillota bacterium
CCTTCACATAGTTGCTGTTCTTGAGCACCAAAACCAAGGAGCGGATGGTGCGGGCGAGTCCTGTCCAGCCCAAGGCAACGAAGATCAGGATGATGATCCAGAAGTCCCGTCCGAGCACGTTCGTCAGCACGATCACTAAAGGCAGCGTGGGGATAACCAGCATGATGTCCACGAGCCGCATGAGCAGCGTGTCCACGGCACCACCGAGGTAACCTGCGGCCACGCCCAAGATGGAACCGACGAAGGCGATGCACACCCCCGAGGTGACGCCAACGATGAGCGAAACCCGCGTTCCATAGATAAGCATACTGAAGATGTCCTGACCAGTGTTGATCGTCGTGCCCAAAAGGTGCTCTCTGCTCGGCGGCAGCCCTTTGGCCGCGCGCTGAGAAACATCATACGGATCGTACGGCGCGATAGACGGTGCGAAGATGGCCACCAGCACCAAGAAACTGACCATGATCAGACCCACCTTGCCCTGCTTGTGGGCCCAGACCTTGGCAAGGAGAGCGCCCGCACCGCTCACCCGTTTCGTTATACCCTGCCAAAACCGCTGTCCCAAAGTCCGCTTAGCCTTCATCGTTTATCACCAACCGTTACTCTGGGATCGAGGAGCACATAAACGAGGTCTGTGACCAAGATGGAGAGGATGGTGAACCCAGAAAGCAGGAGCATGATCCCCATCATGAGCGGGTAGTCATTGGTGTTGTTCGCTTCCAGGAACAGCGTCCCCATCCCATTCCAGTTGAAGACCTGCTCAATCACGACCTGCCCCCCAATAAGCCCGCTCACGCTCATCCCCAGCGAAGTGACGATGGGAAGGAGGGAGTTGCGCAAGATGTGCTTGTAGCGGATGGTGTTCCGCGTCAGTCCCTTAGCCCGGGCAGTGAGCACGAAATCCTCGTTGGTCACAGCGATCACGGCATTGCGCGTGCCCTGGGCGTAGCTGATGATGCTTCCCACCATCATGCTCAGGACAGGCAGGGCGGCGTTGCGGGCGACCCTGCTGATCCCCTCCCAGGTCCAGGAGAAATCTGACACCATGTTCGGGTCTGTGTAGGCGGGGAACACCTCCCACTCAAAGCCCAGGTAAAACGAGAGGATCAGGGCGATAAAAAAGGACGGCAGGGCAACCATCACCGTGGAGGCATTGAGCAGGAGAGTGTCCTGCCAGCGCCCACGTTTCACCGCGGCCAGCACTCCGAAGAGTACCCCCACCACCAAACCGATGAGCATGGTGCTTACTGAAAGAACCAGAGTCCAGGGCAGCCTGCTCTTGATCAGATCCCACACCTTGGGCGAACCGGGCCGGAAGGATGTACCCAGATCTCCCTTGGCCAGTCCCTTGAGGTAGTTCACGTACTGCTGCCAGGTGGAAACGTGGAATCCATACTGCTCCCTGGTGAGCTGTTTCACGATCTCGTACTCAAGATCGCTCATGTTGCCCTGGGGCGGGTAGTACCGTTCTGCCGGGTCTTCCACGCCGATCCGTGGGATGAAGAAGTTGAGGGTGATTACCACCGCAAACACAAACAGGGAGTACAAGATCCGCTTGATCACATAACTCAGTTTCATACCCTCACCTGCCTTCCACCCTGCGCAGATTCTGCAGCGAAGCCGAGTTAAACACGGTCGCCCCCTCCACCACCTGGTAGCCAGTGAAGCGGTCGGTGCGGGCCACCGAAATCACATTGGATGTGTAGAGCGGCACTTTGTAGTACTCTTGGGCGATCATTGGCTGAATCTGCTTCAGGAGCTCATACTTCCTGTTCAGATTGAGCGTATACCGCATCTCCTCTATGGCCTGGTTCAGCTTATCGTTCACAAGCCGGCCGTAATTGGAGCTTCGGCCGAGCGTCGTGAAGTGCGCCGGGAACATGATGTCTACATTGGAAAGGGAGAAGATCACGCCCTGCAGAGTCAGGTCGAACTTGCTGGTATACAGGTAGGTGGACTCGGGTTGAGCCCCTTTGGCCGCATACTGCACGTCGATTCCGATCTTTTTGAACTGGATCTGCAGGAACGACACCACATCTTGTTCGCCAGGGCTCCCGAGGATTTTGAAGGTGATGCGCTGCCCGTTGAGCAGTCGGTAGCCGCTGGCGTCCTTCTCTGGAACGATGCGGTCCAAAATGCTGTTGGCCAAGGCTAGTCTTGCTTCGTAATCCTCAGGCAGCAGTTTGTCCGCCTCCGGGTTGTAGAAGTCTGTCAGAGAGGGGCGCATCAGTCCTGCACTCGCCCGTTCCCCCGCGCCGTCCAGCACATTCTTGATCAGTTCCTCCTGGTTGATGGCCAGAGCCATGGCCTGTCTGAACTCGGCATCAGCCAGCAGGTTCCGCACAGGGTTCCGCTCGCTGGAGACCGGGTTCAGGTTGAAGACCAGGGTTTGGGTGAACGTACCCGGCGCGTTGGAGATGAAGAGGTCCTTCTCCTTGGCAAAGAGCAGGAGGTAATTGGAGCTGACTGAGGTGTCCAACACGTCTATGTGCCCCTTGAGCAGGGCGTAGATAGCCACGTTCGACTCTTGGTAGAGGATGAACTTGATGGTGTCCACTGCGTAGAGCGGACTGCCGTCAGGCTTGGTGAGATGGTAATCCGGGCGGCGCCGCAGCACGATCTGCTGGCTGCCCGACTCCGCAGTGTCCAGCACCCAAGCGCCGCTTCCCACGGGGTGGGTGTAGCGGTACAGCAGTTCCTCGTTGGGAGAGCTGCTGTTCAGCTGGTTCTGGGGCGAAACCACCGGTTCCCACACATGTTTGGGCAGGATCAAGACAGAGGAAAAGAGGGGGGTCACCGCCCCCAGCACCTTGTTCACGTGGAAGTAGATCACGGTATCCTTCTCTTCAGGAGGGATGTAGTATCCCTGCTCAAGCGCGCCGTGATCATAGGTGAAGATGCCCTTCTCGATCAACACCCCGTTGTTGTACTTATGCTTGAGGTCGCTCGTCCAGGCCAAGGCGCCGGCGTGGTTGGACAGGGCATGGTTGGTAGCCAGGTCAAAGGAATAGTAGATATCTTCGACCGTAAGGGGCACCCCATCGCTCCAGGTGATGTTGTCGTGGATGATCACCTTCACCGCCAGGTGGTCGTATCCAGGATCGCTGTAAATCTCCTCCAAGCGGGCATAATCGATGTGGCCATCCTCGGTGAGGATGGGCTTGCCGTCCTTGTCAACGTAATACCATTCCCTACCGATGGAGGGCAGGTACTCGCCTGTCTCTTCATCATAGGAAAAGAGAGAGTCATAGAGCAGCCCTGCGATTGTGGGCGCGATCCCTTCCCGGGACAGCCAGGGCATGTAGGCCGTGGGAAACGAGGACTGGACCGAACCCACGTAGAGGGTATTCGGATCTGGCCTGTGGCTCCCGCGCCCACCTACGCAGCCCGCCGACGACACAGCCAGCAGGCCGACCAGCAGGAAGAGCATCAGCCTTTTGGTCACGGTGTTCACCTCGCACTGCTGGTCAGAAGGAATCTGTATTCTGTGCCGTCAATGGTAAAGGCCATGTTGAAGCCGGTGGGCCAGATGTCGCCGACCTTTGTTCCGTCTCCAGACTGCAGATTCAGCTGGTAGGCCATGGGGCCCGCGGTGATCTGGAAGGTGCCGGTCTCCCGCAGGAGCTCAGCCTCGTTTTCTTCATCTGCGATCACCAGGGTGTACTCCCCGCCGTACGTCAGCTCAAGTTGGGCAGAGTAGCTCTCCGCAGCCATGGTGGCGCCGGAGAACTGGCCGATGATCTTCTCGCTGAAGAAGAGAAGCTGCTCGGAACCAAACTCCGCCTCGAGGGTGTACGGCGTCTTGCTGCCCTGTTTCCCTTCTCCGCCCTCAGGCGTCAGGCTGATCGTGCGCTGATCGGCTGTAAAACTGCCGCGCTCGCTCTGATCGCCCAGGTTGAACACGTAACCGCCGAAGTAGTCCAGAGTCAAGACGGCAAGTTCCCCGCTGGCGCTTTGGGCATACCACTTGCCCGCATGTTCAGCAGTGGTTGCGACCCGGAAGACAGTCTTCCTGCGCTCCGCCTCGGCTTGGGGCTTAACTTCGAGTTCAAGCACCTTGTCGGCGCTCGCTGAACCTGTCAGTTCTGCACCGCCTTCGGGGGCGATCACAAGCGTGTTCCCCGTTACTTTGAAGGTACCTGTCTCGCTGTAGACCTGACTGCCCCCCAAGGAGCTGACAAAGGAGTACAGGGCTCCTGGCTGCAGTTTGAGCATGTACTCGTACTCTCTGCCGTCTTCTTCCACGAAGGCCAGGTAGGTATCATAGTACTCTTCGTAGATGTACTTGTTGGCGATCAGGCGGTAGACAATATCGGGATTTTCCTCATCCTGCAGCTCAAAAATGATGTTAGACGAGCCGTAAGGGAGGGTGGTCTTGAACACCAGGTTGTGGCCTTCCCGCTCAAATGTTGCTGTCTTGGGCGACTCGGATGTGGAATCGGAGTAGATCATCACATAGGTGCCTTCCCGCTCGCCGATCTTCCCGGTGCCCCGGTCGCTGGTGAACTGGCGGTTAGGCGCGAGTATGAAGCTGTTGTCTTCGTTGATGCGCAGGTAGAACTGGAGCGCCATCCCCAGGTTAGTAATGTCGATCACATAGTCCCCTGCCAGGGGTACTTCTTCCACGGCGCTCTGTGCTGCGGTGCTGGCCGTGCTCTGCCCGGCAGTTGATGCCTGCTGCTCCTGCTTCGGTTTTCCGCAGGCGGTCAGGAGCACCAGAAGCGCCAGAAGGACAACAAACAGGGTCGACTGCAGTAGCTTTCTCCTCATATAAACCACTCCTAAGTTGCAGTAAAGGGAGCGGGCTGGTCGCCTTCTCCCTTAACTCAGTGATTTCCGTTAGAACGGGAATTGGAGTTTGGTGCCAAAACCCTCTCGGGTGGAAGAATTGTCGTAAATCTCTTCGATCTCAAACACATACGCCGGATACCTGAGCCAGCGGTTCTTATCCGGACGGTGGTAGACATCATGCTGAGCATTGATAAACTGCTGGTAGATCTCGGTTTTGCCAGATTCAGCTTCGTCGTAGATGCGCACTCGGCCCCGCACCTCGAAGGAAACCATGGGCGGCTGGTAGTAGATGAGCGTCGCTTCGGGGTTAACCTTCAGGTTTTCCCAGGTGTGGTTCTTCGCCATCTCCAGGCTGCCGATCTTGGTGAAGTCTATGCGGTGATGGGCATCGGGATGATACATCTGCTCCACAAGCACCTGCAGTCCTCTCTGGCTGTGGGCTTGATCATCACCGTCATAGGCATCGATGTGCTTCATGTAGGCTTCCAAGACTTCCTCAAGGTACTCCTCTTTAGGCAGAAACCCGAAACCTTTGATGCTGCCGTTGAGGCCCGCTGGTCCATGGGTGATGAGAGCTGGGTTATGCGAGCAGAAACTCAAAAAGACCTTCTCCCGGGACATTTCCTTTCCCTCATAGATCGCCATCACCGTGTTGGCCCTGGTGTTGAACGCCCAGCGGAAAAACGCCTCTGCTGTCCTGATCTTGTTTTCTGTCATGCCGCACCTCCTGCGTTGTCCTCAATTAGATAGAAAAAAGGCTTAGAAAGGGCCCCCGAGAGGTGCCCCTTTCTAAGTCCTTGTTTCGACTGTTATTTGGCGAGCTGAATCTCGACCCGCATCCCCATCATCTTCGCGACAACAAAGGGAGCGCTGATGGTGTTCTCCCCAAGTTTGCCTGTAAAGGTCTCGCCAGCGCTGGTCGTAAAGGTGATCACATCGCCCTGGACGCCGTAGAAACCCTGCTCATGGACGGCTTCCGAACCGTTGTCCGGAACAGCCAGGTAGTAATAGCCGCCTTGATAATCGAGGTACAGGGTGGCCTTAACCGTGGCGGCTCCCTGCATTTCGGCTGTGTAGACACCTGCGGCGGGATTCTCAACCTTCACCAAAGTGGAGGTGGTGCGCTGCCGCGCCATGGCCGAAGGCTTCACCGGAACAGTGATGGAACCGTCGGCATTGACAGTACCCTCCAAGGTATCCTCACCTTCCGGAGTCAGCGCCAGGTTCGAACCGTCAACCGAATAG
This sequence comes from Bacillota bacterium, assembly GCA_012840725.1. Classification (GTDB taxonomy): domain Bacteria; phylum Bacillota; class Limnochordia; order Darwinibacteriales; family Darwinibacteriaceae; genus DTU010. The sequence goes on from DURQ01000071.1 coordinate 6,034, forward strand.
GACCCTGTTTCAATAAACTCATAGAGTTCATCGCCCATGACAAAATAGCTCTTCAGTTCATAGCTGGCATCTGCTTTCAGCTCCAGGGAGTATGTATATTTGATTATGCTCCCCATTCCCGCTGTTTCGTGTCCACCAGCATAGATGCCAACGGCTTCGGCACTTGCAGCGCTGCTGAACCCAGAGCAGATCAAAGCAGCAGCTAAAGCGGTTAACAACAGTGCGGCCCGAAACCCTTTACGCCTCTGACGCATGGAACTCTCATCCTCCCGCAGTTATTTCTTTTAAGTATATTCCAGGGCTTGACGGGTGTCAACAAACTTGCCTTTTGTTAGGGCCTTAGTATGATCTTTTTACCTATCACATTCCGTGATGAACTTCTTTTTTGCGCAAACAGGGCGGACCATTTTCACGAATAAAGAGAAACAGCCCCCCAGGCGGAGGGCTGCCGTTTTTGCAATAAACTTTAGGGGCGGTAGAGCTCGGAATCAAAGATCCAGAGGGCTGAACCATCGCTCCATCTCATTGCCCAGAGCAGGCGGATCGTGCCTTTAGGGTCTGGGGCCACTGCCCAGTCACTACCTCCCGGGCCGTCCAAGAGGACGATGGCTTGAACAACCTCGCCGTTGATCTCCCTTGGGTAAGAAAGGCGCCAGGTGCCATTTACCGGTTCGCGGCTCCACGCGACATGCGTCATGGTGTAGGTCCCGTCAGACCTGATGTTAAGCACTCCCTGGTCCATGCCGGGCTGAACCTTCCCCTCTCCCAAAGGCTGGCTCTCAAGGAACACCCGCCAAACGCCATATAGACTCTCAAAATCCAGGAGAAAATCGTCAATCTCCCCAACCTGATCCGTGGGTGTCCCTGTTCCCAGCACTTCGGTATACTCCACTTCTGCCCACGGATCCGTATACTCTGCCTCAGCCCAGGGATCTGTGTACTCTACCTCAGCCCAAGGGTCGGTGTACTCGGCTTCAGTCCAGGGCTGCGTGTACACCGGTTCGCTCCAGGCCAGGGCGGAAGGGGCGGCTGGCAGAACCAGCACGATCGTGACCAACAGGATGCTGCTCAGGCGGCGCCTCATGAGCATTCCCCTTTCCATCGTAAGTGACGAAAATAATTCACCGTGTTAGTAATGATTTCCTGCTGGTTCTCTGCCGCCCACAGAAAAAAAGAGCGCCCGCGGCGCCCTTTCTGCATGTTCCTACTAGATAGCCTGCTTAACCTGCTTAGCCGTCCTCTCCTGCCAGATGGCATCGGCCACTGGGGCCCACTTGGCAGCGGCTTCCCGGCACTTGCCCGCCACCACTTCCACCGGTTCGCTGTCTCTGCGCTGGGTGGAGTACGCTCCCGCCTGGGTGACCATCTCCACCAGAGCATCGGGGTTGTCGAGGAGGGGACATGGACGCAGAGGATTCTTGTTGAAGGGCTGATGCTGTCTGTACTGCATAAACAGAGGTGACTTAAGGGCCTCAAGCAGTGTCGCTTCCCGGATATTAGTGCTGGCATAATGGATGAAGGCGCAGGGCTCCACATCGCCGTGGGCGTTGATATGCAGGTAATGGCGTCCCCCGGCAATGCAGCCGTTGCAGTACTCACCGTCGTTCCAGAAATCGAGCAGGAAGATTGGCTTGGTGGCCCTGAATTCGTGAACGCGTTCGTACATGAGCTGGCGCTGTTCAGGCGTGACAAGAAGCTCAGGACGGGCATGCTGTCCGATGGGCATATAGGTGAAATACCAGCCGAACAGGCAGCCTTTCTCAACCATGGCGTCGACGAACTCTTCGGAAGCAACCTGTTCGGTGTTCTGCGCGTGATAGCAGGTGGAAAAGCCGAAGGGGGCCCCCACTTCCCGCAGAAGATCCATGGCCCGCACCACCCGGGCATAGGTGCCTTCTCCCCGCCGGAAGTCGTTGACTTTGTCAAAACCTTCCACGCTGATCGCCAGAGCCACATTGCCCACCTCAGAAAGCTGAGCCGCGAGCTCCGGGGTAACCAGAGTAGCGTTGGTAAAGGCGCAGAAAACTGCATCGCTGTGCTTCTCCGCCAGCTTGAGGATATCTGCGGCGCGCAGCAGCGGTTCGCCGCCTGAATAAAGGTAGAAGAACACACCGAGCTCTTTGCCCTGCTCGATGATCCCATCCAGCTCCTCTAAGCTGAGATGCTCGCCGCGGGCGTACTCCCCAGCCCAGCAGCCCTCGCAGTGCAGATTGCAGCTCGAGGTGGGATCCATCAAAATGGCCCAGGGCACGTTGCAGTCGTGTTCTTTCTCAACAGTCCGGGCGGTAGCCACACCGCTCAAACAGGCATTTAGGAAAAAGTTCATCACGATCTTCTCAGCGACATTCGGTGCCAGCTGCTGCAGAGCTCTCTCCGTAAACCTGCGCCAATTGTTCTGAGGATCAGCCCACATCTCCCCCGCCTGCTGGATGATCTCCCGATGCCAGGGCAAGCGAGCAAAGGGCCGGATCAGAGCGATTAGCCTAGCAAAATTCTGTTCAGGATTCCGCCTGACATAGCGCAGGGACTCACGCAGGGCAGCTGCCTGTAAGCTTTGCTTGACTGACATCCACTGATCTCTCCTTCCCTCAACTCTTCTCTCACCGCACCAGCCTTCAGACCCCCTGCCCAGCCACGGCAATATGCCTTAGGCCGATGGCTTCGGCGAGATCCCCGTAGGCGCTGAGAACCAGTTCCCTGAGGCGCTCGTCGCTGAGCAGGCTCTTCTCCCTGTACTGATCGTAAAGGGCGGCCATGCTCACGAGCGGGATGATCAGGAAAAAGAACTCGAAGAACACCAAGTCCTTACGATAATTCCCCTCCTGGTCAGCTGCCCCGCGGACTCCATGCAGAGGGTTTTCCGGCCCGCTGTCCAACAGCTCCATGGTCTTGAAGAGGTTTCCCCTGTGTTTCCCCCCTTTCAGTGCTTCCAGCAGCACTATGCGCACAACGCGCCGATTTTCCAAGGCATAATCGATGATGTCCGCGTAATACCTATTCAACTTGAGCTTGAAATATCTCACAGCATCCTGGTCGGTGAACACAAAGCGCTCGCCAGAGATGGTCAGCCGTCCTTCTTGAACCATCACCTGAACGCAGTTCTGCACAAAGTCCAGGGAAATGCCGTGCACCCCGTCCATCAGTGCATCTACAAGACTGTCTAAGATGTCCTCTTTGTTCTGGAAATAGTAGTAGATGAGCGCCTTGTTCACACCTGCTGCATCTGCTATTTCATGCACCCGCGTTGCATCATAACCCTTCTCCGAAAAGAGCCGGCTGGCTGCCTGCAGTATGCGGGATTTGGATTCCGTCGAGTCCTCTATCCGCAAAGGTATATCCTCCATTTTGACTAACCAGTTGGTTAATCCCAGTCTAGCACTTCTGCGCAGATGGTGTCAAGAATAGGAAAACGGCTGGCCGCAGCCAACCGTCTCCTACACCTGTAGTCTGTTGTGCTCTTTAGTTCTTCTCGTACTCGAACAGAACCTTCTGGAAGACCTTCTCGCCGTCCTCGTACATCGTGAAAGACAGAGGCCAACCGATGTCGGGGGCGATAACCCATTCAGAGGTTACGACGTCGTTCCTGTTCCCGCTCTCATCGGTTTCCCGGAAGAACTTGCGGAGGAGAAAACCTTTGATGCCCGCCACGGTCGTCTCTTCCATTACGCGCAACCTGGATCCGTCGAAGAGCTGCATGTTGTTGCCTTCTTCCAGTTCAAGGTCAGCCGCGACCATGCTGATCCACATGTACTCGCCCAAGCCAAGGCTCTCTCTCCAGGCTGTCGGCGAGGTCCACGTAGCGCCGATGAAGGTCATCTGGTCCTGCATCTTGTCAGAAGGAACCCAATACCGGTAACCCATGGTTACCTCAACGCTGCCATCGCCCTGAGCCCTGAATTCCCACTGTTCGTAATACTTGATTTCGTTGACGACTTCCTCGTCCAGCTCGTAATCCCAGGTCTCCTCCCAGGTGACTATCTCATAGAGGAGCCTTTCGTAATCGGCGGTAAACTTGTTGAAGTTCCAGAAATCCTGAGCCCAGCACAGCGCACTTAAGGAGAGCACAGCCAACACAACGACGACAGCAGTAAGCATCGACTTGCGGATCATGGGTTCCGCCTCCCTTTCTACTAGGATGCTGGTTATTTTTACATGTCCCCAAGTTCTTCCTGCATACCTTGCCAAAAAAGGCGAATGTAACCAAGTCTGAGGGTTATCAGGACCCTAAACGGGGGGCGACACCGGCACCTACCTTCCCTTCAGTGGAACCTGGAGGTGCCGAACAAGATCATGGAGGTGACTGGTATTGGTGAAGAGTCTGAACAAACGCGCTGCTTCTGCTGCTTTGATGCTCATCGTTCTGCTGCTGACTGGCTGCTTTGGAGGGGCTAAGACCTTTACTGTCGTGGTGCAGGTAACGCCCGAGCTGGACGGAGTGGAGATCCACAGGGGCTCAGAGACAGGGGACCTGCTCGGAACGACTAACGAAAACGGAACTGTTGAATTGAGGAATGTGAAGTCGAACACGGTCCTTGTCCCGGTTAAGGCAGGGTACCGCTTCAACCCGGCAAGCCATCCGGTAAGCAAGGCTGGGAAGATCGAGTTCACGGCCACTCCTAAAGAGCGAACCGTGCAGAGCGCCGCATCCCAAGCTGACATCAGCGTCTTGATCGGCACAGTCTTCGGAGACCTTCCCCTTCCCGCAGAAGTGGAGGTTGCGTTAAGCGATGGGAGCACCGTCGACCTCGCAGTCCAATGGCAGGAGGGAACATACGACCCCGATACGGCCGGCGAGTACAGCCTTGAGGGCGTGCTGGTCCTGACAGAGGGAATCAGCAACCCCGATGGCATCAATGCGGAAATTCGCGTCATAGTCCGCTTCGTGCCTGAAGAGGACGAGCCGTACTACGAAGAAGCACGCAGTTACCTCGATCAGCTCATCCCAGAGTATGTTACGGAGGAACTCAACCTACCCACCCGCTTCGAGGTTGCAAGCGGAGCGTTCTTCGATGCGGAGTGGGATTCCAGTCATCCAGATGTGCTCAGCCCCGAGGGTAAGGTTACTCCTCAAATCGAGGATGTGGAGGTAACCCTGACGGCCACCCTGAGGCTCGTTAAAGATGCTGCCGTTCAGGCTGCCGACGACCCACGGATCTGGTCCCGCACCGTGATCGTGCCCGCTGATCTGATCAAAGTGATCGACCTGATCCTTCAGGAACTGGAGGAAGATGATGGGCCGCACCATTTCAGCGAAGTCGACGATTACAACGCGACATTCTTCTTCACCGCACTTTTGATCTATTTCGTGGAGGATCCAGTTCAGAGCTACCAGTTCGAGCAGCGGCTGAACAGCAGGATGGAGGCCTTTTTCGCAACCCTTGACGAGTACGCCGCAGCCGTACGGGACTGGGATCCCGATGTGGATAGCGATGAAGACCTGCTCAACGCCCTCGAGGCTTTCTGGGACCCGGATGCGGGCCATCTCGAGTTCTATACCTATCTGGTACCAAACAGTGATATCACCGATGTCCACGATATCCAGGAACAGGTGATCGAAAAAGCGCAGGAAATTGCCCAGGGCTGGCCAGTTGTCAAGGAGATCATCGATGCGCTGCAGAGCGGAGAGGAAGACGAGTTTCGGGAGGTTCTCAGGAAACACAGTTCCTTGTTCCAGCGCCTCAACCTAGATGATGATCCCAGCCACATTGTGCTGTCCATGTACGGACTGATGATCGGCAGCGAAGCAATGGAGACGCCTTACATGACCCTCGCAGAGATGCAGGACTGCCTGGATGCGGGGAACATTGCTGGTTTCCACAACCTTGCCGCCTTCGCTTTCTTCAACTTGGACCGCGATTTTTGGACTATGGCCCAACTGCAGCTGCCTTACCTGATTGAGTACCAGGACACCTTTGGGAGACAGCTGGACGAGCTCGACAGGTTGATCAAGGTCTTCGAGTCCGAGACTGAGGAAGAACTGTACACGGCTCTGCAGGATGCCGGCATAGAGTATGTGAAGGTTCCTCTGCTCGCGGAGTACCTGAAGGTTTTTGCTGGTTTTGCAGGGGCAAGTGAGGCATCGGCACTGCAGTCGCCAGGAGAGCTTCTGGAAAGGATCCTGGCCTTGACTATCGAGGTCGTAGATGTGTTCGAAACAGCCCTGTTCGACATCAAGTCCCAGATGCAGGGTCGGATCCACGATGTGAACTTGGCTAGTGTAGAGGCTGTGCTCCAGAAAATCGGCGGAGTAACCCGGGAAACGCCGCCGCAGCAGCTGATGACGCTGCTGGCAGACCTCTATAGGCTGACTCCAATCCTGGTTAAGGGAGAAGAAATCGACTTCGAACTGTACGATCTTTCTCTTGACTTCGATTCGGATCGCCTCCCCTTCTACCTTGAAGTGCTCCTGGAGGACGGCCGCAGCATCGAGGACATTGAAGATGTCAAGACAGCCATCAGGGATGGCAACGCCAAATACTACGCCCAGTTTTCCGAGTTCGCGGTTACTGATGTGGAAGCAAAGGTCGGCGAGCCTCTGAAGTTCACCCTCACAGTCCTCGACATGCAGGGGAACCCCTGCAGTGCACTGGATGACATGAACGTGCATGTCAGCGTGTATATCGAAGGAGGGCATTGGGACAGCTCGCCTGAAGTGGACATCACGGCCGGTGGAATCTGGATGGTAGCGACGGACATCTACTATGGAGAGATCACAGAAGATGTCGTGGCCAAGCTGAACATCTTTGTGGGCAATGGCGAAGGATACATCTACGCGGATGAGCTCTTCACTCCTCCCTTCCTTGTAGATGCCGATGTAGACCGCATCGACGTGGTCACAGAGTTCGAGGAGTACGAGTCGATGAACTCTATCGTGGTGACCGCAACCCTCAAGTACGAAGCTAACGAGAAGTTCAGGACGGTGTACACGTTCAGCGGCACGCTCCCAGGCCAGATCAGGATCACTGATGGTCAGGAAGATGGCTATCTCGAAATCTACAACCGCGATTTCGAGTTTGAAAACGGCGTCGCAGAAGTCGACGTACCTGCCGGGAAAGCCAGCTCCGAGGATCTCTGGGTCGAAGTCTTCCTGCCAGACCTGCCCGTTCAGTCTGGGAGAGCTGTCGAGCCCATCAAGATTGTGCCCGGCAGACCTTCATGGCTCGCTGCCGAATGGGTTCCTGCCGATGGCGGACGCACGGGCTGTGACATCAAGATCATCCTGCAGGATCTTCTCGGGCAGACCACCACATTCGAGGGGCAGAACATGCTGGTCTGCGTAGAACCCGCTCCCCGGGACGTGGTCACCATGGGCGTTCCCGGTCTCGATGTCCCCGATCGCCAGGGGATGGCCTACGTCACTTTCACAGGAGGAGAGGCCCTGATCAGGTTTGCGGGCTCACCCCTTGAAGACCAGATGAAGGTATGGCAGGACGGGTATGGTCCAGGCGCGGAGCTTGACCTGCTCATCACCGTTGTAGACCTTGGCATCTTCGGTGAGCTGCCTTACCCGAAACCGTAAGAACGCCGCAAACCACAGAAAACAAGGGACGGTCCACCACCGTGGATCGTCCCTTTCTTTGCCTCTTCTGGGGAAAAGTTTCTAGAGGGAAAGGTAACGTTCAAGAAAGGCCTTGACCCGTTTTTCATAGGCCTCTCCTGCCGTTTCGTAGGCGTTGCCGTGTCCAGCCCCCTCGACGATGAAGATTTCCTTATCTCCTGGGCAGGCTTCATGGAGCTGCCAGGCCATGGAAACCGGCACGAAGCGATCCTCCGAACCGTGGATGAACAGGATCGGCACGCTGCTTTTCTTGACCTGTTCCACGGCAGAAGCCTCCCAGAAGCCGTAGCCGGCTTTCATTTTGGTGACCAGGCTGGTGGTGCGAAGAAGGGGAAAGGTAGGGAGTTTGAACATGCGCTGGAACTGATAGCCCAGCTGCTCGTGGACTGAGCTGTAGCCGCAGTCGGCGATAATCGCCTTCACCTGTGGGGGCAGCTTCTCTCCGCTCACCATGAGTACCGTGGCTGCGCCCATAGAGAGTCCGTGCAGTACGATCTCGGCATCTTCTCCCACCCTGGCAGCCACTTCGCCGATCCACTGCAGGTAGTCCAGGCGATCCGGCCAGCCGAAGCCGATGTAATTGCCCTCGCTCTGACCGTGGCCGCGGGCATCGGGCATGAGCACGTTGAACCCGAGTTTCTCGTGGTAGAACCGGGCAAAACGCCCCATGTCCTTTCCCTTCGAGGTGTAGCCGTGGGCAAGGATCACGGTCCTGGATGTGGGCTCTTTGGCGGGAAGGAAGAGCGCCGACAGCCTCAGGGCATCCGGGGAACGGATCTGCCAGTCTTGGCAGTCCTGATCCTCCACCCACTGCACTGGTGTCGGCTCAGATGAAGAGGGCCGGTTGATGGTGGACTGAAGATCGGGATTGCCCCGCAGGAATTCCTTTTTCCCCCGTCTCACCGCGAAGTTGTAGAAATGCACACTGGCTGCGGCCAGCCCACCTGCGAAGACGGCTGCCACTGCCAGCAGCACATAACCGAGTGCTCCCATAACGACACCCCTTCTGATCCTAGTTCCTTACGAAACGATTACTGCGCGGCCGGGCCAAACTCCTGGTTGGAGAAGCGACGCCCGCCCACTTCACCGATATTTAGCAAGGATCTGCGGGTATATTTCTTGACCATACTCTTTCCCTAGGCTAATATTTATGTTGAATAACCTTTTTGACACATAGTCTTTTTGGAAAATAACAAGAGGAGGTACTTCATGGATATCCATGAGTTCCAGAACCATCTGTGGCAGCTGTTCCGTTCCATCAGCCAGGGGATGGAAGGTCCTCTTGGGGCAATCATACAGTCCCACGGGATCACCCTCACCCAGATGCGCCTGCTCACGGAAGTGCAGCAGCGCGGTGAACTCACTGTCACAGAACTGAGCGACGCCTTGGGCTCAGCACCCGGCAACGCGTCCGCCATGTGCAAAGCGCTGGAAAAGAAGGGCCTGATCAGCCGCGACCGAAGCCCCTTGGATGAGCGCATCGTCCTGATCGCCCTCACTCCCCAGGGAACAGGGCTCCTCAGGTTGATCGAAAACGAGCTGAGCTCCATGTTCGACCCTGTGCTCCAGGGGTTCTCCCCTGCTGACTTTGAGCAGATTATTGACGGTATGGAAAAGCTGAAGACCGTTGTCACCAGCTTGTACCACGCCTTTGAAAACACTCACGGGAGGAGGTAGCGTATGGCCGATCGCAAGCAGTCACCAAAACGGCCCCTCATTTTCTATTACCTGATTTCCCTAGCAGTCCTGTTGATCATCAATGCTTTCGTCCTGCCCATGTTCATGCGCCGCCAGATCATGGAAGTTGACTACAGCACCTTCCTCGAAGCTCTGGAGGAAAACCGCGTTCTGAAAGTTGAGATGAGCGCTGATGGCCAGGAACTGGCCTATGTGGCCCTGGACAGCCACGGAGAGCGCCAAACCTATGTGACCGTCCTCATGCCAGACCCTGACCTCCTGACCAGGCTGCGCAGCAGCGGTAACGTCCGCTTCTCCAGGATCAAACCAGTAGAACCGAACCCGATCCTGACTTACCTCTTCAGCCTGGTAGTGCCAATTCTCCTCATCTTCGGCTTAGGGAGACTGTTCTCCAGCAAGCTGCAGACCAAGATGGGCGACATCATGGCCTTCGGCAAAAGCAACGCACGCATCTACCTGAAGGCCCAGACCGGCAAGACCTTCGCCGACGTTGCCGGGCAGGATGAGGCCAAGGAAGCCCTGAAGGAGATTGTGGACTTCCTCCATGATCCAGAGAAGTACACGCGCATCGGTGCCAGCCTGCCCAAAGGAGCGCTCCTGGTTGGCCCGCCCGGTACAGGCAAGACGCTGCTCGCTCAAGCAGTTGCTGGCGAAGCGCAGGTTCCCTTTTTCTCCATCTCGGGCTCCGAGTTTGTAGAGATGTTCGTCGGCCTGGGTGCGGCCAAAGTGCGTGACCTGTTCAAACAGGCCGAAGAAAAGGCCCCCTGCATCGTGTTCATCGATGAGATCGACACCATCGGCAAAAAGCGCGACCAGGCAGGCTTTTCCGCCAATGACGAGCGGGAGCAGACGCTCAACCAGCTCCTCACAGAGATGGATGGCTTCGATTCCCGCAAGGGAGTGGTCCTCCTGGCCGCCACCAACCGGCCCGAATCTCTTGATCCGGCGCTGCTCAGGCCGGGGCGCTTCGACCGGCGGATTCCGGTGGAACTGCCCGATCTTGCTGGCCGCATCGCCATCCTCAAGGTTCACGCCCGAAAAGTGGCCATGAGCCCCCAGGTTGATCTGGAAGCCATCGCCCGTTCCACCGCCGGTGCGTCCGGCGCCGACCTGGCTAACATCATCAATGAGGCAGCTCTGCGTGCCGTGCGTCAGGGTAGAAACCGAGTTGAACAGGAAGATCTGGAAGAAAGCGTTGAAGTAGTCATCGCCGGCTACCAGAAGAAGAACGCCGCGATTTCTCCCAAGGAAAAGGAGATTATCGCCTACCATGAAATTGGGCACGCACTCGTGGCTGCTAAGCAGACGAACAGTGCCCCGGTACACAAGATCACCATCATCCCCCGCACCTCCGGCGCCTTGGGTTACACCATGCAGGTGGAAGAAGATGACCGCTACCTGCTGACAAAAGAAGAGGCCTTCGCCCGGCTGGCAACCCTGACGGGCGGCCGTGCGGCGGAAGAATTGGTGTTCAACACCGCCACAACCGGTGCCGCCAACGACATTGAGCAGGCCACGCGCCTGGCTCGGTCCATGGTCACCCGCTACGGGATGAGTGACCAGTTCGGCATGGTGGCCCTGGAGCAGGTCACCAATCCTTACTTGGGCGGCGATACCATGCTGAGCTGCTCTTCAGAAACAGCAGCTGAAGTGGATAGAGCGGTGATGGGGCTGATCAACAAGGCCCATGAACGGGCAATCAGCATCCTGAAGGACAACATGGACAAGGTCCACGAACTCGCCAGGCACCTCCTGGCGAAAGAGACCATTACCGGCGAGGAGTTCATGCAGATTCTCAATGCATGAGATCACAGAAGCGCACCGCCCCGGTGCGCTTCTTTCTTTTACTGCTTCAGGCTTTCCACATACTCCTCAATCGCAGCGGCAACCTTCTTCGAGAGCCGCACGGCTTCCACCACGGTCTTAGCCCCCGTTACCACGTCACCTGAGGCAAAGACGCCTGCTCGGCTTGTCCGCCCGCTCTCATCAACAGCCACCAGTCCTTTTTCCGTAACGGCAACGCCCTGGGTGGAAGAGACGATCACCGCCTGGGGCCCCTGGCCTACAGCGATAATCACTGAATCCGCCGGGAAGAGGCTTTCCGTTCCCTCGATCCGTATTACCTTTTCCCGGCCCTGTTCATCCCGGACAACCCGGGTGTCAGCGAGGACCACGCCCTCTTCCACTATCCTCACTGGCTCTTTGTAGCACATGATCTCTGCCCCATCGATCTTCGCATACTGCACCTCCACCGGGAGGGCGGCCAGCGATTCCTCGCCCCGCCGGGCGATCACGTATACTTCTTCGGCACCCTGCCTGAAGGCGGTGCGGGCCACATCCATGGCCACGTTGCCCGCTCCAATCACGGCCACGGTCTTCCCGAGCCTGTAGACACTGGGGTTGCGCAGGTACTCGATGGCGTAGTGAACATGCCCCAAGCTCTCTCCCGGGATCCTCAAAGGGCGGGGCCTCCACACCCCGGTTCCCAGGAAGATCGCCTGGTAGCCATCGCGGAACAGATCATCCACAGTCAAGGTCGTTCCTATGGCGGTGTTCGGCCGGATCCGCACTCCGCTGGCATACAGAGCTTCCATCAGCTGGTCCAGCACACGTCTGGGCAGCCTGAACTCGGGGATCCCATAGCGCAGGATGCCGCCGATGCGGTCATTGGCCTCGAAGATGGTTACATCAAAGTCCCGCCCAGATAGGAGAAAGGCGATGGTCAACCCGGCAGGTCCGGAGCCCACTATGGCCACTTTACCCCTGGTGCGCTTGGACACGTGGGGCTTGTGGATGTTCAGGTAGTAATCGGAGATGTACTGCTCGATCGCGCTGATCTGAACTGGCGAGCCCTTCCTGCCCAGCACACAGTGGCCCTCACACTGGTTCTCTTGGGGGCAGACATGGCTGCACACCAGAGAGAGGGGGTTGTTCTCGAAAAGCATGCTGCCGGCCTCGGCGATTCTGCTGTCCAGAAGGAGGCGTATGGCATCGCGAATGGGAGTTGCCACAGGGCAGCCTTGGCTGCACATGGGCGTCCTGCACTGCAGGCATCGCATGGCATCTTCAATGACGTGCTTGCTCATCTCCATCCCCTTCCCTACGGCTCGCACTCTGCGAATATAAAGCCATTGTACGGAAACGGAAGGGCGCCGGCAAGGCTCTCCATGTAAAGACTTCTTGTAAAGCTCCCGGGTGATGCTGGCATGGCCTGGAGAGGATTTCCACTGACCTGCGGCGAAGTGCATGAAAAAGGCCGCCCTTGATAAGCAGCGGCTCCATTCAAAACTGAGGTGAACCATCGGCATGCGAGAACAGCTTCTCTACGCTTCCCTGCACAACCTCTACCTGCTCCACAAAACAGACAAGACGACCGTTGTCTCGGATCTCATGGGCCTCCAAGCCCAGTTCCTCAACAACCCCAAGTATGCCCTGCAGATCAGAGCCTCCGATTATTCCCAACAAAACTGGGCTGAAGGCCTGATCAAGACCTGGACGTTCCGGGGCACTCTCCACGTGGTCCTCGAGTCCGAATTGAGCCTTTTTCTCTCGGCCACGGGTTTGGAAAAAGACTGGGACGACAGATGGGGCATGGACCGACGCCTCAAACCTTTCTGGGCTGAGAAACTGCGGGACTGGATCGCTGACGGGATCTCGGAGCGAGAGGCCTTAAAGAAGCGCTGCCGAGAGGAGGGCATGGAACCAGAGGTGCTGAAGGCGGCTTTCCACAGCTGGGGCGGCCTCCTAAATGACATGTCCCGCCGGGGCATGATCGCCTGCGATGCAGGTTCGGCCAGGCGTTACGTCCTCTGCTCCTGTAACCCCACGATGGACCGGCAGGCAGCGCGTATGGAGTTGATCCGCCGATACTTCAAGACCTACGGCCCGGCAACCTTTGCAGACTGCGCCTACTTCACCGGTTTCCGTCAGACGGAAGTAGTAAGGCTTGTTGAAGCTGCCGGACGTCCGCTCAAGAGCGTTTCCTACGAAGGGAAACAGTACTTCTACCTGGACAACCTCCCAAGCGGCGGCAGTATCCCCGACTGCCTGTTCTTGACCGGTTTCGATCAGCTGGTCCTCGGCTACAGAGAACGGAGCCGCTTCTTGGACGAAGAAGACAAAACCAAGGTCACCACCATGACCGGGATCGTCGTGCCAACCATCCTGCTCCGCGGACGGATCAAGGCCAAGTGGAAGAAGGACGGAGGTAGACTCTCCATCACTCCCTTCCGCCGGTTGAAAAAGGCTGAGCAGAAACTGATTGCGGACAAAGCCCATGAAATCTTTGGAGAAGAGCTGAAGCAGGTTTCTTTCCTGCAGCTCTAGAACCACTCCTCCATTTCGTCCAAAAGGCTTTCCACCTTGGGCAGGCCAGCCACCCGCTTCAGTGCGATGCCCGCTCTGCTGCAGAGATCAGCCAGGATGGCCACCAAGAGATCGGACTTAACCCTTATCTCTTTCGGCATCCCGTAGTTGATGATGTGCTGGCTCAGCCGGTCGATAACCTGGCCAGCATCTTCTGCAGGGGTTTCGTAGGCATGGCAGTCAAGGACCATGCCTGACTTGTGATCGGCCAGCACAAAACCTCGGGGAAAGCGAGGCCGTTCCCGCTCGTCCGGCTGGATGGTCACTGGCAGGTAACACACGTCAAGCTCCCAGACGGAGTTGATGCTCCTCGGTGCCTTGCGCAGCTGCCGCAGGAGCAGCTCATTCTCCATTTTCACCGGCTCATACTGCAGCACGGGGCGCAGCAGCTCCAGGGGCCTGGTGTACCAGATGAGCTGGCCGTCCTTCTCCTCGCTCTGGCGCAGCACCGTCCGCCGCCGGTCGAAGTCAAGCTCTACCTCTCCCCGCTGATACTCCTCAAACACCGCCAGCACCTGCTGGAGAGCGTGGGTGAAGAAGACGGCCTCCGCCCCGCTGAGGTACCAAGGGTGGTATCCAGGCTCATAGCGGCGGAACTGAGGCCATGCCTTGCGGCCCTGGAAGCTCAGGCCGAGACTTGTGATCTCCTCCAGGTCACGCTCATCAAGATCGCTTCTGTTCTCAAAGGAAAGCAGAAGGTAGTCTTGGGCGAAGGCCACTTCGGAAAAGGCAGCTTCATCCCCTTCCTCCATGAGCTGGAAGAAGCCGGCCAAGCCGCGCAGGCCCACAAAGACACAGAGCCCGTAATGCTGGCCCATGCGTCCCATGACTGAGCAGTAGCCGATGGTCTTGTCTGCTGGATTCTCCACACAGATCAAATCCGCGTCATAGAGCCTTTTCCACGGCTCTGCCTGCCGATAGTCCGCAGCTGCTGCATAGAGAGCCAGCAGCTGCTCTCTTGTCGGCCTCTTCTCTGGCGCCATGCTTTCATCTCCCATCAAGAGCAGGCTGCCCTGCCCTGCTTTCCTGATTCGCCATCGCATGGGCCATACCTGCAAGCTCGGCCCAGCCTACAGCTGGGCATAGTCCCTCTCGAACGCTTCTGCCAGCCGTTCAGGCCAGTCGGAAAGGGGAGCCAGACGCCCCAAGAAGAAGCGCAGAGTCTTGGGTTCCTCCACGAACTTAAGTCCGCCAACCAGCCGGCGGTGTGCGTAGAGCCAGGTGATGCGGTCGACAGCATACGTTAGTTGGGACAGGGTGTACACCCGGCGCGGCACAGCCAGGCGCAGCAGTTCAAGGTCGGCAAAGACTTCATTCCCCTCAGCATCTCTCGCCTCAGACATGGTGCCCCGCTCCATGCCCCTGATGCCGCTGATCAGGTATAGAGCTGCCGCAAGCGCCCCCGCTGGGTACTGCTCCTGCGGAACGTGATCCAAAAATTCCCGAGCATTGATATGGCAGCCGAGGCCTCCAGGAGGAGTGACCACAGGCACGCCCCGCCGGGCCAGCTCTTCCACCATGAAGGCGGTGAACTGCGGGCACTGGCTGATCATGTCTTCATCCATGGTTTCTTCCAGCCCCACGGCGATGGCCTCCATCTCCCGCACGGACATTCCCCCATAGGTGAGGAATCCCTCGTAGAGCGGCAGGAGCTCCCTGAGAGCGCCGAAGAGATCGGCGCGATCCGTGCAGATACCGCCGCCCCGGGAACAGCCGAGCTTACGGGCGGAGAAGTAGATCACGTCCACAAGGTCCGCGATGCCCCTGGTGATTTCCCGCACGCTCATCCCCCGGCATTCCGCCTCCCGTTCCTTGATGAAGTGGAGGTTGTCTGCCAGCAAGCTGGCGTCCAAAACCAGGACAAGGCCGTGTCTTCTGCAGATGTTCCGCACAGCGGCGAGGTTTGCCAGGGAAAAGGGCTGGCCGCCGATGAGGTTTGCTCCAGCCTCCATGCGGACGAAGGCGATCCTATGGGCTCCGTACTCGGCGATGGCCGCTTCCAGTTTCTCCAAATCCATGTTGCCCTTGAAGGGATGGCTGCTTGTTGTTTGGAGCGCTTCTGGAATGAACGCCTCCACAACTGTGCCGCCATTCAGCACGATGTGGGCTTTGGTTGTGGTGAAGTGGTAGTTGGTGATGACAACAGAACCTGGACGAACCAGGACCTTGGCCAGAAGATTTTCACATGCTCTTCCCTGGTGGGCAGGGAGGAAGTGGCGCTTGCCAAAGATCTCCTGACACTTCTGCTCCAGACGTCCAAATGTCTGGGAACCTGCGTAGCTGTCGTCGGCCAGCATCATGGCCGCCTGCTGGGCATCGCTCATGGCGTTTACTCCGCTGTCTGTTAACATGTCCAGGAACACATCTCTGTTCTTCAGTAGGAACGTGTTGAACCCCGCTTCCCGTAGAGCCTCCAGGCGTTTGGACGTCGGTGCCAGCTGAATCTTCTGGACAATCTTGACCTTGTGCATCTCCATTGGAATCTGCTCGCCGCTGAACAACTTGATTTTGTTCATCTTCCCCGCTCCTTTGTCTTTTTTGGCAAACAAAAAAGCCGTCCCCAACAGGACGACTTGTAGCCGCGGTACCACCTGATTTAACCTGCAAGCAGGTTCCCTCTAGGGAGCCATCACTCCCGCAACCGTTAACGCCGGTACACGGCCCGATCTACTGCTAGTTCAATCGGCGACTCCAGGGTGTAATTTCAGCATCAAGCGGCTGCCGGGTCGCACCAACCCCCAGCTCTCTGGAAGCCCCTTCTTGACACCTACTTGTTCCCTTTCACAGTCTTTCATGTTTTGGAACTTGTGTACAGTATACGGCTGGAACGGCTGCCTGTCAACCACCTGAGATCATTTTCCGCACAAGCGCCCGTTCCGCCTCACGATTTCCGCACGAATTCTCCCTCTTCAGCCCGCTTCCGTTTAGCGCTCCGTTCCGGTGCGTCCTCCTGCCGCGGCACATATACTGGAAAAAGCCAGAAGCAAGGGGGGATTTGTCTGAACGACATGACCATTTCTACCCAGACCCATGTCCATGAGATCCAGGGCAGCACCATGATCTTTGCGGAGATACCTCACAACCACCGTTTTGCTGGCATGACCGGCCAGGTCATACCCATCGGCAATAATGACCACATCCATTCCTTCGAAATGAACACCGACTTCACGGAGATCCACCTCCATGGGGTCGGAGGTTTCACCGGACCGTCCATCTTCGTGGGCAACGGCCGGCACATTCACTTCGCCAGCGGCACCAGCACCCTCAACCGCGGCCATGTCCATGGTTTTCTCTTTGCCACATTCATCGACGACCCGCTCAGGGACTGAAAGAGGAAATCCCAAGCAGTTTAGATCCACGACTGCTTGGGACTTTTCACGCTTCGGCTCCTGTTCTGCACTCGATTGCTCGTGTTTCCCTTCTCATTGTAATATCCCTTCACATAATGGAAGGAGTTCCCTTGCCTTTGGTGGAATACTTAGCATAACTCACGGTTTTCTTACTTGTTTCAGGGAGAAATAAGTACAGAAAGGACTGACCACGGCCTATGGGACCACGCATTGAGAGCTCAACATTTCGCTTTGTGGCCGGTGCTCTGCTGATCATAGCCCTGCTGGCCAGCGGCTATCTTCTGGGAGTGACCCAACTAGGCCCAGCGAAGGATTCTGATGAACCAGTGCTCGCTCAAGTCGCCGAAATGGACACACTGCTGCAAGCAGTGCAGTCACTGGACGGAACCCTTGCCGATTTGGCTGCTCAAGTGACCCAGCTCCACCAGGACCTTGCTGACCTGCAGACCCGCGTGGCCGAGCAGGGGACCCAGGTTGAGGCCCTGTCCGGCACTGTTCAGGCTTTTTCGGACGAAATGGCTGGACAAGCTGAAGAGACCGCTGCCCAACTGCAGATCCTGACAGCCGCGGCAGAGTCCTCAGAGCTGGACACGATCCTGGCCGCGGTTCAGGCGATGGACAAGGCCATGGCCGATCTGGGCGAACAGGTAAACCAGCTGCAGGCGGGGCTTACCGGACTGCAGAGCCACAGCGATGAACAGGATGCCCAGATGCAGGCTCTAGCCGACGCCCTGCAGGTACTGGCCGAGGAGACAACGACTCAGCTGCAGGTCCTGACGGACGCTGCAGACTCCTCAGAGTTGGGTACAGTCCTGGCTGCTGTTGAAGCCCTGGATAGGATCGTGGTCGATCTCGCAGCGCAGGTAACAGAGCTCCACACCGGCCTGACCGGACTGCAGACCCAGAACGATGGGCAGGAACGTGAACTGCAGGCTCTGGCCGAAGCGGTGCGCACCCTCTCAGACGAGGTAGCCGGCCAGGCTCAAGCAACCAACGCCCAGCTGCAGACCCTGACCAACATGTGGGAAACCGCAGACCCGAGCGCCATGCTCGCTTCTATGCAGGCTGTGAATCAGTCCTTGACGGGACTTACTGAACAAGTGGGCGAGCTGCAGGCCCGCAGCGATGCCCAGGACACCGAGCTCAAGGCTCTAACCGACACCCTGCGCGCTCTCTCCGGCGAGTTGGCTGAACAGACCGAAGCGGCAGCTTCCCAACTGCAGACCCTGACAGCCATTTGGGAATCGGCAGATATGGGTTCGGTACTCCAAGCCATCCAGGCCATAGACGGGGCCATATCTGGTCTGGCTGAACAGATGGCCCAGCTCCAAGTAGAACTTGACGAAATGCAGACCCGCAGCGACGCCCAGGACCTAGAAGTGCAGGCCTTGGCTGACTCGCTGAGCAGCCTCTCCAGCGAAGTCGCCGGGCAAGCCGAGGCGGCAGCGGCTCAGCTGCAGGCACTCGCAGTTATCTGGGAAGCGGTAGATATGGATACCGTTCTGCAGACCGTACAGTCAGTTGACCAATCCGTAGCGGGTTTGACTGAGCAGATGGCGCAGCTCCAGGCCGAACTAAGTGGCCTTCAGACCCGCAGCGATACGCAGGATGTTGACGTGCAGTCTCTGAATGAAGCTCTGCAAGGACTCTCCAGCGAAGTTGCTGTTCAGGCAGAAACGGCAGCCTCCCAGCTGCAGGCCCTGACAGAACTCTGGGAATCCGCAGACTTGGGCGCACTGCTGCAGGCTGTTCAGTCGGTCGACCAATCCGTAACCGGCCTGCTGCAGCAGGTAGCCGAGCTGCAGACCGGAATGGAAGCCCTCCAGACCCGCAGCGATGAACAGGGACTCGAAGTACAGGCCCTGGCCGCCGCCCTTCAGAGCCTGTCCAGTGAAGTGGCCGGGCGGGCCGAGACCACCGCAGCCCAGCTTCAGGCTTTGGCTGAGGCCATCGAGGCACAGACGGTTGCGGCAGCGGCCCCCGCACAGATCGCTCCCCTTAACGTGCAGCCAGAGCCCTCCGGGCAGTCTGCTCAACTAGAAGGAGTTAGTGTAAATGAACCCGCTCCGGGCCTGCAGATGATTCCAGAAGTCGTCTTTAAGGAACTGGTCCGCAGGAACATGGCCATGGTCATGAGGATAAAGGCTAACGACACTATCTGGGGCATAGCGAACCGCTTCCAGACCCCACCCAGCCAGCAGTTTATTAACCAGATCATTGAGATCAACAAGGTAGACCCGTACCGTCTGAGGATCGGCCAAGACCTGCTCATTCCTTTGAATGATGACATCTTCCGATTCATAGAACTGGAGTGATGATTGTGCCAGAAGCCGAACAAAACAAGCGCAGGCTGTCCAGCGGTGAGACCCTGATCATCTTCTTCTCCATATTTACCCTGGCCTTAGCCCTGCTCATCACTTCTGTCCGCCTGCTCAAGCAGCCGACAATTGGTTTCAACCCTACCGTCCTGCTTGTGATCGGTCTGGTTGGCATACTTGGCAGCCTTTACGGTATGCTGGCGAGCTACCGCAGCCGCAGCCAGCAGCCCGTGGTGGTTGAGGTCCCGCAACCCCAACCCGCACCTGCGCCGGCCCCAACTCAGGAAGCAGGCGAAGCGCCAGAGAACGTGGCCAGAGTGAGGCTGGGCAAGTATGTTCAGGTTCTGGAGGAACAGAGCCAGGCACTGCGGCAGGAAAATGCGCAGCTGCGGGACGAAGTCGGTGAGCTGAGACAGTATGCCGCCGACTGGCAGAAGCGCAGCCTGGAGATGTTCCGCTACCTGGACAAGCTGAGCAAGAGTGAACCGGGTGAAGGGGTACGCAGCATGAAGAAGCACCTGGCGCAGCTGGTGGCCCCCCTGGGAGTGGGTATCATCGAACCTGAGCCCGGCGATCCTTATGACGAGAAGATGCATCAGGCAGACAACTCCCCGGAAAGCGGCGGGGCTGAGTCTCTGATCATCGCCGAATGCCTCGAGTGGGGCTATTCCCTCAACGGGCGGGTAGAAACGCCAGCGAAAGTCGTTGTTGCGAAGGCCAGCGATCACTGAGAGTGATCCGCACTTTACCGGAAATGTGAGCAAACCCCAAGCCGTTGGCTTGGGGTCTTTTTCGTCAGTTCGCTGCTTGGTAGACGAGCCTTTCGCCGCCCGCTTCCACCAAGAAGAGCTTCTGGACATCTGGGGTGATCAGGCGGTCCAGGCTGAGGGCTGTGGAGAACCTTGCGGCAATGCCGCAGTCGGAACTCAACCGCCGCGGCACGGGCATGAGTTCAGCCGGTACGCCCAGTCCCCGCATGTACCTCCTGTACTTAACCGCACCGGAATGGGTGAAAAACGTGGCCAGGTATTCCACGGCCTCACCTGGTTATGATCAACAGGAAGTCTTCGCCGCTGTGCTGCACCTCAATCTGGTAGCCGCGAGAAGCGGCAAAGCGCCGCACGTTATCCCGGGAGACGGAGCTGCTCACGAGCACCTGTACGCCTTCGGGCGACGTCTCCAGAGCTTTTCTAGTCAGGAGAACAGGTTCAGGGCACGCCCTGCCCCGCGCATCCACCGTCTTAAGAGCCAACTGTCACCTCTCCTTTCAAACTGGCACCTGCACTGCGCTCCATGTGCAGAAATCCCAAACCCGCTGCCACGGCCAGCCCGATGATGGTCGCGATCTTGCCGTTGGCAGTGGCGCCCGCCGCTGAGGACGCCAGCCCGAAGTTGTGGGCAAAGGCGGCACCGACAAGCATGCCCACCACCGTGATCACCGAGTCAATGTTACCTTCAGCGGCCATGATGAGCTGCCGCAGGGGGCAGCCGCCTAGGAGCACAGAACCAAAACCGACCAGGAGCATGCCCAGGAAGTTCCACAGCCAATCAGTGTGGGCGACGGGCTGACCGCTGAAGCCCAGCTTGAAATTGCCAGTGATCAGGTTGCCGATGAACGCCACGGCAAGGATCGTCAGAAAACCGGAAATCAGATGGCCGTCTTTGAACAGGATCACGTCCCTGATGCCGCCGACCATGCACAGCCTGCTCCTCTGGGCAGCGCCGCCCACCACGAGACCTGCGATCAGCGAGATCCAGATGGGTGCATGCAGGGAACCGGGCCCTTCTGAGCTGAAGAATATGAAGGCGGGAGCCGTCAGCAGAAGAACCAACAAGGCGATCTGAACCGCTGGAAACAGGCAACCCTCGGACTTAGGCAGAGAATAGGTCCTCTGCAGAGTGAATCCCCTGTTCAAGAAGGCTACCCCGACCAAGATTCCGGCGGTGAAACCGAGAAGGCCAAATATGGCTGTCAGATCTCCTCCGGCCAGTCGCAGAATCATGCGCAGAGGGCACCCCAGGAACACCAGAGCGCCGATCATCACAAAAACGCCAAGGATAAACCGGGTAAAGGGAGCCGAACCGCCCCTAACCTGGAAGTCGCCACCCTTCAGGGACATCAGCCATGCACCCAGTACGATACCGATAATCTCGGGGCGGATGTACTGTACGACACCAGCGCGATGCAGGCCCAATGCGCCTGCCGTGTCCCGGATGAAGCAGGCAATGCAGATGCCCATGTTCACGGGATTTCCGAAACGTACTAGAGCTGCGGCGAGAACCCCGACGATGGCCCCCACCAGGATCATGCCTTTTTTGCCGTCCAAATCCATCCCTCCTGCAGTGGTCTAATCCTTGCTAAATCTTTGTCAATACCAAGTCCATTATATGAAACGCGGGCTTGCCCTGTACAATAGCGATCTTCTATCGCCCCATCCCATTGATAGGCAGATCCTATATCCCCCAAGCCCCGGGCGGTATACAATGAAGTGGGAGGTGGTGCCATGAACGGCGTTTATCTGGACAATGCAGCCACATCCTACCCGAAGGCGCCCGGTGTGAGCGACGCGGTAAAACGCTGCCTGGATGAGGTTGGCGGCAGCGTGCACCGCAGCGGCCTTGGCTCCCTGCCGGCAGCTGATGAGCTGGTGTGGGAAACCCGGGAAAAGCTGGCTTCCCTGTTCAACTTCCCCCATGCGGAAAATGTAG
>DURQ01000072.1 GCA_012840725.1 Bacillota bacterium
GACCTCAAAACCTTTGATACCATCTGTACTGCTACCGAACAGCGGCAGAAGTCGGCACGCGAGTTGGCCGCCAAAGTGGATGTGATGGTTGTTATTGGAGGTCGGAACAGCGCCAACACAAAGCGATTGGCGGAAATATGTAAGGAGCAGGGGACGGCCACGTATCATATAGAGACACCAGATGAACTGCAGCGCCAGTGGTTTGCTGGTGCGCGGAGGGCTGGGGTTACGGCCGGAGCCTCGACTCCAGATTGGTTAATTGAGGGGGTACTTACAAGAATGAGCGAGTTCAGCGAAGAAAAAGTGACAGAGACTGTGGCAGAGACAGCGCAACCTGTCGAAGCAGAGCTGGAGGAATCCACACAAGCGGTGGACGAAGCAGCCCAAGGAATGGCAGAGGTTAACGAAGAGGCGGCCGAGCCCGTTCAGGGGGTTACCCCGGAAGAGGGCAAGACAAATGAAGTCCAGATGAGTGAGTTTGAGGTCAACATGCCCACCGTTGGGGCGATCATCAAAGGCAAAGTGGTTCATGTTTCCAACGATGAGGTCCTGGTGGACATCGACTATAAATCTGAAGGACGCATTCCACTTAACGAGCTCAGCTTCATCACCAACGCCAATCCCGAGGATATCGTGAGCGTGGGTGACGAGATCTACGTCAAGGTTCTCAAGGTGGATGATACAGAAGGTAATGTCATCCTTTCTAAGAAGCGGGCCGATGCCGACATTTCCTGGGAACAGTTGGAGCAGCTGTACAAGTCGGGAGAGACTCTGCAGGCTAAGGTTGTTCAGGTGGTCAAAGGCGGTCTCCTGGTCAACGTGGGCGTGCGCGGCTTCATCCCTGCCAGTCATGTTTCCTGCGGTTTTGAGAACAATTTAGAGAAGTACGTTGGCCAGACTCTTGAGCTGAAGATCATCGAACTCGACCGCTCCAAGAACAACGTGGTCTTCTCCCACAAGCAGGTGCTGGAAGAGAAGCATGCCAAGGCCAAGGAAGAGGCCTTCGCCAATCTCAAGCCTGGCATGAAGGTTCATGGCGTTGTCCGCCGCCTAACCGATTTCGGGGCCTTTGTTGATATCGGTGGTGGAGTAGAAGGCCTGCTGCATGTCTCTGAGATGGCTTACAGCAGAGTCAACCATCCTTCCGATGTCGTTGCTGAAGGCGATGAGGTTACGGTCATGATTTTGGGCGTCGACAAGGAGCGGGAGCGCATCTCCCTCGGGCTGAAGCAGACCGTTCCGGATCCGTGGACCACTGTGGGCGAGCGCTATGCCGTCGGTCAGAAAGTGACCGGCGAAGTAACCAGGGTTGTTGACTTCGGCGCCTTCGTCAAACTGGAAGACGGTGTCGAGGGTCTGGTTCACATCAGCGAGCTTTCCCACAAGCATGTGGCTAAGGCTGAAGACGTGGTCAAGCCGGGCGATCAGGTCCAGGTAAAGGTGATCAGCGTCGATCCAGATGCCCGCCGGATCGGACTCAGCATCAAGGAGCTCGAGCCGAAGCCGCAGGCGCAGCCGAAACCCAAGCAGCAGCAACAGCCCAACTTGGCGGAAGGCACCGACCGCGAAGAACTGACCACCAACATCGGAGATATGTTTGGTGACCTGTTCAAAGACGACCTTAGATAGCAATCAAACAACCACAGAAATCCTGTAGGTTCCGGCCTACAGGATTTTTTCTTGGATACGCCCGTTGCTGCCGGGAACAATAGAGTCAGGCGTTTCGTGAAAACACGGGAGGGATCCTCTTGCCTGTGGGAACTGTCCTGCTGCTGGTCATCGCAGCGCTGATCTACTTCGGAGTTGGCCAGCGCCTGCTCGACCGCATGCGCCTGACCGATACACAAGCCCTGATCGCTATCGCTCTGATGATCGGAGGGAGCTTCATCGTCCTGCCGCTGAGTGCCGGTCGCACCACCGTGGGCATCAACTTGGGAGGCGGGTTGGTGCCGCTGGCCTTGGTCATCTACCTGCTGATCCGAGCCGATGCAGCTCGCGAACGGCTGCGCGCCTTGGTCGCGGCCTTAGTGACCGGCGGGGTGATCTACGGGGTGAGCCAGGTTACAGACTTTGACCCTTCCAGTCCCTATCTTTTTATCGATCCCCTTTGGCTGTTCGCGATCGTAGCCGGCATCGTGGGCTATCTAGCAGGCCGCTCCCGCCGGGCGTCTTTCATCGCCGGTGTCTTGGGGCTCTTTGCCGTCGATCTGGTCCATCTCGTTCAGGCCCTGCTGGCTAACATGCCCACCCGGGTAGTGTTGGGCGGGGCCGGGGTGTTTGACGCCATGATCGTCTCGGGCCTGATCGCGGTGGGCCTCGCAGAGTTCGTGGGAGAAACAAGGGAGCGCTTGGCCGAGGGGGGTGAAGACCTGTGAGACGTTGCTCGCGCAAAGCTGCAGTACTCATCCTCCTTGGGGTGCTCGCCCTATCCCAAGCGGCCTCTGCCGATGAACGCCGGGACGGAGGTTTCTTCACCTTGTTGGACGACGAAGGCGAAGCGATCACCATGACAGCCCGGGAACTGGATCCCGGCGACAGGTACATAGCAGCCGATAACCGCCTTTTTGAAGTGGTCCAGACAGAAGGCGATACGGTACGGGTGCGCTACCTGGAGACGGTTGTCCTGCCGGAGATCGGGGAGGAACTGCTCAGGGCTGAAGTGGCCCAGGCCGCGCAGGCCTCGGGAGTGGTGGGCATCTACCACACCCACAACGACGAATCCTATGTGCCCACGAGCGGTACTGAATCCCGCGATGATGGCAGGGGGGATGTCCTGCGCGTCGGAAAAGCCTTGGCTAGCGCGCTGGAAGCGCAGGGACTCACCGTTCATTGGTCAGACAACAGCCACATCCCCCACGACGGGCAGGCCTATGTGCGCTCGCGGCGCACTGCGGTTGAGCTGCTGAAGGAGCAGCCCGACACCCTGATCGATGTCCACCGGGACGCGACACCCCCCGAGGTATATGAAGCCGAGGTAAACGGCGAACCGGTCACCAAGGTGCGCATCGTGGTGGGCAGGCAGAACCAGAACCGGGAGGCAAACCTGGAGTACGCCAAGCGCCTCAAAGCAGTGGCCGACAAGCTCTACCCCGGGATCGTTGAGGGGATCTTCGATGCCAAAGGGAACTATAACCAAGACCTGGGACCGAAGACCATCCTTCTGGAGTTTGGCGCCCACACCAACCGCTTGGATCACGCGGAGCAGGCGGCCGAATTCTTTGCCAAGGTCATTCCGGCTGCGGCCGGGCTTACCACGGGCAGCAGACAGCAGGCTGAAGAACAGATCGGGGGAGGAGCGAGCCGCTCCCTCCTCTGGACGGTCCTCATTGCCGGAGGATTGGGCGCCGCTTTTCTTCTGATCAAGCAGGGAAGGATCGGTACTCTGGCAGGGTTTTTCCGCCGGGAGGCGGGATTGGCCGAGAGAGATCACGATTCGGACGACGAACAATGAGCCATATCTTCAATCTCGTGACTGCCACAACAGCGGGCTTTCTGGCCCGTTTGTACATGCTTCGCCGCGACTACCGCCAGTATCCCAGTTACCCCCAGGGGTGGGCGATTCACCTCTTCGTGGGGTTTATCGGGGCCGCGATCGGAGCGGTGATCGTGCCGGCAGTGATTGAGAAAGAGTATGCTGCGGTTTCTTTCCTCATCTTGGCTGCCTCGCAGTTTCGCGAGGTGCGCAGCGTGGAACGGGATACCCTCGAAGCCATGGAGTCCACCGAGCTCGTCAAGCGTGGTACTGCCTACATCGAGGGCATAGCCCGCGTCTTTGAGGCTCGCAACTACTTGGCCATCTGGGTCTCTTTGGCGGTGGCTGTTGCTGCGCGCCTCTGGCCCGGAGGCGTCTTTGGGAATCTGGCGGTCTGTTCTTTGGTGGGCTTGGCCATGGCCGCGCTGCTGAGCCGCCTGATGCACGGCGATCGGGTTGGCGATATCGCGGAGGTGGAATTGGCCGAACTCCAGTTTGACCAAGCCCTCCTGAAGGTGGAGGATACGGTGCTGATGAACGTGGGACTGGAGACGGCGCGAGCGGTCTACCGGGAGCGCGGTTTGGCAGCCAAGATCATCCCCAAAGGTCCCAACGCCAAAGCAACCCTTGCGAACCTCGGCCAGATGCAGGCCATCGCCCACGATGTTTCGGCCATGATCGGTGTGTATATGGACGTCGGTGAGCAGGAGTTCATCCCCTTGGTGCGGCGCAATCCGTCCAGCGGCTGCCTCTATCTCGTCATGGTGCCCTCGGAGGATGACCCCGACGCCTTTCTTACTGCGATCCGGAGAGTCCCGGTGCTGGAGGGTGCTGTGCGCAAGCCCCTCACCTCGGTAGCGGGAAAGATGTTAGATTGAGGGGAGTGGCGGAAGCTGATCCTTGCTGTAGTGGCGGTGGACAGGGCGCAGGTGGGGGGCGGAGCCCCCATCTTTTACGCGCGCGGTGCGGAGGAGCAGTACGAGGTGGCCCTTCTCCTGGCCAAGGTCCTGGGTGCCGCCGTGCACGATCTGCACAACGGAGTGCTGGTCATCGTGCGGCACTGAGGGCGAGAAGGATTTGCCTGGCAGATAGCGAAGGATCCATTCTATGATCGCAGGCAGTTGAGGAGAGGTTTATATGGATAGACCGATTGTGGCCATCGTGGGCCGACCGAATGTCGGGAAAAGCACGCTTTTCAACCGCATCACAGGAGGGCGGACGGCCATTGTGGAAAGCGTGCCCGGAGTAACCCGTGACCGCATCTACGGCGATGCCGAGTGGCTGGACAAGTGGTTCAGCATCATTGATACAGGTGGAATAGACTTTCAGGACGATGTCATTACCAGGCAGGTGAGGCAGCAGGCATTGGTCGCTGTCGACGAAGCGGACGTGATCATCTTCGTGGTTGACGGGCGAGAAGGCCTAACCGGCGTGGACGAAGAGATAGCGTCCATCCTGAGGCGCAGCAGCAAGCCTGTCGTTCTCTGCGTGAACAAGGTGGAGTCCACAGAGCAAACCTGGGAAGCATCTGTGGATTTTTACGCTTTGGGTCTCGGCGAGCCCATATTGGTATCCGCCGCGCATGGGCGGAATATCGGGGATCTTCTCGACGCGGTGGTCGAGCATTTCCCGGCCGATGCTGATGTCACGGAAGATGATTCGCTTAAGGTCGCCATCGTGGGCCGGCCCAATGTAGGCAAGTCTTCGCTGGTAAACAAGATCCTGGGCGAAGAGCGTGTCATCGTCACCGACATTCCAGGAACAACTAGAGATGCCATCGACACCAAGTTCGTCTTCCGCGACCAAAACCTGACTCTTATAGACACAGCGGGTCTGCGCCGCAAGAGCAAGGTTGACGAGAGTGTTGAATATTATAGCGTGATCAGAACTCTGCGCGCTGTCGAGCGTTCGGACATTGCCGTGATCATGATCGATGCTGTGGAAGGCCTGACTGACCAGGACAAGCGGATTGCCGGCATCGCGCATGAACAAGGACGGGGCATCATCTTGGCAGTCAACAAATGGGACTTGGTGCTCAAGGAGACCAACACCATGCGGGACTTCGAAAAGGGTTTGCGCGAGCAGCTTCTCTTTCTGGATTTCGCGCCAGTGGTGTTCATCTCAGCTCGGACCGGCGAGCGCATCGACAAACTGCTTGAGCTCTGCTTGATGGTGCACGAATCCCGCAACATGCGCCTGTCCACCGGGGTGGTCAACCAGATTATCCAGGATGCGGTCGCCATGAACCAGCCCCCGAGCGACAAGGGCGTCCCTTTGAAGATCTATTACGGAGCGCAGGTTCAGGTCAAACCGCCCACGTTTGTGCTGCATGTGAACAGAAAGGATCTGCTGCACTTTTCCTATCAGCGCTATCTGGAGAACCGCATCCGCCAGGAGTATGCTTTCGTGGGTACCCCCATAATGATTGTGGCTAAGGAGAGGGAAGAATGATCTATCTTATGGTCATGGCTGCGGCCTATGTACTGGGCAGCATCCCTTTTGGGCTCCTGGTGGGCAAGTGGTGGGCCAAAGTGGACGTACGCCAGTACGGCAGCGGCAACATAGGTATGACGAACGTTCTGCGCACCGCTGGTTACATTCCTGCGGCGCTTACGCTTATCGGCGATGTGGGCAAGGGGGCCGTGTCAGTGCTCATCGCCCAGAGGTTCTTGGAGGAACCCGTGCTGCATCTGCTGGCAGGCACCTTTGCCATGCTTGGCCACAACTGGCCGCTGTTTCTTGGTTTCAAGGGCGGAAAAGGCGTGGCTACTATCGCCGGCGTTCTGGCAGTCTTCCGTCCCCTGACGGCTTTGGTCTTGCTTCTGATCTGGCTCACCGTGCTCATTGCCTTTCGTTACATCTCCCTGGCCTCCATATCCGTTGCTGTTTGTCTGCCCTTTGTCCTGCTGCTGGCGGGTGCAGGGTGGTCCGAGATTGGGTTGGGCACATTCATGGCCGTCGTAACCATCTTCCGGCACCGAAGCAACATCGAACGTCTGCGCAGGGGTACTGAGTTCCGCGTCGGTCAGAGAGTAGAGCGTTGAAACGCAGTCTGGCTTGTCTCCAATTCCACGAAGGCTGTTATATTTCTCCCTCCGCAGTAATATAGTATACTGTCCACCCTCATGTCGGTGAGTGAGGGCGCCTATACTTAGGAGGGGAGCCGGAATGGAAAAGTTTGACGTTTTTTCCCATATTGCGGAGCGGACCGCTGGAAGCATCTACGTAGGCGTGGTGGGCCCCGTTCGGACGGGGAAGTCCACTTTTATCAAGCGCTTCATGGACTTATTCGTCATGCCCAACATAACGGACGTTTATCTCAAGGAGCGGACCAGGGATGAGCTGCCTCAAAGCGGGGCAGGGCGGACCATCACAACGACTGAGCCCAAGTTCGTGCCTGACGACCCGGTGGAGATCACCTTTGTGGAGAACATCAAGGCTAGGATCCGCCTTGTGGACTGCGTGGGCTACACGGTCGAAGGTGCCAAGGGTTATGAGGATGAGAGCGGTCCCCGGCTGGTACGGACCCCCTGGTTTGAGCACCCGATCCCTTTTCAGGAAGCCGCGGAACTGGGCACCCGCAGGGTGATCAACGAGCACTCCACGATCGGCTTGGTTGTCACCACCGATGGATCCATCGCTGACCTGCCTCGCAGTGAGTATGAGGAACCGGAAAGCCGGGTGATCGAGGAGCTCCAGGCTCTGGGCAAACCCTTTGTTGTTGCCCTCAACTCAGCGCACCCGAGCAGCCCCGAGACTCAGGCTCTGGCTCAGCGCCTGCGGGAGATGTATTCGGTTACCGTTGTGCCCCTTGACTGCCTGCGCATGACCCACGACGACATCCTGCGCCTCTTTGCCGAGGTGCTTCTGGAATTCCCCCTGCGGGAATTCAACGTCCGTCTGCCCAAATGGGTGCGAGAACTGAAGGCTGATCACTGGCTGCGGCAGCTCTATGAAGAACTCGCATGGGAAACGGTGCTGCGCCTAAAAAAGGTCAAAGACGTGCAGCAGCTGGCGGTGGGGAGATTTGAGGCCTCTGAGTATGTTCAGGCAGTGCAGGTGGAAGCCCTCGATCTGGGTACGGGACGGGCTACCCTCGCAATCAACCTGCAGAGCCAGCTCTTTTACAACATCCTGGCCGAGATGACGGGCCTCGAGGTGGAAGGTGATCACCACCTCATGCGGCTGATGCAGGATTTGACTGCGGCCAAACGGGAGTACGACAAAATCGCGGCAGCTCTCCAGCATGTGCGAGAAACTGGTTACGGCATCGTCATTCCCAGTCTGGAAGACATCACCTTCGAGCAGCCCGAGCTGATCAAGCAGGGACGCAACTTCGGCATCAAGCTGACAGCCAGTGCGCCTTCGATTCACATGGTTCAGGCCAGTATCCAGACTGAGGTTACCCCCTTTGTGGGAACGGAGAAACAGGGTGAGGAACTGATCCGCTCCCTGACCGAGGAGTTCGAGCGGGATCCGAACGTACTGTGGGAACGGGATTTCCTGGGCAGATCCCTTCAAGACCTGGTTCGGGAGGGGATCAACAGCAAGCTCTACCGCATGCCTGAACACGCACAGGAGAAGCTGCAGGAGACCTTGAGCAAGATCATCAACGAAGGCAGCGGCGGCTTGATCTGCATCATCCTCTAAACAGCAGGCTTAAGCAGGTGGGAGCAGAGTTGTTCTCACCTTTTTTACTGCCCATTTATTGTTACCTCTGCCTGCTATATGTTATCTTAATATCAGGTGAGGGGGCAGAAGACATGGGCGTAGTTGTTCAAAAATACGGTGGTTCATCGGTAGCTGACACCGAACGAGTTATGGCTGTCGCCCGCCGGGTGGTGGAAACGGCCAGGCAGGGGCATCAAGTGGTGGTCGTGGTCTCTGCACAGGGAAAGACCACGGACATGCTTATCGCCAAGGCCAAAGAAATCTCCAAGAATCCACCCAAGCGTGAGCTGGACATGCTTCTGGCCACAGGGGAACAGGCTTCCATAGCCCTCCTGGCCATGGCAATAGACTCTCTGGGTGAACCGGTGATCTCGCTCACCGGGCCGCAGGGCGGGATTCTTACTGACACGCAGCATACCAAGGCGCGGATCCGAATGGTGGACGGCGCCCGTATCAAGACAGAACTGGAAAAGGGACAGGTAGTGATCGTCGCGGGGTTTCAGGGCCTGACTCCCAACAACGACATCGCCACCCTGGGTCGAGGCGGGTCAGACACGACGGCGGTGGCTGTGGCCGCAGCTCTCGATGCTGACGTCTGCGAGATCTACACGGATGTGGATGGAGTGTA
>DURQ01000013.1 GCA_012840725.1 Bacillota bacterium
AGGCGCGGCAGGCGTACTCCCGCACGGTCGCAATCTGCTCCTCGCTTAGGCGGGCGGGGATGATCAGCTCCGAGTCTTCCAGATACTTGGCTTCGTAGTCGTAGAACTCGTTGCACGGCACGATCTCGCCCGGGATCGAGGCCTCGGGATGGGTGTGGCCGAGGACGCTGCACTCGACCTCGCGGCCGCCCTCCAGCCCCTTTTCCACCACGGCCTTGCGGTCGAAGCTCAAGGCCAGTTCCATGGCGGCCGCCAGGTCCTCGCGCCTTTTGACTTTCGTCACGCCCACACTGGAACCTAAGTTGGCCGGTTTGACAAACATTGGGTAGCCCAGGGCCTCTTCCAGCCTCTGCGTTACCTGCTCCGGCTCTTCCCGCCACTCATAGTTGAAAACAACTTCCCAGGGAAGGATCGGGAGTCCTGCATTGGCGAACAGGACCCGCATGAAGGATTTGTCCATGGAAACCGCCGAGGAGGCCACCCCCGCCCCCACATAGGGCAGGTTGGCCAGTTCGAGCAGGCCCTGCATGGTCCCGTCTTCCCCAAAGGTGCCGTGCAGAACGGGGAACACTACATCCAAGCCCGCGTCGCGCGTCGGATCGGCTGCGATCAGCCGGTCGGACCAGCGGCCGTCCTTGTCGATTTTGATCGGGATTATCTCGTACTTCTCCTTGTCCAAAGCGCTGATCACGGACTGGGCCGACATCAGCGAAACCTCGTGCTCTCCTGAACGTCCTCCATAAATAACGCCCACTCTCAGTTTGGGCATAGCGGTTCCTCCCCTGTATCCTCTTTCAGTCTTCACACAAGCAGATGGCATCTATCTCTACGGAGACCCCTTTGGGAAGTTCCTTTACAGCCACGCACACCCGGGCGGGCGGGTTTTCCGGGAAGAAACCGGCATAGACCTCGTTCATCTTGGCAAAGTCGCCCATATCCGTGAGGTACACCGTCACTTTCACTGCGTTCTTCAGGCTGGTACCCGCTGCTTGAGCGATGCTCTCCAGGTTGTTCAGGGCATTTCTTGTTTGGGACGCTGTGCAGTCGTAGGGAATCTCGCCGCTGGACATGTCCACGCCCAGCTGTCCCGAGATGAAGAGGAAGTTACCTGCCTTGACAGCCTGGCTGTACGGGCCGATGGCCGCAGGAGCCTTTTCCGTGTGCACTATGGTACGCATGATCTTCCCTCCGTGTCAGTCTGGTCTGTATACTAGTTTCCCGATCCAGGGGGCGATTCCCTTGAAGCGGGCTCGATCTTTTTTGTACAATAAAGTGGGAAGCCAGGAGGTGGGAGCATGGAGAAAAAGGTGGTCCGGAAGGAAGACGGGCGCTACATTATCTTTTACACCTTTGCTCAGAAGAAAAAGGTTAGGAAGTGATCTCATGTCCGAACTGCGCTGGAATCCCCAGCTTCGGCAGTGGGTGATCGTTGCCTCCCACCGCCAGGACCGTACATATAAACCGCCGGAAGATTTCTGCCCCCTGTGTCCCACGCTTCCGGGAGCCTTCCCCACAGAGGTTCCGGCGGAGGACTATGATATCGTGGTCTTTGAGAACAAGTTCCCCTCCCTGCGCATGCCCCCGCCGCCGCTTGAGGTGGAGGGCAGTGAGCTCTACCGCACCGCCCCTGCGGAAGGGATCTGCGAGGTGGTGCTCTATTCCCCCGATCACCACACCACCCTATCCCGGGAACCTGTAACCCGCATCAGAAACCTGATCGCCGTCTGGATCGACCGCTGCCGCGACCTTGGATCCCTGCCCAACATCAAATATGTATTAGTCTTCGAGAATAAGGGAGATGCGGTGGGGGTTACCCTGCACCACCCCCACGGGCAGATCTACGCCTTCCCGTTCATTCCCCCCACCATCGCAGCTGAACTCGAATCTGCCCGGGAGCACCACAGCACCGAGGGCCAGTGCCTCTACTGCCGCATCTTGGCGGAGGAAAGGGGGGCGGGGCTGCGCATCATCGCGGAAAACGACCAGTTCTGCGCCTTTGTGCCCTTCTTTGCCCGCTACCCCTTCGAGGTGCACCTCTACCCCAAGCGCCATGTGCAGAGCCTGCCGGAGCTGAGCGATGGCGAGCAGGAGTCCTTGGCCAGCCTGCTGAAGGAGGTTCTGGTCAAGTATGATGCCCTCTTCGGCTTTACCCTGCCCTACATGATGGTCCTGCACCAGGCACCGGCGAAGGGTGAGCATCCTTATTATCATTTCCATTTTGAGTTCTATCCTTTGAACCGAGCAGCAGATAAACTGAAGTACCTGGCCAGCGTGGAGTCGGGAGCGGGCACGTTTATCACGGACATGACTCCAGAAGACCAGGCAGCCAAGCTGAGAGGAGAGAAGACCAGTGGATGAGCTGATCAGGGAGTTCCGGACCAGGTTCCCCCACTCCGGGCCTGTGCAGGTCGCCTGGGCACCCGGGCGGGTTAATCTCTTGGGCGAGCACACCGATTACAACCAGGGCTTTGTTTTCCCCATGGCCATCGATGCGGGCATCCAGATCGCCGGGGCGCTGAACGGCACGGAGAAGGTAAACCTCTATTCCCTAGACTATGCGGCCGCAGAGAGTTTCTTGCTGGAAGACATTGTGCCAAGCCAAAACAACCCCTGGGCTAACTATATAAAGGGCGTGTATGTGCAGCTGCAGAAGCTCGGGCTTGGGCCCCGGGGAGCAGATCTGGCCATCACCGGCAGTGTCCCTCAGGGAGCTGGCCTCTCTTCCTCAGCCGCCCTTGAGGTGGCTGCGGCCCTGCTTCTCGATGCCCTCCACGGCTGGAAGCTGGAGTCTTGGGACCTGATCAAACTGGCACAGAGAGCGGAAAATGAGTTTGTGGGAGTGGCCTGCGGGATCATGGACCAGTTTGCTTCGGCGCTGGGCCAGAGCGATCATGCCCTCTTCCTTGACTGCCGCAGCCTGGAGTATGAAGCGGTGCCTCTGCCCCTGGCGGGGCGGGGCTATGCCGTAGCGGTGGCGAACAGCGGAGTGCGCCGGGGCCTGGCCGGCTCAGAGTACAACACCCGCCGGCAGCAGTGTGAAGAAGCGGTGCGGCTGCTTCAGGTGGAGCTGCCTGGGATTGGGTCGCTGCGGGATGTGGGCCCTGAGCACCTGCCCCTTGTGGAAGCGCTTCCCGCCCCCTTAGCCCGGCGCGCTCGCCATGTGGTGACGGAGAATGCCCGGGTACTGCAGGGCGTGGCCGCCCTGAAGGCAGGAAATCTGGAGGAGTTCGGCCGGCTGGTTACCGCCTCCCATGAGAGCCTCCGGGACGACTATGAGGTCAGCTGCCCAGAGCTGGACCTGCTGGTGGAACTGGCCATGCAGGTACCCGGAGTGCTGGGTTCCAGAATGACAGGGGCAGGCTTCGGGGGGTGCACCATCGCTTTGGTGCCCGAACCGAGCCTGCCCGAGTTTGAAGAACATGTCTGCGCAGCCTACCAGCGGCGCACTGGCCTACAGGCGGAAGTCTACGCGTTCCGCCCAGCGCCCGGCGCCTGCCTCAGAGAAGCAGCAGATCTACAATCTTGAAATAGATGAGCAGTGCAGTTGCATCTACCAGCGTCGTAACCACGGGCGCAGCCATGATGGCTGGGTCCGCTTTCAACGCCCGGGCCGCCAAGGGCAGCATGCTGCCGATAGTGGCCGCCACAATCACGGTGGCATAAAGGGCCAAGGATACGGCGAATGCCATGGTGACGCTTCCCGAGTGGAACAAAAGGATGCGCAGGAAGTTGGCTGTGGAAAGTGCCAGGCCCACCAGGGCGCTTACTGCCAGCTCCTTACGGATGATGCGCCCCACGTCTTTGGGGCTGAGCTCGTTGAGCGCCATGCCGCGGATCACCAAGGTTGAGCTCTGGGACCCGGTATTTCCCCCTGTGTCGGTCAACATGGGAAGGAAGGTTACCAGGACGGGAAGGGTTACAAAGGCCGCCTCATATTTCCCCAAAATGCTGCCGGTGACTGAAGCCGAGAGCATGAGGATCATCAGCCAGATAACCCGGTTCTTCGCAAGGGAAAACACGCTGGTTTTCAGATAGGGCTTTTCCGAGGGGACCATGGCCGCCATCTTCTGGAAGTCTTCCGTGGCCTCCTGATGGATAACCTGCACCACGTCGTCGAGGGTGACGATCCCGACCAGGCGGTTTTCTTCGTCCACGACCGGCAGTGACATGAAGTCGTAATGGGAAAACAGGGCTGCCACCGCTTCCTGGTCATCGGTGGTGCGGGCGAAAATGACATTGCGTTCCATTATGTCGCCGATCACTGCATCTTCATCGGCCAGGAACAGTTCCCGGACGGTGACTACGCCCTCCAAGTGGCGGTTCTCGTCCGTGACGTAGCAGGTGTAGACCGTTTCTTTATCCAGAGCGGTACGCCGGATCCTCTTGAAGGCTTCAGCCACCGTCATTTTCTTCCTCAGATCCACAAACTCGGCGGTCATGATGCTGCCCGCAGAGTAGGGTGGGTATTTGAGGAAGTGATTGATCTGCTCCCGCACCTCTGGCGAAGCGTTGCGCAGCACCCGCTTCACCACATTGGCCGGCATCTCCTCCAAAAAGTCTGCGGCATCATCCAGAAACAGGTCGTTAATAATATGACTGATTTCCTGGTCGGTTATTGCTTCCACAATGTACTGCTGCATGTCGCTGGAGAGATAAGAGAAGATCTCCGCTGCCCGATCCTTGGGCAGAGAGCGGAACACCATGACCACATGCTCCCTCTTCAGTTCCTCCATGAAGGCAGCGATGTCCGCGTCCTGCAGATCAGATAGTTCTGCGCGCACACCTTTAAAGTCTTTTTGGGCGATCAGACGTTCCAGATCACGAAGGTCAATTGCCATCTGTTTTTATCCTCCTTTCCAAATTTGGTGGAGCATAAAAACGAGCAGCGACGCCTGGAATTAGACAGCGGCAATCGGGAGAAATGAGCGGAGGCTCACATCTTCCGGCCGCGGGTCTGGGTCAGGGCTCGTTTCTATGTTCGGCCGACTACTGCTGCTGTCCACTCAACTTCTCCCCCCTTCGTATCTAGTCTAGTCTTTCCTCCCCTAGTCTACACCAATGCCGCGGGAGCCGCAATTCGGGGCATAACAAAACCCGGCCCATTTACGAAAACTTCATGCCCAGGGCCGGGTTGTGTTTCTATCTGGCCACCAAGGCTGCGGGTTCAGTCCGCAGGCCTTGGGGGAAAATCTGCTGCAAAAAGTCCTGCACATGTTCGATGGGGACTACCTCAACGCCTTCCACGGCTGGGGGAAGGTTGTCCATGTTTTCCGCAGGAACAAAGACCTTCCGAACCCCACCCTGCTTCGCTCCGTAGATCTTGGCGTGCAGGCCCCCGATCGCCTTGACCTTGCCCCGCAGGGAGATCTCCCCGGTCACAGCAATATCTTGGGGAATGGGCAGCCCCTTGACGGCACTGATGATGGCAGCCAAAATCGCGACGCCAGCCGAAGGGCCGTCGATGTTTCCTCCGCCAACCACGTTCACGTGCACATCATAGTTGCTCAGCTCTTCGCCGGTCAAAGCGCGGAAAACCGATGCGGCGTTGAACACGCTGTCTTTGGCCATGCTGCCCGCGGTCTCGTTAAAGCGCACCTGCCCCTTGCCCGGCTCGCGGCTGGGAAAGGCCACCGCCTCGATCTCCAGGATTGAACCAACGTAGCCAACCACGCCGAGGCCCAGGATGCGCCCCACTTCCTTTGTGGAAGAGGCCTTAGTGGGCACATAGGAGCTGAGCCTGGAGGTTTGGATTACTTCCTGCATGTCCGCCTTTGTGATCTCCAGCTCCCCCTGGCGCCCACCGCGGTAGAGCGCTACCCCGAAGGCATCTGCCAGGAGCCTCGTGGCTCTGCGGCCCTCGATGGTGTACTCCGCCGCCAGTTCCGCCACGCCAGGCGCCAGCTGCACGCCCAAGCGCTTGGCGGCTGAGCGGACGATTTCAACGATGTCCTGGGGCGTCAGCGGATTGAAGAACACCTCTGCGCAGCGCGAGCGCAGGGCGGGGCTGATCTCCGAAGGATCCCGCGTCGTGGCCCCGATCAGCAGGAAATCTGCTGGGGCACCCTTGGTGAACAGCTCATGGATGTACTTGGGAATCTGGGGATCATGGGGATCATAGTACGAGGATTCAAAGAACACCCGCTTGTCCTCTAAAACCTTAAGCAGCTTGTTCTGAAGGACAGGATCCATCTCCCCGATCTCATCAATGAAGAGCACTCCGCCGTGGGCTTCGGTCACAAGGCCCAGCTTGGGCTCGGGTACCGCACCGTCGGCCAGGTCCCTTTTTGCTCCCTGGTAGATCGGATCATGCACCGAACCGAGGAGGGGGTTGGTCACTTCCCGGGGATCCCAGCGCAGCGTAGTGCCGTCAACCTCCACAAAGGGGGCATCGGCGCTGAAGGGAGTGTATTCCTTCTCCTTGGCGTACTGCAGGGCCAAGCGGGCAACGGTGGTCTTGCCCACACCGGGCGGCCCGTAGAGCAGCACGTGCTGAGGAAAAGGAGAGCTCAGCTTGGTGAGCAGGGACTTGACGGCCTCGTCCTGCCCCACCACTTCTTCCAGGCGCTGGGGCCGCATGAGATCGGCCGCGGTCTTGGAGAGGCTGCGTTTTTCCAGCATCTCCAGCTCAGCGTACTTCTTCAGCGTCTGGGCGTTATCCGGGCCAGCCGCTTCCTTAAGCACCTGCATGCGGACCTCTTTGATATACTCCAGATGGCGCTCCTGCATCTTGGCGCTGACCTTCTGCTCAAGCTGCTCTTCCACGGCGCGCCTGGCCATAAGATCGGCTAAATGGTCCTCCAACTCGTGGAGGACCTGAACGGCTTCCTCGGGTGTACGCTGATCCACGATAGTGGGATCGTCATGGACCAGGCGTTCCAAGGCCAAAATGCGATCTTCAATCTTGTCGGACTGCAAGAGCTCCAGGGAATCTAATTTGCCGGCCTTTAAGACCAGCTGATCCTCGCCGTGCACCTCAGCCAAAATGGTCATGAGTGCTGTTACATGCTTTTCCAGCGAGAGATCCTTGTTACGCGATTGTGTTGTATCCAATGGGGATTACCCTCCAGCATAAGTACTACACCTGTTCGGGCTGGACATTGACCAGCACTGCGGCATGCACCTTGGGGTGGATCTTCACCACCACGGAGTGGGTGCCCAGGCTCTTTATTGGCTCTTTAATCTCAATCTTCCTCTTGTCAATTTCTACCGCGAACTGCCGGCGCAGCTGATCAGCGATCTCCTGGGGAGTGATCGAACCAAAGAGCCTCCCTGCTTCGCCAACCTTGGCTTTCACCTCAAGTTTCTTGTCCTTTATCTTATCTGCGATTTTCTGAGCTTCTTTCAGCTCGCGCTCGGCCTTGGCGGACTCTGCCTGCTTCTGCTGGGCAGCGTGGCGCAGATTGCCCTCATTGGCTTCCACCGCCAGGCCCCTCGGCAGGAGGTAGTTGCGGCCGTAACCCTCCGCCACATCCACCACATCGCCTTTTCGGCCAAGACTCTTAACATCTGCCTGCAGTATGACCTTCATACCACCCCGCCTTTCTATTCATCAGAATCGCTGTCGTCCCCCTCAGGGTCTTCTGCGCCATGAACATCTTCTTCCTTTACTACTTCTGCTTTGGACGCCATTAACCTGCGAAGGTCAACAAACCCGTCGACTATGGTGAGCAGCATCATGGCCATGAGCACAAACGGAACCCAGAACAGAAGGAGGACAAAGAGGACCCGCAGGAAAGTGGGCGTGCGGCGCTGGTTGAAGTAATACCAGGCTAGGCTGATGGCGGTCACCAGGTAAGCGCTGGAAGAGATATAGAAAAGGTTTACGCCCACAAATTCCAGCCACGGCGGCAGTTCCAGCAGGATCGCCAGCTGAGTGGTGATCCAGCCGAAGATGAGGAAGATCGCGCAGTAGCCGGGCAGCCTCCACTGTGTAAAGGGCTTGACCCAGGGAACGCTGTCGCCCATGCGCTTCAGCACCAGCCGGGCCACGGCCAGGTGGATGAAGGCCATCGCCAGTGAGGAAAGGAAGAGCATGGCCGGCAGCGCGTTTCTGAAGATGAAGGGCACCAGCTGGAGCATAACCTGGTAATTGACCAGCGCTTCTTCAGCTGCACCCAGGCTTCTCGCTGTGTCCATGGCCTGTTCGATGCTCTGGGTCAGGGTGTTCATCATGTCAAGGAATTGGCTGCCACCGATGATCAAGGTGTAGAGGAGAGCGTTCAGCCCGATGACCACCAGGTTGGCAAAAATACCGATGACCATGAGCTTAGGGAAGGAGAGCTTTTCCTTGAGGGCAATGCCGAGAGCTACGCCCACGAAGCCCCAGATGATGATGGACAGGCCCGCCAGAACATGCCCGGCAGCCAGGCCCGTGACCAGGGCCGCCACCAGCGAGGTGATCACGCCCCAGCGAAAACCCTGGCGGTAGACAAGGAGGATCAGGGGCACGGGCACGATCACAGCCGGAATGCCCAGGTACTCGCCGAGGATGGTGAGGAGAACCGTCAGCGCCCCGAGGAGCGCCCCTTCCGTCAAGGAACGTGTCTTCATGCGTTCACCCTCTATTCTGCATTCTAAAAAGGAGCAGCTGCGCTGCTCCCTTGTCGTTAGTCAACCGTATAAGGCATCAAGGCCATGAAACGAGCTCTTTTGATCGCTGTGGTCAGCTGTCTCTGATGCCGTGCACAGTTGCCGGTAATACGCCTCGGCAGAATCTTGCCGCGCTCTGTCGTGTAGCGGCGCAGACGGCCGACTTCTTTATAGTCGATCAGGTCGATCTTATCGACGCAAAAAGAGCATACCTTCCTTCTGCCCCGACGGCCTCTTTCTCTTGCCATTATTTCGCCTCCAAACCACTTTGGTTAAAACGGAACATCATCAAATTCGGGTTCGGGCGGCCCTTCTTCAACTGGTTGTTCGGTTCCAAAATCCCTTGCACGATCGAGGAAGCGCACCTGATCAGCCACCACTTCCGCAGCTTTGCGCCTGATCCCGTTCTGATCTTCATAAGAACGGATCTGCAGGCGCCCTTCCACCGCCACAAGGCGGCCCTTGGTCAGGTGGTTGGCGCAGATCTCAGCCTGCTTGCGCCAGGTGACGATATCGATGAAATCTGCTTCCCGCTCGCCGCTTTGACCAACAAAGGGGCGATCAACCGCAAGCGTGAAATTGGTTACCGCAATACCTGTTTGAGTGTAGCGCAGTTGCGGGTCAGCCACCAGTCGCCCGATGAGAATTACCCTATTCAACACCTGTCGTCACTCCTTTGCTCATTCTACGTCTCTTCGAACGAGCAGATAACGCACGACTTCATCGGTGATCTTGAGAATACG